>NZ_JBPKAO010000030.1:0-2718 GCF_051216895.1 Aquipuribacter aurantiacus
ACCACGAAAGATCCGGGCTAGGCCGGGACCGCTGTGCGGGGAGCCGACCTGCCAAGACACTGACGAGCACCACGCGATGGCCTGGGTCACCGCCCCGACGGCGCCTGTGAGCGCGGCCAAGCGCGTAAGACCCCGTCTGTCGCCTATCCTGGAATTGACCCCGAGTGTCGGGGTTGCATCGTGACAGGAATCATTGCGGGGCACGTCGTGACGGCATGTCCCTGCCCTCGACTAGCGATAAGGCTGCACCCAGTGAAACTTCATTTTAGTCCAGTTCTGCTGATTGTGTTTGTTGTCGGTGTCATCCTCTTAGGCATACAACTCATTAGCGGTCAGGTGGACGACCCAGTCAAACGCCTGAGCCTCTTGGTGCTTACGCCACTCGTTATCGCATGCTTTGGCGCATATTTCCGGCTTGCGGCGCACGGGGACCCGGGCAAGGAGCCTTGGGACGCTGCAGGAAAGGGTCTGGCTTTGATCGCGAGCGTCCTGACTCTGATGGCAGCCATCGCAGTATTCTTTCTTCCGGAGGGCCTGCTGTAGTACTGGAAGTTCAATAGCCGATCCCACTTCGACAACGCGAGCCACCGCGGCGGGCGATCGACGCGAATCCGGCGTCAATGGCCTCTGGCCGCGCAGTCCGGCAAGGGATGGCGGGCTCAGTCGGTCGTCGCAACACCCCCTGATGTGAGGTGCTGCTGGTGTTGTCCAGGAAAGAACTGATCGACAAGCAGGCCGCGTTCTGGGTACTGATCGTCCGGGGTTCGACGCTGCAGGCGGCCTGTGACGCTGTCGGCGTGGACAGACGAAGCGGCCGGCGCTGGCGCCAGGCGACCGGCGGGGTGGTGCCACGGAGGAAGCCGGCCCCGTCGGGGCGCTACCTGTCGTTGGAGGAGCGGCTGCGGATCGCGGACCTGCGGTCGGGTGGGTCCGGGGTCCGGTCGATCGCGGTGCTGCTGGGGCGGGCGCCGTCCACGGTGAGCCGGGAGCTGAGACGCAACGGCACGACGGCCGCGCCACGGACACCCGATGTGCCCACCGTGGTGTCCTATGCGCCGTACGCGGCTCAGAAGCGGGCCGACCTGCGGGGTCGCCGGCCGAAGGCCAGCAAGTTCGACATCCCCGAGCTGGCCGAGCGGGTGCAGGCCAAGCTGTGCCTGAAGTGGAGTCCCGAACAGATCAGCGACCACCTGGCCGTGGTGGTGCCCGAGCGACTGGAGCTGCAGTTGAGTCCGGAGACCATCTACCAGGCCCTCTACGTCCAGGGCCGCGGCCACCTGCGCGCTGACCTGCACCAGCACCTGCGGACCGGACGCGCGATCCGACGCCCGCGACGCCCCAAGACCACGGGTGGCTCGGGGAAGATCCCCGACATGATCATGATCAGCGATCGGCCGGCCGAGGTCGCCGACCGGGCCGTCCCGGGTCACTGGGAGGGCGACCTGATCCTGGGCTCGAACTGCCGAAGCGCGATCGCGACGCTGGTCGAGCGGCAGACCCGGTTCACGATGCTGGTGCACCTGCCGAACGGTCACGGCGCCCTGGCAGTCCGAGACGGTCTCCTCGCGGCCATCAAGACGTTGCCCGCGCACCTGCGCAAGACCCTGACCTGGGACCAGGGCACCGAGCTGGCCCAGCACCGCCAGATCACCCTGGCCAGCGAGATGGCCATCTACTTCTGCGACCCCCACAGCCCCTGGCAGCGCGGCTCGAACGAGAACACCAACGGCCTGCTGCGCCAGTACTTCCCTAAGGGCACCGACCTGTCCCTGCACACCCCAGAACGGCTGCTCGAGGTCGCCACCGAGCTCAACCAGCGACCCCGCAAGACCCTCGGCGGCATCACGCCAGAGGACGCCCTTCAGCGCCTACTGTCAGACCCCGAACGACCCGTCGTTGCGACAACCGCCTGAATTCGCCCATCCCCAGGTGGCGATCGGGTCGTTGAGGGGTCTCCGGCGCGCTGCTCGCCGTCAGGAGCGGTGACAAGCTGAGCCGGGCGGCACCGCCGTCGGTCCACCATTGGCTGCCATGACGTCGACCTTCGGACCGTCGTTGCAGTCTCTCGGCCGCTGCCGGTGAGGGGGTGCCTCCCGCAGGGTTGACCCATGACCGAGGCGAGCCGCAAGGCGAGAGCATCATGAGCAAGCAGGGGTGGGCGTTTCTCGCCGGGGCAGGCATGGTCATCGGTGGGCTGGTGATGTACGTCGNTTGCAGTCTCTCGGCCGCTGCCGGTGAGGGGGTGCCTCCCGCAGGGTTGACCCATGACCGAGGCGAGCCGCAAGGCGAGAGCATCATGAGCAAGCAGGGGTGGGCGTTTCTCGCCGGGGCAGGCATGGTCATCGGTGGGCTGGTGATGTACGTCGCCTTCCTTGACGTCGAGACCCCCGTGATTGGACTGCGCCAGGCTGGCCTGGTCCTTGCTGTTCTGGGGGTGATTGAGATCGTGGCCACCGGGTGGTCAACGATGCGATCGAGGCGACCGCGCGACTGATCGCCGTCTCGGGGACCGATCGGGCACGACGTCTCCGACAATCGATCGCCAACTGGGGACCCCCAGTCAAGGACCGACTTCGACGGTGACACCGGCTCGAGGTCGGCTACGGGGCGTCTTGGCTGAATCGGTGGACCGGAGGTCCGTGGGTGTCGGATCATCACAAGTCATGGACATTTTCGTGAGGCCGGCCTGGGGGCTGTGAGTGAGTCCCCTGGAGTGGT
>NZ_JBPKAO010000031.1:0-2383 GCF_051216895.1 Aquipuribacter aurantiacus
TCAGAGGACGGGGCGTGAAGGGTCAATCGCGTGTCGTGATCGACGAGGGCCGTGATCGCATCCCTGGTCGAGCGGGGGGCGGTGGTCCCTCGGGTGGCCGGGAGCGGGACCGCGATCTGATGCCGCAGGAGAAGGTGCAACTGGTCGAGGTAGGAACGCATCAGCAGTTCCTCCCGGTCGGGAACTACGACAGTGCCGACCTGCTTCCGGCCCGCGGGGCCGGGGCCAGTACCGGCGGCAACGACACGACTACTCCGGGCCGCGACCATACCGAAAAGGTCCCCGATACGGAGCAGCGACCGCACCGGCACGTGCCCCAGGGTCAGGCCCGCCTCGAACAAGCTGGCGGTGATCTCATCGCCCGTGCGAATACCGCCACGCTCAAGGCGCCGCATGGCCTCAAGGAGGGTCTCCGGGGGCGGGACGGTACGCGCGAACGTCTTGGCGGTGTAGCTGAGATGCCGCACCCAGCGCGTACTCATGCCGAACCGGTCGGCGGTCTTCTCAGCCGACGCCGGAGTCGGGCCAGCGTCGAGCAGGTACGCACGTACAGCGTCCTGCTTTCGGCGGTCCAGCGGAAACGCGTGCGCCAGAACGAGGCCCAGCGCTTCCTCCACGCGGCCCGGTGCTGGCGTCTCGGGCACGGTCCTTCCCCACGGCTGAACGCTCAGCATGCGCCCCGCTCCACCACCCAATGACCGTAACCGGAGCAACGTGCCGCGTCCGCGCGAGGCGGTCAACTCGGGTGTCCCAGATCATGCCCGACCAGTCGCAAGTCGTGGACGCGGTGCGGCGCCAACCTTCCGGCCAGCTCCCGTCACCGGCCACAAGNCGCCCCGCTCCACCACCCAATGACCGTAACCGGAGCAACGTGCCGCGTCCGCGCGAGGCGGTCAACTCGGGTGTCCCAGATCATGCCCGACCAGTCGCAAGTCGTGGACGCGGTGCGGCGCCAACCTTCCGGCCAGCTCCCGTCACCGGCCACAAGGAACGATTCAACGGTTAGCCTCGTCGGTCCCACAACACCCACCGCTGGAGAACGTCTCGGATGAGCAGGACATGGCTGTCGATCCAGGTCGAGCTGGTCAGCGGCCGCGGCCAGGACTTCTGGCCTCGCCCAGGCCGGTCCTTCGCCGCCGCCCGCAGCCACACCTTCGCCCAGCTGGCCACCGCCATCGACGACGCCTTCGCCCGCTGGGAGCGCGCCCACCTGCACTGCTTCGACCTCGGCGAGGACGCCCCCGGCCTGCCAAGGCTCGACACGGACCTCGGCCCCTACGCCGCCCCCGGACTGCTGGTGGACCGGCACTGGGAAGACGCCCCCGCCGGGGCACGCCTGGACGAGCGAGTCCGCCTGTCCACCCTCCAGCCCGGGCAGAGGTTCGCCTACGTCTTTGACCTCGGCGACGACTGGGCCCACCTCTGCACCGTCGACCTCTACAAGGTCGACCCACTGGTCGAGCTCGGCGCCCAGCCACCGCACCCGGTCCCCTACTGGGGTTGGGGCGACATCCCCAACCAGTACGGTCGCCGCACCCGCGATGACGACGGCGAGACCCCCCCGCCACCCGATCCCCGCCTGCGCGACCTCCCGCCCCTACAGCCCGGCTGGGGAGACCCCGAGCACCGACCCACGAGCTGACCGCGCCACGTGCTGGCCGCCAGCCGGCACACCCACGCCCCCTCGACGACCCCACCGCCCCCGATGCACCGACCGTCCCGTTCCGGATCCTCTGCCGGACTGCGCGGCCAGGGGCCCTTGACACCGGGTTTCGCCTTGACCGCCCGCCGCGAAGGCTCGCCGCGTCAGTGAGGGGTCGCCTGGCGGAATCGGTCTGCGATCAGCTGGGCGGGCCGGCGTCCCTCATGTGCTCGAAGGCCTCCTCGCCGGGGCGCCAGCACACCCACCCCTCGTCCTCGAAGTCGCGCAGCAGCGCGATATCTGGCCCCTTGAGGTCGCGCACGCTCGGCAGGACGACGAGCGTCCCTCGGTGAACTGCCGTCGTAGCCCTTGCCCCCAGGCGTCGGCGGTCTCAACCACGTTGTCCTCAGTCAGGGCGACCAAAGCATCGGCGTAGCCGGTCGCACCGGGGGCGACCTGGCCGTGCTTGGTCTTCACCACGGGCACCCGCAACGACGAGCCCAGCCTGGTCGCCGGTCTCCTACGCCGTCGAGGGCGGACGCTGCTGGTGCACCTACCGCCTTCCTTGCGCTGGTACCCCGACGCTCGGACCTACCGGGCGCACGTCGACGGCTCAAGGACGTGCGCTTGAGCGCGAGCTGGCCGAGGAGCTGGCATCTCGGCAAGCGTGAACGGTGAGCGGCTAACAGAGGTGCGGGGTGATGTCATCCGCATGAACGTCTAGCCCGGGGCTTTCACGGG
>NZ_JBPKAO010000032.1:0-2128 GCF_051216895.1 Aquipuribacter aurantiacus
GTTGGGTGATCCGGCTCGTCCTGCGTTCAGGAGCTGTCCCTGGCTGAATGGCCGTGATGTGGGGGTCTCTCGAGAGTGGTTCCCGCCAGGACAAGTGGCCTCGGCCAGGGGCTCGGTGGGCGTGGCCAACGACGGATGCGGACCGCGAGCGTGCCTCGGCTTGGGGTCAGGCCACGCGATAGAGGCGTCGGCGACCGACGGGGGTGAAGCCGGCACGGATGTAGGCCTGTTCGAGACGTTCGGTGCCGGCAGAGGCGACGAGGACGTCACCGGCGGGGACGACGGTGGCGATGACCTGTCGGGTGAGGAGCAGGGCGCTGAGGCGGGTGCCGGGTCGTTGGGCGAGGGCGGCGACCTGCCACCNGCGTCGGCGGCCGACGGGGGTGAAGCCGGCACGGATGTAGGCCTGTTCGAGACGTTCGGTGCCGGCAGAGGCGACGAGGACGTCACCGGTGGGGACGACGGTGGCGATGAGCTGTCGGGTGAGGAGCAGGGCGCTGAGGCGGGTGCCGGGTCGTTGGGCGAGGGCGGCGACCTGCCACCGGTCGCCGCCGCGCGGGGTGTTCTTGGCGATCGGGGTGGCCGACTGCTTGTCTCGCCCCGGGATTGATGGAGGCTCTCAACCCACGGAGGATGAGAGTCATGGCAGCACCACGGAAGTACCCCGAGGAGCTTCGGGAGCGGGCGATCCGGTTGGCGGTCGACGCGCGTAAGGACCCGGCGAGCAGGCCGGGTGCGTGCAGGNTGTCTCGCCCCGGGATTGATGGAGGCTCTCAACCCACGGAGGATGAGAGTCATGGCAGCACCACGGAAGTACCCCGAGGAGCTTCGGGAGCGGGCGATCCGGTTGGCGGTCGACGCGCGTAAGGACCCGGCGAGCAGGCCGGGTGCGTGCAGGCGGATCGGTGAGCAGCTGGGCATCAACCCGGAGACGTTGCGGGGCTGGGTCACTCAGGTCGAGGTCGACGAGGGCGCCCGGCCGGGCACGACGACCAGCGACGCTCAGCGGGTGGCCGAGCTGGAGCGTGAGGTGAAGGAGCTGCGCCGGGCGAACTCGATCCTGCGTAGCGCGTCGGCTTTCTTCGCGGCGGAGCTCGACCGCCCACAACGGTGATCGTCGACTACATCGACGCCCACAAGGAGGAGCACGGGGTCGAGCCGATCTGCACCGTCCTGACCGAGTCAGGCCTGTCGATCGCCCCGAGCACCTACTACGCCGCGAAGGTCCGCCGGCCCTCGCAGCGCTCCCGCGAGGACGTGGTCACGACCGAGGCGATCCGGAAGCTCCACGCTGCCAACTACGGCGTCTACGGGGCGAGGAAGGTCCATGCCGAGCTGCGTCGCGAAGGTCACGTCGTCGACCGCGGCGACGGGCCCAGACCGGTGGCCCGCTGCACCGTCGAGCGGCTTATGCGCGACGCTGGTCTGCGGGGCATCACCCGAGCCAAGGGTCCTCGCACGACCGTTCCCGGCCAGGGTCATGACGGGCGTCCGGACCTGGTCCAACGCGCGTTTACCGCGACCGCCCCGAACCAGCTCTGGGTCGCCGACATCACCTACTGCCGAACGTTCGCTGGCTGGGTCTACGCGGCGTTCGTCATCGACGTCTTCAGCCGGCGGGTCGTGGGCTGGCAGCTGTCGAAGAGCCTGCGCACCGACCTCGCCCTTGATGCGTTAGAGATGGGGATCTGGACCCGCCAGCACGCCGGTCACGACGTCACCGGCCTGACGCACCACAGCGACAAGGGCGTCCAGTACGTCGCCGTTCGCTACACCCAGCGACTCGCCGAGGCCGGGGCGGTCGCCTCGGTCGGGTCCACGGGCGACTCCTACGACAACGCCCTGGCCGAGGCATTCAACTCGCTCTTCAAGGCCGAGCTGGTCCGCAACAAGGGCCCGTGGAAGTCCATCGACGACCTCGAGACCGCCGTCGCGGAGTACGTCGACTGGTTCAACCACAGGCGCCTGCACGGCGAGATCGGCCTTGTCCCACCCGCCGAACTCGAGGACACCCACTACCGGCACAACCCCGCCGCGGCTACCGTCGCGGCGTCAGTTCCGAGCCTCCACTAGACCCGGGGCGAGACAGCTGGCCTTGGGCCAGGGGGAGCGCACCGACGACGCCCAG
>NZ_JBPKAO010000033.1:0-1710 GCF_051216895.1 Aquipuribacter aurantiacus
CCCGGGGCTTTCACGGGCAGCGGGCGACGTCGAACGTGTCGTGACGTGAAAAGTGCCCCTGAGCAGGAACGATAGGTCTTGCTGAGGGACCATTCGTCACTGCTCGAGGAGCACCTTCCAGGTGAAGAAGCGTAGCGGGCTCTACCCGCGTGTTCAGGTCGACGCGGCCGGGGCCGGGGTCGTCTCCCAAGCCGGCGCGGTGGCTCTCGTCGAGACCGCCCGAACGACAGGCCTGGATCGTGAGCTGTCGCGATCGCTGGGCCGCTGGCGGCGCCCGAACGCCCGCCACGACCCCGGGAAAATCGTCCTCGACCTCGCCGTCGCGCTGGCCGTCGGCGGTGACTGCCTCGCCGACATCGCCGTCCTGCGGGGCGAGCCCCGCGTGTTCGGACCGGTCGCCTCCGACCCGACCGTGTCCCGCACCATCACCGCGCTGGCCGCCGACACACCCCGGGCTCTGGCCGCGATCAGGGCGGCCCGAGCAGCAGCCCGCGCACGGGCCTGGCACCTGGCCGAGGAGCACGCACCGGACCACGACATCAGCGCCATGACGCCGTTGGTGATCGACCTGGACGCGACGCTGGTGACGGCGCACTCGGACAAGGAGAACGCCCGGCCGACGTTCAAGCGCGGCTACGGCTTCCACCCCCTCACCGCGTTCGTCGACCACGGCGCGGGCGGCACCGGCGAGCCGCTGGCGATCCAGCTCCGACCGGGCAACGCCGGCTCGAACACCGCCGCCGACCACATCGACGTCACCCGGCAGGCGCTGCGGCAGCTGCCCGGACATCGCAGCGGGACCCGGCCTGGTCGGAAGGTCTTGATCCGCACCGACGGGGCGGGGTTCAGCCACGCGTTCCTGGCCTGGCTGACCGGCCAGCGGTTGTCGTACTCCGTCGGGTTCGGCCTGCCTGACGACATCGCCGACCGGTTGCGGCTGATCCCCGACCGGGTCTGGGCACCGGCCTACGACGCTGACGGCGCGGTCCGTCCCGGCGCCTGGGTCGCTGAGGTCACCGCCCTCCTGGACCTGAAGACCTGGCCGACCGGGATGCGCGTCATCGTCCGCAAGGAACGCCCGCACCCCGGCGCCCAGCTGCGACTGACCGATGTCGACGGCCACCGGCTCACGGCGTTCGCGACGAACACCACGCGGGGTCAGCTGGCCGACCTCGAGCTGCGCCACCGTCGCCGCGCGCGTTGCGAGGACCGCATCCGCAATGCCAAGGACACCGGCCTCACGAACCTGCCCCTGCACGGGTTCACTGCGAACCAAGTCTGGTGCGAGATCGTCGCCCTCGCCGCCGACCTCACCGCCTGGCTTCAGCTGCTCGGCTGCACCGACCCCACTGACGCGACCGCGCATCCGGCCCGACGCTGGGAACCGAAGCGGCTCCGCCTACGGCTGCTCGCCACCGCCGGCAGGCTCGCGGTCAGTGCCCGCCGCACCGTCCTGCACCTCGCCGCCGCCGGCCGTTGGACCGGCCTCGTCCTGGCCATCCTGACCCGACTCCGAGCCCTCCCGGCACCCAGCGGCTGACCCAGAGACCACGACCCCTCAGCCACGCGACCAGGACCATGTCGGACGGACCCGAGCCACCCCGAGCACCACCGGGGCAACTGTCCGACCCCTGTTTCAGAATCAGCCCTCAGCGAGGGCCACGACGTCCCGCCCGAACGCCACCCCGAGACCACGAAAGATCCGGGCTA
>NZ_JBPKAO010000034.1:0-1492 GCF_051216895.1 Aquipuribacter aurantiacus
TGGTACCCGCCGGGCTGCTGGGGCCCGGGCTGGCCGTAGGACGGCTGACCGCCCTGCGGCGGCGGGCCGTACGGACCGGGCTGGGCGGGACCGGGCTGGGCGGGACCAGGCTGCCCGCCCGGCTCACCCGGGCTGGACTGTCCGTAGCCACCCTGGGAGTACGGCGGGGGCTGGTTGGGGTCTGCGGGGGTGTTCGGGTCAGTCATGTCAGGTCCTTCGTCGGAGACGTCTCCCGTCGAACGTACTGCTAGCCGGGCCGCTGGGGAACGACGTCGACCCGGTCGTACGGCGTGTCCACGCGGTCGCGGTCCCCGGTCGCCGGCCCGGTGACGCAGCGGTCAGCGGACGAAGCGGATGGTGAGCGGGTACCGGTACCAGTCACCCCGGGAGGAGGCGATGGCCGCGATCACCGTGAAGACGGCGGCGGCCACGAGCAGCGCGCCGCCGGCGAGGGCCCACAGGGGTGCCAGCACGCCGAACGTGATGATCGTCAGGAGACCGCCGAGGGCGGCCACGCCCAGCCCGTACAGCAGCACCGAGAGCTGGAAGTTGAGCGCCTCGGCGGTGTGGTGGCGCACGAAGGGACCGCGGTCCTTGAGGACGAGGAACAGGACCAGCGGGGCGAGGAAGGGCAGGGCGACCAGGCTCCCGGCGATCCACGACAGGTGCGTCACGGTCGACCACGTCGTCTCGTCCGAGGGGGTCATCGGGGCCGGACCACGCCCGGCGGGGTAGGCGGGCCCGGCGCCGGGCCCGCCTACCCCGCCGGGCGTGGTCCGGCCCCGATGACCCCCTCGGACGAGACGACGTGGTCGACCGTGACGCACCTGTCGTGGATCGCCGGGAGCCTGGTCGCCCTGCCCTTCCTCGCCCCGCTGGTCCTGTTCCTCGTCCTCAAGGACCGCGGTCCCTTCGTGCGCCACCACACCGCCGAGGCGCTCAACTTCCAGCTCTCGGTGCTGCTGTACGGGCTGGGCGTGGCCGCCCTCGGCGGTCTCCTGACGATCATCACGTTCGGCGTGCTGGCACCCCTGTGGGCCCTCGCCGGCGGCGCGCTGCTCGTGGCCGCCGCCGTCTTCACGGTGATCGCGGCCATCGCCTCCTCCCGGGGTGACTGGTACCGGTACCCGCTCACCATCCGCTTCGTCCGCTGACCGCTGCGTCACCGGGCCGGCGACCGGGGACCGCGACCGCGTGGACACGCCGTACGACCGGGTCGACGTCGTTCCCCAGCGGCCCGGCTAGCAGTACGTTCGACGGGAGACGTCTCCGACGAAGGACCTGACATGACTGACCCGAACACCCCCGCAGACCCCAACCAGCCCCCGCCGTACTCCCAGGGTGGCTACGGACAGTCCAGCCCGGGTGAGCCGGGCGGGCAGCCTGGTCCCGCCCAGCCCGGTCCCGCCCAGCCCGGTCCGTACGGCCCGCCGCCGCAGGGCGGTCAGCCGTCCTACGGCCAGCCCGGGCCCCAGCAGCCCGGCGGGTACCA
>NZ_JBPKAO010000035.1:0-1488 GCF_051216895.1 Aquipuribacter aurantiacus
ATGACACGGTGACGGTGCAGACCATCACCGTCGAACGCGGTGCCGACGCCGCCGAGGCCAGCATCACCGCGACCGGGCTGTCGATGATCCCCGGCCTCGACCTGCAGGTCACCGGCGTCGCCCGCAGCAGCATCGAACAGTTCGTCGGCCCACCATGACCCCGGCAACCCGAGTGCGCGTGACCCCAGATGCCGGCGCGTCACGACGAACCGCTCCAGGGCTTTCCCCGTCGTCGACCCAAGGGGGCCCGCGAGCGCTCTTTCGTGGCTCCCGGCGCGGCCGGTCGGATGAGGGGTTCGGCGCGGTCGAGCTGGTCCTGCTCGTGCCCGCGATCGTCCTGGCGGTGCTGCTCGTCGTGGCGGTCGGACGCGTGGAGCAGGCCCGGCTGCAGGTCACCGGCGCCGCACGAGACGCGGCCCGCGCGGCCTCCCTCACCCGGAGCATTCCGGCCGCGCAAGTCGCCGCGCAGACCGCCGCAGACGTCGCGCTGTCCGCGGAGTCCGTGACGTGCGCCGGCGGACCGGCCATCAGCGTCGACGGCTCACGGTTCGAACCCGGCGGGGCGGTGGATGTGACCGTCACCTGCACCACTCGCCTCGGCGACGTCGGTTTCCCCTCCCTGCCTGCCACCAAGACGCTGACGGCGACCGCCGCCAGCCCGCTCGAGCAGTACCGGTCCCGACCATGACCCGCCCCCCTGGCTGCGGCTGCCTTCGACGCTGGCGAGCTCCCGGAGCAGCGGGCGGTCAACCCCTGCCACCGTCGTCCGTCTTCCCGGTGCAGGCACGCCCGGGCTGCCTGTCGACCCGACGCCCACGTGAGGGCTCGCAGTCCCCGGGGACCGGCGTGAGCGCACGTCGCGCCTCGCCGCGAGGTGAGCGGGGCTCGGCCACGGTGTGGCTGCTCCTGCTGATCCCGGCCCTGGTGTTTGCGAGCGGTCTGGTGGTCGACGGGGGGCGGGCCATCACCGTCCGGCAGGAGGCGATCGGGCTGGCCTCCCAGGCCGCCCGAGCCGCCGTCGACGAGATGGACCTGAGCGGTTACCGCGGCCGCGGGGGAGTACGCCCGGTCGCGCCCGGCGCCGCGCAGTCCGCCGCCTGTACCTGGATCCGCGTGCACCGCCCCGAGGCCGGCTGCGCCGCCATCACGCACGGGCAGGGGAGGGTCGAGGTGACGGTCACCCTCACCTACCGCCCCGTCCTGCTCCGCGCCGCCGGAGTCGGCGAACGAGTCATCTCGGCGTCCGCGCAGGCACGCCCCGCCATCGGCGACACCGAGGAGGTGACTACCCCATGACCGCCACTGGCACCCGCACCAGCACCGGTCGCAGCACAGGGACCGTGAGGATTAAGCAGGTGGTGGCGAGCATCGTCCTGCTGATCGCCACGATCGGGGTCCCGGTGGGACTGAGCCTGTCGGTGGGTTGGTCCCTGCCGACCGGCCTCGATGCCGTGGAGCGGCTCCCCCTGCTCCTGAGTCAACCCCTGG
>NZ_JBPKAO010000036.1:0-1243 GCF_051216895.1 Aquipuribacter aurantiacus
GGTGCCCGGTCAGGTCCTGGTGGAAGCGGTGCTGCAGGTAGGTCTGGGCCCAGGAGCCTGGGAACGCCTGCTGGAAGTAGGCGAGGGCCAGCTGGTTGATGTCGGTCACGCGTTCGGGGGTGACGGGGGACGTCTCGATGTCGTAGGCGCGGTGTAGCGCGCGTTCGGTGTTCATCGCGCTGGGTTCGGGAGCCCCCATCACTCGTCGCAGCTGGGCCTGGACGGCCAGGTCGGCCGTGACCGTGTCGGACGCGTTGTCGGCCAGATTGCCGGGCGGGTCTGGGTGTTCGGCGGCTGCGTCGTCGGTCGCACCGTGGGTCGCCGTGTTCATGGTCGGAGTGGTGGGGGCGGGGGCCGCGATGACGAGGTGGGTGGTGTCTGGCTCGACGCCGTCCCACAGGTCCGGTGGTGCGGGGTCCTCCAGGGCGTCGTGGTCGACGTCGGCGGGGGTGGGGTCGGTGAGCACCGACGCCCGCCAGACCATGGCCAGGCACTCATCCCCGTCACGACCGTCGCCACCGTCCGCTCTCAGATCGCCGGCGGACGCCTTCGCCGTGGTGTCGCTGGCGGTCTGGGTCCGCAGGGGAGGGGGTGCCGCGGCGGACAGGAGGGCGTGCGGGTGCCAGCCGCGTCGCAGGCCGTGGTCGATCACGGTGACGAGTGCGGGCCACCAGGGGCTGGCCATGACGGTCTTGGCGCGCTCATCGCCGAGCACCTGCTGGAGGTCGGCGGCCCAGCCGGCGGTGAGCGGTTTGCCGTGGTCGTTCCGGGTGCTCGGGCCGCTGAGGGTGGTGGCGACGGCGGGGGAGACGTGGCGGCTGATGCGCCACCACAGGGCGGCCGCGCCGTGATCGTCCGGAAGTGGCCCTTCGCTTGCGGCGCGGGTGACCTGGGTGCGGGCGTCGACGCCGGCGCGGGACAGGGCTGCGAGGCGGTCGGCGAGGATGGGGGTGAAGGGGTCGGTCCTGAAGGTAGGGGAGAGGTGGTGCAGCAGGGGCCCCCACTCCGCCAGGGCGGGTGTCCGGTCGCCCTGGACGTGCTGGTCGAGGGTGCGTTGCCAGGTGCGGGCGGCTTTCTGCAGCTGGGTGGCGCCGGTGGGGCGTCGGTCGGTCGGGGCCACGTGCATGGCGGCCCGCCACACCTCCACCTCGGCCACCACCCGCGTGGGGGGACGTCGTTCCCCCGTGTTCAGCCAGGCCGGGAGGGGGGAACGTTCCCCCGGAACCGGGGGAACGTTCGCGGC
>NZ_JBPKAO010000037.1:0-1104 GCF_051216895.1 Aquipuribacter aurantiacus
GGGCTCGTGTCGTTGGCCACCGCGACCCGCGGCCAGCCCCACGAGACAACTCACGGCGGCCTGCACGGCGGGGGAGCGGGTGCTCCGGGGCAGCGGGTGTGGGACCACGTCCAGCACCTCGACGGGGGGCTGCCCGTCCTCGTCGGGCCCCCGGCGCCGGAGCAGGCCGAGGCCATGGGTCCGGCCTGGCGGACGGTCGCGGACCTGCTGGCCGGCGTGAAGCACGCGGACGTCATCGCCGACTGCGGCCGGCTGCTGTCGGGGGCCTCCCCGGCGGCGGCGCTGCTGGCCGGCGCGGACCTGGTGGTGCTGGTCACGCGGGCGACGGTGTCCGGCGTCGCGCACACCCGCCGCGGCCTCACCGGCATCGCCCGCCTCCTCAATGACACCCCACGCCCCGGGACAGGGTCAGGGGCTGGTTGTCCATCGTCCAATTCGGGGTTGGCGCGGCTGGCGGTGGTCGTGGTCGCCGACCCCACCACCCCTGGACGGCGTCGGGCGCAGCAGCGTGACGTGGGCGATGTCCTGGCCCAGGCGCCCGGGCTGCAGGACATCCCGGTCGCCGGGGTCCTGGCCCACGACCCGCGCACCGCCGCCGCTCTCAGCGGCCAGCCGACCACCGGCCGGGGCATCGACCGATCCGCCCTGCTGGCCACCGCCACCACCGTCGCCACCGACCTGCTCGAACGGGCCCAGCTCGTCTCCCCCGGGGCGGTGAGCGCATGAGCGCGCACGAGGCTCGGACGGCCGCTCCAGCCACATTCCGGACTGACGGTGTGACCGGCGTGGACGGACGGACCGGGACGTCGGAGGACGGTCGTGGTTCGGATGCCGTGGACGGCGTCTGGGAGCCAGCCGCGGGTCCAGCCCCGGTCTCGTCAGTGGATCAAGGGCTGGTGGCGCGGTTGCGGGGGGCGGTGGTCGCGGAGTTGGGGGCGGAGCGGCGTCGGCGACTGGACGCGGGGCTGGCGGAGCTGACCCGCGACGACGAGCAGCGGATGGGCCGCTCGCTGCTGATCCGGGCGCTGTCGGAACGGCGCCGGGAGCAGGTCCACGCGGGCGTGCCGCTGCCCCCGGCGGCCGACGACGACGCCGTCATCTCCG
>NZ_JBPKAO010000038.1:0-1016 GCF_051216895.1 Aquipuribacter aurantiacus
GACGACGTCGACGTGGGCGCGGACGGTGTCGGGGGTGGGCTGGGCGAAGATGGTGCGGATGGTCGCGGCGACCATCTCGGCGTGGCCCTTGCCGACCCGGGCGAGGGCGTTGCGCATGAAGTGGACCCGGCACCGTTGCCAGCCGGAGCCGGCGAACACCGCCGTGATGGCGTTGGTGAGGCCGCGGTGGCTGTCGCTGATGACCAGCTTGACCCCGCCCAGGCCGCGGTCCCGCAGCCCGCGCAGGAAGTCCGTCCAGAACGTCTCGGTCTCGCTGTCGCCGACGTCGCAGCCCAACACCTCCCGTCGCCCATCGGCGCTGACCCCGGTGGCGATGACGACGGCCTGCGACACGACCCGATGGTTGATCCTCGCCTTGCAATACGTCGCGTCGAGGAACACGTAGGGGAACTCGTGCTCGTCCAACGGGCGCGTGCGCCAGGCGGCGACGTCGCCGTCGAGCTGGGCGCAGATCCGGGAGACCTCGCTCTTGCTGATCCCGGTCCCGCCCATCGCGACCACGAGGTCGTCGACGCGACGGGTGCTGACGCCCTCGACGTAGGCCTGCATCACCACCGCGTGCAGGGCGACGTCGATGCGCCGGCGCGGGGCCAGCAGGGCCGGGAAGAACGACCCGGTCCGGATCTTCGGGATCCGCACCGTCACGTCGCCGGACGCGGTCGTCACGACCTTGTCGCGGTGGCCGTTGCGTTGGGTCGTGCGGGCCTCGCTGCGTTCGTGCGGAGCGGCGCCGATTGTGGCGGTGGCCTCGGCTTCCACGAGCAGCTGCAGCATCGACTGCAGCGCCGTGCGCATCAGGTCCACGCCGTCGCCGGCGCGTAGTGCCTCCGACAGCTCGAGCAGGGCAGACTGGTTCAGGGTCATCGCGTGAGTCCTTCTCTACGAGTCGCTTGGTCGCTTCTCGCAGAGCCTCACGCGATGACCCGCCCTCGTTGGTGACCGACACGACCACCAAGATCACGGGCTCGAACTACACCACTCCAGGGGACTCACTC
>NZ_JBPKAO010000039.1:0-1010 GCF_051216895.1 Aquipuribacter aurantiacus
GACCGTCCTGCTGCGGGCCCTCGCGTCGCAGATCCCACCCGGCGAACGCATCGTCACCGTCGAGCACTTCCCCGAGCTCGGCCTCGACCAGGACCCCGTCGCGCACCCGGACTGCGTGGCCCTGGAGGAGCGCAAGCCCAACGCCGAGGGCAGGGGTGCGATCACGTTGTCGGACGCGGTGGAGACGTCGCGGCGGATCGACCCGGACCGGTTGATCGTGGGGGAGGTGATGGGACCGGAGATCGTGGACATGCTCGAGGGGATGACGCAGGGCAACGACGGCGGGTTCACCACGATCCATACCCGCTCCGCTCGCGAGGTCCCCGAACGGATCGCGCTGTACGCGTCCCNATCGACCCGGACCGGCTGATCGTGGGGGAGGTGATGGGTCCGGAGATCGTGGACATGCTCGAGGGGATGACCCAGGGCAACGACGGCGGGTTCACCACCATCCACACCCGCTCCGCCCGCGAGGTCCCCGAACGGATCGCGCTGTACGCGTCCCGCGTCGGCATGACCCGCACCGCCGCCCTCTCCCTCGCCGCGGCGGCCGTGGACTTCGTCGTGCACATGCAACGGGAAGACCTGCCCGACGGGCGGACCGTGCACTACGTCTCATCCGTGGTGGAGGTCGGCACCTTCGACGGCACCGCGGTCGTCACCAGCGAGGTGTTCCGCGCCGCTCCCGGCACCCACGTCGCCGAACCCGCCGCCGCCGTGTCGCCGGAACGCACCGCAGCCCTACGCGCCCACGGCTGGACGGACACCGTGCACCACCTCGACGACGACGCCCAGCAGCATGCCGCGAACCCACCGGCGGGAGCCAACGGCTCGCGTCGTCCGGGGAGTGGGGCCAACGGCTCGGCGCGCTCGGTCATTTCACCTGGGGGCATCTGGTGATGGGGGGCATCTCGTGACCTGGCAGCTGGCCGCAGCGGTCCTGGCCGGCACCGGCATCGGGGCCGGCCTGTGGCTGCTCGTGTCCCCGGCCCCCACCCGCACGGCACCGG
>NZ_JBPKAO010000004.1:0-344635 GCF_051216895.1 Aquipuribacter aurantiacus
GGTCGTGGGGCTGGTCGTCGGGCGGGTCCTTGGGGTCCTCGGGGTCGTCGTCCGGGGTGGGGTCGTGGTGGAGGCGGGTGAGGAGGTCGTGGGTGTGGTGGTGGGGGGCTCGTCGGGGGCGTTGGAGGGGGTCGATTCGGGTGGGTGGGATGGCTTCGGGGATGCCGTCGGGGCTCATCTGGATGGTCCAGGTGCCGTCGTGGACGGCGGTGTGGTGGGAGCCGCAGAGCTGGCAGGTGTTGGCCAGGGTGGTGGGGCCGCCGTCGGCCCAGTGGACGATGTGGTGGGCGTCGCAGTGCGCGGGTGGGGCGCCGCAGCCGGGGATGATGCAGCCGCGGTCGCGGGCGGCCAGGGCCCGGCGCAGGTGGACGTCGGCCAGGCGGGCGGTGCGGCCCAGGTCCAGCAGCTGCGAGCCCAGTGGTTGGCCGTCGCGGTCCCAGACCACGCGTTGCAGGACGGCGTCGCACGCGATCCGCCGGACCGTGTGGGGGTCCAGCCGCGTCCCGGCCTCCGTCCACGCCCGACCCACGAACGCCGGACCACTGGCTGCCGGACCACTGGCTGCCGGACCACTGGCTGCCGGACCACTGGCTGCCTGGTCACTGGTGAGGCCGGTGAGCTGTTCGGTGGTGGTGTGGACCACGACGCGGGGCCGCTCGCCGCGGACCGGGCCCGCGACGCCGAGGGCGGTGTCGGCGACCTGGACCAGGGCGTCCGCGCGCCGTTCCCGGGCCTGGCGTGGGTCCCGGACGCCGTCCTGGCTCGGCGTCGGGGCGGAGGCGGCGTCGACCGCGGCCCGCAGGGTCGCCCCGGCGGCGGGGTCCAGCGCGAAGCGACCCAGCAGCATCCCGGTGGAGTCGGTGGTCCAGTCCAGGAACCGGCGCTCGTGGGAGCAGGGGTCGAACCGCTCGGCCACCTCCGGCGCGAGCTCGCGCAGCAGGACCGCCGCGTCCTGCTTCAACGTCAGGGCGTGCCGCGACGGCGCCAGGCCCGCGAAGAACCCGGCGATGGTGACCCGGTCGGTGTCCTGCGTGCGCAGGTGGACCGGGATCTGGTCCAGGCACTGGACCGCGACGTCCACGTGCTCCCGGGTGATGTCCCCGACCGCGAGCAGGGGCTCCATCTCCCGCAACGACCCCGACGGGCCCAACGCCCGCGCCGCGGCCACGTCCGCCCGCGCCTGCCGCGGCGTCACCGGGGCACTGGTCCGCAGGAACGACTCCGTCGAGGACCCGATCCCCGACCGCGACCCCCACCGACCACCCACCCGCGAGCAACCAACACACAGACCGTCCACCCGTGCCGACCCCGAACGCCCGTTGGCTGCTCCGGTCGTCGGCTCGTCCGCGCGACGCCGGTCGACCTCCGCGACCGCCCGCAGGAACACCGCGTCCAACCCCGACCGCAACCGCGCCAACCCCCCGCTCAGCTGCAGCAGGTCCACCTCCGACACCCGCCACGCGACGTCCGCGGCCAGCGCCTCGTGCAACGCCGCGACCTCCGCCGCCAGAGCCACCACCCGCTCCGCCACCCCCGACCCACCCACCCCCGAACCCGCCCCCGCCCCGGCCGCCCCCGCCCCGGCCGCCCCGGCCGCCCCGGCCGCCTCCGGCCCAGCCGCCTCCGACGGGCCGGCCGCCGGCTCACCCAGGCACGGCACCCCGAGCAGCGACTCATCCGTCACCTGCTCGCCGGCCACCCCCGAGGACATGACCCGAAGCTACGCACCACCCCGGACACAACCCCTGCGTCGAGGGGGGGCGGACTCAGATCCCCGGCAGCCCGTCCACGCTCGTCGCGTTCTTCGTCCGGCGGTACTCCGCGAGCCCGTCGGGGCCCTTCTTCTGTGCGTGCGCGCGGAGCAGGTCCCGCTCGCCCGTCACCTGCATCACCGGCACACCCCACCCGCAGGCGTCGCTGATGCGGGTCACCGCGACGTCCACCACGGCTCGCGTCCCCGGGTGCGCCGGGAGCCGGGCCGTCACCTCGTCGAAGACCGCCTCGCCCGGCAGCACGACGGTGCCGCGGCCGTGCAGCCTGACGATCCGCGGGTGGGCGCCGAACGAGGCGAACATCAGGCAGACGCGGCCGTTCTCGCGCAGGTGCGCGATGGTCTCGACCCCGCTGCCCGTGTAGTCCACCCACGCCACCCGGTGCGGCCCGAGGACGACGAGGCTGTCGTGCCCGCGCGGCGACACGTTGACGTGCCCGTCGGGCGCCAGCGGTGCCGTGGCGACGAACCACATCGGCTGGGCGCCGATCCACGTCGTCAGGCGGTCGTCGAGGGCCTCGAACACCTTCGCCATGGCGCGAGCCTAGGCGTCGTCCCCTGCCGGCTGCTTGAGCACCATGGTCAGCAGGGTGTAGGTCGCGCACATCTCGTCGCGGTCGTTGGTGACGGAGGCGTCGAAGCGGACCTCGCCGTAGTCGGTGTGCTCGCGCGGGTTGAGCGCCTTGCAGGTCAGCGCGACCCGGATCCGGTCGCCGACCCGCACCGGGGTGGTGAAGCGCAGGTTCTCCAGGCCGGTGTTGGCCAGCACCGGTCCGGGTGCGGGGTCGACGAACAGCCCGGCCGCCCGGGACAGCACCCAGTACCCGTGCGCGACGATCCCGCCGAAGATCGGGTTGGCGGCGGCGGCCGCGGGGTCGGTGTGGGCGTAGAAGGTGTCGCCGCTCATGGCGGCGAACCCGCTGATGTCCTCGGCGGTCACCTCGTGCCAGTCGCTGGTGAACCCGTCGCCCACCTGCAGCTCCGACATCGACAGCCGGAACGGGTGCGGGCCGTCGGTGCGCCGCCGCGAGCCCGGCACCCACTGCCCGGTGACCGCGGTCAGCATGTCGGGGCTGCCCTGGACCGCGGTGCGCTGCATGTGGTGGAAGATCCCGCGCACGCCGCCGAGCTCCTCGCCGCCGCCGGCCCGGCCGGGACCGCCGTGGACCAGGTGGGGCAACGGCGCGCCGTGCCCGGTCGACTCCTGGGCGTCGTCGCGGTCCAGGACGTGGATGCGGCCGTGGAACGGCGCCGCGCCGAGCACGACCTGACGGACGAACCCGGGGTCGTGGCTGACGACGCTGGCCACGAGCGACCCCCGGCCCAGCGCCAGCAGGTCGACGACCTCCTCGGCGCTGTCGTAGGCCATGAGTGACGCGACGGGCCCGAACGGCTCGACGTCGTGGACGGGGGCGAAGCGGGCGTCGTCGACGGCGAGCAGGACCGGGGCGAGGAACGCGCCGTGCTCGTAGCCCTCGACGACGGTGTCCAGCGACCCCGTCACCATCCGACCGCCTGCGGCGATGGCCCGGACGGCGTCGCGCACGGCGTCGCGCTGCTCGTGGTCGACCAGCGCCCCGACCCGGGTGGCGGGGTCGCGGGGGTCGCCGACCGTGGCCGTGGACAGGCGCGCGGCCAGTGCCTCGGTCACGTGGCCCAGGAGCGACGACGGGACGAACGCGCGCCGGATCGCGGTGCACTTCTGCCCGGCCTTGGCCGTCATCTCGCGCGCGACCTCCTTCACGAACAGGTCGAACTCCGGGCTGCCGGCGACGGCGTCGGGACCCAGCACCGCGGCGTTGAGCGAGTCGGCCTCGGCGGTGTAGCGCACCCCGCGCCGGACGACGGCCGGGTGGGCGCGCAGCAGCGCCGCGGTGTCGGCGGACCCCGTGAAGCCCAGCAGGTCCTGGGAGTCCAACGCGTCCAGCAGCCCCTCGTGGCCGCCGACCAGCAGCTGCAGCGCGCCCTCGGGCAGGATCCCGGTGCCGATCGCGAGCCGGACCATGCGCTCGGTGACGTACGCGGTCTGCTCCGCGGGCTTGACGATGGACGGGACGCCCGCGATCAGGGCCGGCGCCAGCTTCTCCAGCGCTCCCCAGACGGGGAAGTTGTAGGCGTTGACCTGCACCGCGACGCCCCGCAGCGGGGTCCAGACGTGCTGGGCCAGGAACGTGCCGCCACGGCTGACGCGCTCCACCGGACCGTCGGTGGCGACGACGTCGTTGGGCAGGTTCTTGCGCGCGGTCGACGACATCCCGAGCATCGTGATGATGCCGCCGTCGACGTCGATCGCGGTGTCGCGCGCGGTCGAGCCGGTCGCGTAGGACAGCTCGTACAGCTCGTCGGTGTGCTGCTTGAGCGCCAGCGCCAGCTCCTTCACGAGCATGGCGCGCTCGTGGAACGTCAGGGCCCGCAGCGCGGGACCGCCGACGGTGCGTGCGTGGGCGACGGCGTCCGCGGCGGGCGCCGGCGCCGTGGAGATGCGGGCGACCTCCTCACCGGTGGCGGCGTCCAGCAGCGGGGCGCCGCCGTCGGTCGGGGTGCGCCAGGATCCGGCGACGTAGCTCTCGAGCATCGTTGCTCCTCGGTGCGGTGGGACGGGAGGTGGGGCAGGACAGGAGGACGGGGCGCCGACCTCAGCGTTCGAGCAGCAGGGCGACGCCCTGGCCGACCCCGACGCACATGGTGACGACGGCCCGACGGGAGTCGCGCTCGGCGAGCGCGCGGGCCGCGGTCAGGGTCAGCCGGGCCCCGCTCATGCCGAGCGGGTGCCCCAGCGCGATGGCCCCGCCGTGCGGGTTGACGTGCTCCGCGTCATCGGGCAGACCGAGGCCGCGCAGCACCGCGAGCGCCTGCGACGCGAAGGCCTCGTTCAGCTCGACGAGGTCCACGTCGGCGACCGTCAGGCCGGACCGGCCGAGCAGCTTCTGCACCGCGGGGACCGGGCCGATCCCCATCACCCGGGGCGGGACGCCGGCGCTCGCGGCGCCGGTGACCCGGGCCAGCGGCGTCAGGCCGTACCGCTCGACCGCGTCGGAGGAGGCCAGCAGCAGGGCCGCGGCGCCGTCGTTGACCCCGGAGGCGTTGCCGGCGGTGACGCTGCCCCCGGCACGGAACGCGGGCCGCAGCTTCGCGAGGGTCTCGGCGGTCGTGGCGGCGCGGGGGTGCTCGTCGGTGTCGACGACGACCGGGTCGCCTCGCCGCTGCGGCACCGGGACCGGGACGATCTCGCCCGCGAACCAGCCGTCGGCCTGCGCGGCGGCCGCGCGCTGCTGGCTGCGCAGCGCGAACGCGTCCTGGTCCTCGCGGGAGACGCCGTGGTCCTCGGCGACGTTCTCGGCCGTCTCGCCCATGGCCTCGGTGCCGTGCTGCTCGGCCAGGCGGTCGTTGACGAAGCGCCAGCCGATCGTGGTGTCGTGTATCTCGGCGCGGCGGTCGAAGGCGGTCTCGGCCTTGCCCATGACGAACGGGGCGCGCGACATCGACTCGACCCCGCCGACGACGACCAGGTCGGCCTCGCCGGCGCGGATCTGCCGCGCCCCGGTGGCGACGGCGTCGGCCCCGGAGGCGCACAATCGGTTGACGGTGATGCCGGGCGTGGTCACCGGCAGCCCCGACAGCAGGACCGCCATCCGGGCCACGTCACGGTTGTCCTCGCCGGCCTGGTTGGCGCAGCCGAGCACGACCTCGTCGACGGCGTCCCAGTCGGCGCCGGGCTGGCGCTCGCGCAGGGCGCTGATGACGTGCGCGGCCAGGTCGTCGGGGCGGACCGACGCGAGCGCGCCGCCGTACCGACCGATCGGGGTCCGGACGCCGTCGACCAGGAACGCCTCGCTCATGACTGCTCCTCCACCGGTGCTGCTGCTTCTGCTGGTCCTGCCGGGGCCCGTCCGAGGGTCTTCGTCCGACCCCGTACCTCGGCGACGAGGCTGCCGTCCTCGCGGGTGACGGTGATGTCGTACAGCCCGTTGCGCCGGCCCCCGCCGTAGCGGGCGCGCTCCACGGCCGTCGCGGTGAGGACGTCGCCGAGGCGGCCCGCCGTCAGCCACAAGACGTCGAGCCCGGCGCCGACCGTCAACGGGCCGTGGCTGTTGCAGGCGACCGCCAGGGCGGTGTCGGCGACCAGGCAGACCACACCGCCGTGGACGATGTCGAAGCCGTTGAGCATGGCCTCGGTCACCGTCGCCCGGACCTCGCCCCGGCCCTCGCCCGCGCTCACCAGCTCGATCCCGAACCCGGCCGACACCCGGTCCCGGGCCAGCATCGCCCGGGCCCGCAGGGTGGGGCTGACCCGGTAGCGGCCGGTCGGCTCGGCGGTGTGCAACGCGTCGAGCACGCCGACCACCCAGCCCTCGCCGAGCGAGCGGCCCCAGGCCAGCGGGCCCTGGGGGTGACCGGCGCCGTGCTCCATCGCGAGGTCCACGTCCGGCCCGGTCGCCACCCCGGCCTCGACGGTGTCGTGCCCGGCGTTGACGAGGGCCGCGGCGGTGCGGGCCACGACCAGGCCGGGCGAGTCCGGCAGCGGGGAGACCGCGACGCCTGCCGGCGCCAACGCTGCGGCCAGGGCCTCGAGCGAGCCGGGTGGGCAGCCGGGGGAGGCGACCGCCCCGACCCGGGTGCACGTGGCCTGGTCGCGGACGGCGTCGACGAGCACGGTCGGTCGCCTGGTCGCGGCCTCCACCTGGGCCGCGGTCCGTCCGTCCGTCAGCCGGACGTCGAGGTCGTGACCGGCAGGAGGTGCCGGGGCGTCGGAACCCTCGGCGCGTGAGAGGAGGACGGTCAGGCCGGGGCCTGGCCGCCACCGGACCGCGGTCGCCGCGCCGGGACCGGCCACGTCGCTGTGTCCGCGCGGGTCGCTCGGCTCGTTCGCGTCGTTCGCGTCGTTCGCGTCGTTAGCGTCGACGGTGGCGGGCTCGGGGGCCGGCTGGTCGTCGTCGTGGCGGTAGAAGCCGCGACCGCTCTTGCGGCCCAGGTCGCCGCGCGCGACTAGGGCGTCCTGCACCGGCGACGGCGCGTACCGGGGGTCGTCGCCCATGGCCTGCCACACGCTGCGGTTGACGGCCGCGTTGACGTCCTGGCCGATCAGGTCGGTGAGCTCCAGCGGCCCCATGGGGAACCCGCCCGCCTCACGGAGCAGCGAGTCCACCGTGGCCGCGGTCAGCGTGCCGGGTCCGGGGCCACCGCCGGCGGCCTCGGCGCCGTGGGTGGCCAGCAGCCGGAACGCCTCGCCGTAGAACGGGCGGGCCACCCGGTTGACGACGAACCCGGGGGTCGAGGTGCACGCCACCGGCACCTTGCCCCAGCGTCGGGCCAGGTCGGCGAGCGCGGCCACGACCGCCGGGTCGGTGCGGTCGCCGTGGACGACCTCGACCAGGCGCATCAGCGGGGCCGGGTTGAAGAAGTGCAGACCCGCCACGCGACCGGGGCGGGCCAGCGGGGCGGCCAGGTCCGTGACCGACAGGGACGAGGTGTTGGACGCCAGGACCGCCTCGGGGCCGACGACGGCCTCCAGGGCGTGCAGCAGCTCGTGCTTGACCGCGAGGTCCTCCACGACGGCTTCGACGACCAGGCCGCAACCGGCCAGCTCCTCGGTCGAGGACACCGCCCGCAGCCGTGACGCGACGGCCTCGGCCTGCTCGCGGGTGGTACGGCCCTTGTCGGCGGAGCGCAGCAGCCGGGCGGTCACCTGCTCGACGGCCTGCGCCGCGGCCCCGGGGCGGACGTCCAGCAGCAGGGTGGGGTGCCCGGCGGTCGCGGCGACCTGGGCGATCCCCGCGCCCATCGTGCCGGCGCCGACCACCCCCACGACCGTCCCCGGGGGCAGGGCCGGGGGTGCGGTCGAGGTCACGGCGTCCTCCTGGGGGTGGTCGGGTCGGCGGGCGGGCGTAATTCCTGAACGCATGGTCGGGAAGGCAGTCAACGCCCACCGGCCGCAGGCGTCAAGCGACCCTCAGTCCCGCGCGCGCAGCCCGTCGACCAGCATCCGCGCCAGCGTGTCCGCGATCTGGGCGCCGTCGATGTCCCCACCCGGCCGGTACCACTCGGTGACGGAGTTGACCGCCCCGAACACCAGGCGCGTCACCAGCCCGGGGTCCACCGAGGGGTCGAGGTCGCCGTCCGCGACGGCCTTGGAGGTGAGGGCGGCGGTGCGGGCGTCCAGCTCGCGACGCCGCTCCAGCGCCCACAGCTCGGTCGCGGTGTTGCCCCGTACCCGCAGCAGCAGCGTCACGTAGGGCAGGTTGTCGACCAGGACCTGCACGCTGCGCCGGACCACGCACTCCAGCCGCTCGACGGCCGGGCCGTCGTGCTCCTCGGCCTCCGCGACGGCGTCGTCGAGCAGGTCGATGCCGCGCGAGACGGCCAGCCGGAGGAACTCCTCCTTGCCGGCCACGTGGTGGTAGAGCGCGGCCTTGGTCAGGCCGGTGGCGCGCGCGAGGTCCTCCATGGACGTCGCGTCGTAGCCGCGGTCGATGAACTGCGTCGCCACCAGCTCGACGAGCTCGTCGAGGCTGTGCCGTGCAGGTCGTCCGCGACCGCGTGTCGGATCCGTGGTCGTCATGCGCCCTCCCTTGGCTGACGGTAGCCCGCGAGGAGCGCCCCTGCCCATGGTCAGCGCCCGAGTCGCGGTGTTCGTCCCCGACTCGTCGGGGTTCGGGGCGCCGTCGGGGTGGTCGTGCCGCCGCCGCTGCGGCCGGGTCGCTGAGCGCTACCGTCACGAGCAGGCCGTCCTGTCGCCCTTGACAGCAGGGCCGCGCCGACGGACCATAATTACCGAACGAGCGGTCGGTTAATGAGGAGGACGATGATGACCACCACCACCACCGACACCGGTCTGAGCGCGCAGGAGCAGGCGCGGTTCGACGCGGTCGTCGCCGAGGACGGACGCATCGAGCCCCGCGACGCCATGCCGGAGGGGTACCGCAAGACCCTGGTCCGGCAGATCGCCCAGCACGCCCACTCCGAGATCATCGGCATGCAGCCCGAGGGCAACTGGATCACCCGGGCCCCGAGCCTGCGCCGCAAGGCCATTCTCTACGCGAAGGTGCAGGACGAGGCCGGCCACGGGTTGTACCTGTACTCCGCCGCGGAGACGCTGGGTGCCGACCGCGCCGACCTGCTGGACGCGCTGCACGAGGGTCGTCAGAAGTACTCCACGATCTTCAACTACCCCACGCTGACCTGGGCGGACACCGTCGCCATCGGCTGGCTCGTGGACGGTGCCGCGATCATGAACCAGGTGCCGCTGTCGCGGTGCTCCTACGGCCCCTACGCCCGGGCGATGATCCGGGTCTGCAAGGAGGAGTCGTTCCACCAGCGACAGGGCTTCGAGGGCATGCTCACCCTCGCCCGCGGCACCGAGGCGCAGAAGGCGATGGCCCAGGACGCCCTGGACCGGTACTGGTGGCCCTCGCTCATGATGTTCGGCCCGCCCGACGACGCGTCGCCCAACAGCGCGCAGTCGATGGCCTGGGGCATCAAGCGGTTCAGCAACGACGAGCTGCGCCAGCGCTTCGTCGACGCGACCGCGCCGCAGGCGGACTTCCTGGGCCTGACCATCCCCGACCCGGAGCTGCGCTGGAACGCCGAGACCGGCCACTACGACTTCGGCACGCCGGACTGGGACGAGTTCATGCGCGTGGTCAAGGGCGACGGCCCGTGCAACCGCCAGCGCGTCGAGTTCCGCAAGGCCGCCCACGAGGAGGGCGCCTGGGTCCGCGAGGCCGCCGCCGCGCACGCCGCCAAGCGCGCCGCCGTGCCGACGCGACGCGCCGTCGCGACGGAGCACCCGACCCAGGTCGTGGCGGCCGCAGGGACGGGTCGGGTCGCATGAGCGGTGTCGCACCGGCCGACCGCGAGCCGCTGTGGGAGGTGTTCGTCCGCAGCCGCCGCGGGCTGTCCCACACCCACGCCGGCAGCCTGCACGCGCCCGACGCGCACATGGCCCTGCGAAACGCACGCGACGTCTACACCCGCCGCCAGGAGGGCGTCAGCATCTGGGTGGTCCGCTCCGAGGACGTCACCGCCAGCAGCCCGGACGAGAAGGACGCGTTCTTCGACCCGTCCGGCGACAAGCCCTACCGGCACCCGACCTTCTACGTGGTCCCCGACGAGGTGCAGAACCTGTGAGCGGTGACGTCGTGCCGCCGGCTGTGGCCGCGGGAGACCGGGACGCCGTCGAGACGTCGGACCTGGCCACGTCGGACCTGGCCACCTACACCCTGCGCCTCGGCGACGACGCGCTCGTCCTGGCCCAGCGGCTGGGGGAGTGGGCCGCTCGCGGGCCGACGCTGGAGGAGGACGTCGCCCTGCTCAACATCGGGCTCGACCTGCTGGGCCAGGCCCGCACCCTGCTCGCGCGGGCCGGCGAGCTGGACGGCACCGGCCGGTCCGAGGACGACCTCGCCTACCACCGTGACGAGCGCGAGTTCCTCAACGCGCAGGTGATGGAGCTGCCCAACGGCGACTTCGGCCGCACGCTGGCCCGGCAGCTGCTGGTCAGCGCCTACCAGGTGCCGATGTACGCCGCGCTCGCGGGCTCCGCCGACGAGACCCTCGCCGCCGTGGCGAGCAAGGCCGTCAAGGAGTCCCGCTACCACCTGGACCACGCCGCGAGCTGGGTGGTGCGCCTGGGCGACGGCACCGAGGAGTCCCGGGCCCGCGTCAGCGCCGGCCTGGGCGAGGTGTGGCCCTACGCCGCCGAGCTGTTCGAGCGCGACGACCTGCTGGACCGCTGCGTCGCGGCCGGGGTCGCGCCGGACCCGGGACCGCTGCGACGGCAGTGGGACACCACGGTCGACGCGGTCCTGGCCGACGCCGGTCTCCAGCGCCCGAGGACGACCTGGGCGCCGACGGGCGGGCGTCGGGGCCTGCACACCGAGCACATGGGGTACCTGCTGGCCGAGCTTCAGCACGTGGCCCGCTCCCACCCCGGCGCCAGCTGGTAGGCCCGCGACCCATGGGTACGACGCTGGACCGCGACGAGGCGCTCCGGGTCCTGGAGCAGGTCACCGACCCGGAGATCCCGGTGCTGACGATCGCGGACCTGGGCATCCTGCGTGACGTCCGGGTCGACGCCGACGGCACGGTCCACGTCGACATCACCCCGACCTACTCCGGCTGCCCCGCCATGGACGAGATCCGCGCCGACGTCGGGGCCGCCCTGGCGCGGGCCGGCGTCGAGGTCGTCGACGTCCGCCTGGTGCACCACCCCGCGTGGACCACCGACTGGCTCAGCGAGGACGGTCGCCGCAAGCTGACCGAGTACGGGATCGCCCCACCCGGGCCGCGGCCGGCGGGCGGGCCGGTCCCGCTCGAGCTGGGCTACCGCCCCGGGCTCGAGGGCACCGACGGCACCCCCGCCCCGGCCTGCCCGCTGTGCGGCTCGACCCGCACCGAGGAGCTGGCCCGCTTCGCCTCGACGGCCTGCAAGTCGCTGTGGCGGTGCACCGACTGCCGTGAGCCGTTCGACCACTTCAAGGAGTTCTGACCGCGTGAGCACCAGCACCCCGAGCCCTCCCGGCACGACGAGCGGGGCGTCCCCCGAGCCCACGACCCCGACCCCCGCGGGCTTCCACCCGTTGCGGGTGACGCGCGTGGAGCCCCTGACCGACGAGGCCGTCGCGGTGTCGTTCGCCGTGCCGCCCGAGCTGCGCCCGGTGTTCGCGGCCC
The DNA here is from genome assembly GCF_051216895.1 of Aquipuribacter aurantiacus. Lineage (NCBI taxonomy): Bacteria > Bacillati > Actinomycetota > Actinomycetes > Micrococcales > Intrasporangiaceae > Aquipuribacter > Aquipuribacter aurantiacus. Next base: position 11,441 of record NZ_JBPKAO010000004.1, read on the forward strand.
GGCCCGGTCAGCACGTGACGGTCCGGGCGGAGCTGGACGGCGTCGACGTCCGCCGCACCTACTCCCTGTGCGGCGAGCCCGGTGCGGAGGAGATCACCGTCGGGGTCAAGGCCATCCAGGACGGCGCGTTCAGCGGGTACGCGACCCGACGGCTGGCCCCGGGCGACGTGCTGGACGTCGGCGCGCCCGGCGGCAGCTTCGGCCTGGACGTCGACCCCGCCCGCACCCGCCACGTGGCGGGAGTCGTCGCCGGCAGCGGCGTCACCCCGGTGCTCGGCATCGCCCGCGCGGTCCTCGCCGCCGAACCGGCCAGCCGCGTCACCCTGCTGCTCGGCAACCGCTCGGCCCGTGACGTGATGTTCGCCGAGGACCTGTTCGACCTGCGCGACCGCTACGGCGCCCGGTTCCGGATGCTGCACGTGCTCTCGCGCGAGGAGCAGGAGTCCGAGCTGCTCAGCGGCCGCATCGACCGGGACCGGCTCGTCGCCATCGCCGGAGCCCTGCTGGACGTCGACGACGTCGACGAGTGGTTCCTCTGCGGCCCGCTGGAGATGGTGACCACGGCCCGGGACACCCTGGTGGAGGACCTGGGCGTGGACCGCGGCTGCGTGCACGTCGAGCTGTTCCACGCCGAGCCGGTCGCCCGCCGGCCCCGGCCGGCCACGGCGGCGGCCACCACGACCACCGAGGTGACGCTCAACGGGCGGCGCAGCACCGTCGAGGTGGACGGCGGCGCGGACACCGTGCTCGACGCGGTCCTGCGGGTCCGCAGCGACGCCCCCTACGCCTGCCGCGGTGGGGTGTGCGGCACCTGCCGGGCCCGGGTGGTCGACGGCGAGGTCGAGATGGACGTCAACTACGCGCTGGAGCCCGACGAGCTGGCCCGTGGCCTGCGGCTGATGTGCCAGTCCCGGCCCACCACCCCGACCCTGTCCGTGGAGTTCGTCTGACGGCACGGCAGGTGTGACGCCCCGGGATCCGGGTACCACCACCCCATGGGTTTCCTGAGCAAGGCGCTGAAGAGCGGTATCGCCGTCAAGGTCGTCAACGAGGCACGCAAGCCGCACAACCAGCAGAAGATCAAGGACGCCGTGTCCTCCTTCCGCAACAAGGGCGGTGGCCCGAACGGGACGACGGGCCGTCCCACCACGCCCCCTCGCTGACCGGACGAACCTCCGCCTCCCCGGTCGACGGGGGTTAGCCACCGCCGACCGGGAGCGGTAGACATCAGGCATGAGCGACACCAGGACCACCGACGGCCCCGACCCCCTCGACCCCGAGAGCGGGAACACCAGCACCCGGGTCGGTCCTGACGAGTACGCGGGCATCCTCGTGCCGGACCCGCAGCCGGAGGACCTGCCCGACGACCCGGACGTCGAGGAGCTGCTGGGCCGCCTCGACCTCCGCCAGCAGGTGCGTCTGCTCACCGGGGCCGACTTCTGGGCGCTGCACCCCGAGCCCGCGGTCGGTCTGCGGCGCATGGTCACCTCCGACGGACCCGCAGGCGTGCGCGGCGAGGCGTGGGACGAGCGCGACCCCTCGGCGAACACGCCGTCCCCGACGGCCCTGGCCGCGACCTGGGACCCGGCCCGGATCGAACGGATCGGTCGGCTGCTGGCCGCCGAGGCCCGCAGCAAGGGCGTCGACGTCCTGCTCGCACCGACCATCAACCTGCACCGCACCCCGTTCGGCGGCCGGCACTTCGAGTGCCTCAGCGAGGACCCCCTGCTCACGGCGGTCATCGCCACCGCCTACGTCCGTGGGGTGCAGTCCCAGGGCGTGGCCGCGACGATCAAGCACTTCGTGGCCAACGACTCCGAGACCGACCGGTTCAGCGTCGACGTCACCGTCGACGAGCGCACGCTCCGCGAGCTGTACCTGGCGCCGTTCGAGCAGGTGCTGGCCGACGCCGCCCCCTGGGCCGTGATGGCCGCCTACAACGGCGTCGGCGGCCGCACCATGACCGAGAGCCCCCTGCTGACCGAGGTCCTCAAGGGCGAGTGGGGCTTCGACGGGGTGGTGGTGTCGGACTGGTTCGCCACGCGGTCCACCGAGGCCGCCGGGGGCGCCGGCCTCGACCTGGCGATGCCCGGCCCGGACGGGCCGTGGGGCGACGCCCTGGTCGCGGCGGTCGAGGCGGGCCGGGTCGGCGAGGACGCCGTCCGCGACAAGGTCCGCCGCCTCCTGCGCCTGGCGGAGCGGGTGGGTGCGCTGGAGGGCACGTTCGCCCCGGTGCCCGAGCCCTGGCCGACCGACCGGGTGGCCGGTGAGCTGCGCTCGGCGGCCGCCGCGGGCTTCGTCCTGGCCAAGAACGACGCCGACCTCCTGCCGTTGCGGCGGGACGCGCTGCGCACGGTCGCGCTCATCGGCCCCGACTCCGCCGAGGGGCGGCTGATGGGCGGCGGCAGCGCGACGGTGTTCCCGGCGTACCCGGTCGGCCCCCTGGAGGGCCTGCGTCGGGTGCTCGGCGAGGACGTCGAGGTCACCCACAGCCCGGGTGTCAGCAGCACCGACCGCACGGCGCCGCTGCCGCCCGCGTGGCTCGACGGCGGGGCCGAGGTCCGGTTCCTGGCCGACGACGGCACCGAGCTGCACCGGGAGACCCGGCACGCGAGCTCGCTGATGTACCTCGGACGCATCGAGGGCGACCTCACCGTCAGCGACGTCAGCCAGGTCGAGCTGACGGCCCGCGTGCGGGTCCCCCACGACGGCCGCTACGACGTCGGCGTCGCGGGGGTCGGCCCGTTCGTGCTGAGCGTCGACGGCGAGACCGTCCTGGACCAGGCCGTCGAGCTGCCCGAGGGCGCCGACCCGATCGAGGGCATGATGCGCCCGCCCATGGCGGTCCGGGCCGTCGAGCTCCGGGCCGACGCGCCGGTCGAGCTCGTGCTGCGCCACGAGCCGGTGTCCGCGGACGGCTTCGGCGACGTGGACACCGCGACCATGACGTTCAAGCTGCTGCTGGCACCGGTGCAGGTCCCCGACGAGGCGCTGCTGGAGCAGGCGGTGGCCGCCGCAGCGGCGGCCGACGTCGCCGTGGTCGTGGTCGGGACGACGGCCGAGGTCGAGAGCGAGGGGTTCGACCGGGTCAGCCTGGCGCTGCCGGGTGGGCAGGACGACCTGGTCCGCCGGGTCGTCGCGGCCAACCCGCGCACGGTGGTCGTGGTCAACGCCGGTGCCCCCGTGCTGCTGCCGTGGGCCGACGAGGTGCCCGCGGTGCTGCTGACGTGGTTCCCCGGGCAGGAGTTCGGCAACGCGCTGAGCGACGTCCTGCTGGGGACGCGTGAGCCCGGTGGGCGGTTGCCCGTGACGTGGCCGTCCTCGCCCGACGGGCTGCCCTCGACGCAGCCGGTCGACGGCGTCCTGGACTACGCCGAGGGGCTCCGGATCGGGTACCGCCGGTACGGCGGCGGGGGCAGCGACGACCACCCGCAGCCGCTGTTCGGCTTCGGTCACGGCCTGGGTTACACGACGTTCGAGCTGGGCGAGGTGGCCGTGACCGGTGACCCGGCGTCCGGCGTCCAGGTGTCGGTGCCGGTGACCTGCACCGGCGTGCGCTCCGGCCGTCAGGTCGTGCAGGTGTACGCCTCGCGCGATGGCGGGCAGGTCGAGCGGGTGCCGCGCTGGCTCGTCGGCTTCGCGCTGGTCGACGTGGCCCCGGGCGAGACCGTGACGGCCGTGGTGGACGTGGCCCGTCGTTCGTTCGAGCACTGGGACGTCGGCACGGGGGCGTGGCAGCTGGAGCCGGGTGCGTTCCGGCTGCACGTGGGGACCAGCCTGGCCACCGTCGACGCCGGCACCGACGTCGGCTGAGCCGTCGCCGGTGGGCGGGGGCGGGCCCGGTGCGGCACGTGCGAGGGCGGGGTCCGCGCCCGGCACGTCGTGCGTGCCGAGCCGGTGCCCCGCCCTCGGGCGGTGATCAGTCCTGGCGGAAGGCGTCCTTGACGTTCTCGCCGGCCTGCTTCAGGTCGGCCTTGGACTGGTCGGCCTTGCCCTCGGCCTCGAGCCGCTCGTTGTCGGTGGCCTTGCCTGCGGCCTCCTTGGCCTTGCCACCGAGGTCCTCCGCCGTGTTCTTGATCTTGTCGCCGAGTCCCATGCGGGTCTCCTTCCTCGGGCCTGACGGCCCACCTGGGGACCGGCACCGTGCCAGGCCCTGATCTGGTGGCCGCACCCCGACCGGGTGCGGCGTCCCGGGACGCCGGTCAGGCGACGCGGGCGTTCTCGACGCGGCTGCGTCGTACGTCCAACCTCACGCGCAGGTGCACGGTTCCCGGGGGGAGCACCACCGCGAGGTCGTCACGGGTCCGGTCCACCGCCGCCCGGACGCCGGCCAGGTCGGCCGCGGCGTCGACCCGGGCCACCAGCTCGAGCACCGTGGTGCCCCGGTCGACGAGCACGTGGCCGCGGGCGGACTCCACCTGCGGGGACCGGCTCAGCTGCTCGGCCGCCGCGTCGGCGACGGCGGGCAGGTCGGCCCGGACCCGGCCGCGCACCGCGTGGTCGCCCGGCAGCCCGATGCGGCGCACCCGACGTCGCCGGGCGTGGGCCAGGAACGAGCGCAGCCCCACGAGCACGGCCAGCACCCCGCCGACGCCCAGCACCCACGGCCACCAGGGGTGGTCCGGCACGCCCCTGAACCAGGCGAGGGAGACCTCCTCGGGGGAGCCGGGCCAGCGACCCAGCCCCCACACCACGAGGAACGCCGACGCGATGACGAGCGCCACCCCGAGCAGGAGCAGCACGACCCGGTCCAGGGCGAGCACGCCGCGGTTCATCGCGGCACCGCCCCGTGGACGCGTACCCGGACCTTGGGCTGCGGCTGGAGGTCGGCCAGCCTCCCGCCGACCCGTCGGGTGAGGTCGGCGGCCAGCGACGCCTCGTCGTGGCTGTCGCGCGGGTCGACGCTGACGTCGACCACCACCCGGCGTCGACCGGCGGACGCGCGGGACGTGCCCACCTCGTCGTCGGCCAGCGCGGCCTCGGCGGCGATGGCGGCGACCCCGCGCCCGTCGAGGTCGACGGGGACGTCGAGCGGGTTGCTCGAGCCGAGCCGGACGGACTGGACGGGTCGCCCGGACAGGGCCGAGGCGACCAGCAGCCCACCCAGCAGCAGGCCGCCCAGCCCGACCACGACCGCGGTCCGGCCCTGCACGACCGAGGTGGCCGAGGCCAACAGCGGCGCCAGCCAGGGGCCCCCGGGGACGAGGACGGTGCCGGCGACCTCGCGGCCGACGAGCAGCTCGCGCAGCACCACGACGCCCAGGCCGACCAGGGCGACGCACAGCAGCAGCGCCACCCCGACCGCGGACGGCGTGCCCACGGCCACCGGGGCGGCCGGCACGGCCTCGTTGGCTGGCACCGCTGCCCCGGCCTTCGCGGGCGACCCGGCCGGCGCGGCGGACCCGGCCGGCGCGGGGTCCAGCGGTCGCCCGGTCGGGCCGTCGGGGCCGGTCTCGTCCGTCGTTCCGGTCGTGCTCACAGGACCCTCCTGGCCGTCGGTCGCTCGTCCGGCACCACCACGGTGGCCACGGACACGTCGACGGCGTCGACGACGAGCCCGGTGAGCTCGTGCACCTGGGTCGACACCTCACGCTGCACGGCCGCCGCGACCGAGGCCAGGGGAGCGCCCCAGGCCACGGCGAGGTCCACGTCGAGGCGGACGTGGCCGCCGTCGACCCGGCTGCTCACCTGGGGGAGGTCGTGGCGGGCGATCCGGCCCACGCTGTCGGGCACGACGCCGGCCACGCCCCTGGCGGCCCTGCGCCCCACCGTGTCGACCACCCGCGGGCGGATCTCGAGGTGGCCGCGCTCACGCGGCGGGGCGAGCACGTCACGCACGCGGACGACCGCGGCTGAAGCTGCTGGGGCTGATGTCCCCGTCGCGCCAGGCGCCCAGGCCGTAGCCGACGGCGCCCAGGACGAGGGCGAGCAGGAACCCGGTGAAGCCCCCGGTCGTGGCGGCCAGGGCCAGCAGGATGCCGGCCAGGAGGCCGATGTGAGAGGTGGTCATGAGGTCCTCCGGTGAGGTGGGCGGGGGTGGCGCGGGCTCGGGATCGTCGGGCTCTGGGTCACAGGCGGGCGTAGCGGCGGGCGCCGGGGACGTGTCGCGGCAGACGTCGACGGGCGGCCCGGACGGCCCGGTTCATCCGCCGCCGCAGCCCGGAGCGGCGGGAGCGCCGCGAGGCCGGGCCGGGGTGGCCGGCCGGGGCCGGGCCGTGGCGGCGGTCGACCTCGGCCAGGGCGGCCAGGTACTGCTCCACGTCGCCGCCGAGGTCCGGGTGCAGCCGACGGGCGACGGCACGCCGCTCGGTGCGGTGCTGCAGGGTGGGGGCGGGGCTGCCCTGCGACCCGTCGACCGGGGAGGCCGTGCCGTCCCGGTGGGGCAGGAACCGCCGCAGGTGCCTCACGGGCCGGTCTCCGACCGGGGGTCGGCCACGTCCTCGACGGTCACGTCCACCACGCCGGGGCGCACCGCGGCGACGGCCCGCTGGACCGCCTCCGCGGTGGCCCGGACGGGGGAGCCGAGGGCGACGACGACGTGCACCTGGGTACGGCCCTCGCGCAGCCGCACCCCGCTGACGCGACGCCCCGGCAGGTAGACCGCGACCTCCCCGAGGGCACCTCCGTGCAGACCCACCACGCCGGGGACCGCCAGCGCGGTCGCCTCGACGAGGTCGGCCTGGGCGGCGAGGCCACCCGGCGCGCTCGGCTGGACGGTGCTCACTGGACCCGCGAGGCCTCGGGGGTCTCGGCCGCGTCGTCCTCGCCGTTGTCGACGAAGACGTCGTGGACGACGACGTTGACCTCGGTCACCTGCAGGCCGGTCATGCGCTCGACGGCCGTGATGACGTTCTCGCGGATGCCGGCGGCCAGGTCGGCGATGGAGACGCCGTACTCCGCGACGATGTCGACGTCGACGGCGGCCTGCTTCTCACCCACCTCGACGGCGACGCCCTGGGAGTAGTTGGTGCGCCCGCCGGGGATCCGGTCCCGGAGCGAGGCGACCGCACGGGTGGCGCCGCCGCCGAGCGCGTGCACACCGACCACGTCGCGCGCGGCGATGCCGGCGATCTTGGACACCACGGTGTCGGCGATGGTCGTGCGGCCCTGCGCGCTGTCGAGGGCCGAGCCGGTCGACGCGACCGTCCCGGTGCTGAAGCCGGTGGGGGTGCTGGTGTCGCTGGTCTTCGCGGGCTGGGCCATGGGGATCGTTCCTCTCGGGTCGTTCGACGTTCGGACACAGGTGAGTCGGGTCCGGCGGGCAGATCCGCACGCGTTCTCGTCGTGACCTGCGTCACATCCGGTCAGCGTGACGGGCGCGGGCCCGGCCCGGGCGCCGGGGTGGGCTCGCGGACCGCGTTGCGGTGGGTGGGGAGGTGGTGGTCGGGTGGGGCCGTGACAGGCCTGCTCGACGCCGGCCCGGGCCCGGGCCCGGGCGCTGCTGACGGCGCCTCGCGGGCGCAGGACGCGGCGCTCGCCCGGGCCGCCGCCCTGGGTGACCGGGACGCCTTCGAGCGGATCGTGCACCTGCACGGCCCCGGCATGCTCCGCTACGCCCGGAGGCTGCTGTCGGACCCCGGTGACGCCGAGGAGGCGGTGCAGGACGCCTTCGTGGCCGCGTGGCGCTCGCTGGAGCGCTACCGCGGGGACTCGGCCCTGCGCACCTGGCTGTTCGGCCTCACGTCGCACAAGGCGATGGACCTGGCCCGGCGGCGACGCCCGCAACCGGTGGACGAGCACCGGGTGGCGGGCAGGCCCGCGGGCCCGGCGTCGGACCCGTGGGAGCAGGCGGAGGCCGCAGAGCTCGCCCGGGCGCTGGACCGTGCGCTCGCGGAGCTGCCGTACCGGCAGCGGGCGTGCTGGTTCCTGGTCGAGCTGGAGGGCCTCAGCCAGGCCGAGGTCGCCCAGGTCCTGAAGATCGGTCCCGACGCGGTGCGCGGACAGCTGTTCCGCGCCCGTCGGGCCCTGGAGGAGAGGATGGCGCGATGGCGACCATGAGCGAACCGGAGGGCACGAGCGCGCTGGCCCGCGCCACCCGGGCCCTGCAGGACGAGCCCGAGCCCGGCTGGCCCGACCTGGCCGAGCGGGTGAGCCGTCGCCTGCGCTCGGTGAGCCGCCCGGGACGACCGCTCGTGGTGCAGGTGGGCGACGCCGGCACGCTGCGGGTCGACCAGCGGGTGCTCGTCGACACCGTCCGCCGTGCCGTGGCCCGGGTGCCCGGCTGCCGACCCGTGGGGGTCGACGTCCGCTCCCAGGAGCAGGAGGTCACCTCGTTGCGGGTGCAGGTGTGGGCGCGGTACGGCTCGGACGTGCGGGCCGTGGCCACCGACGCGCGGGCCGTGGCCGTCGGGTCGCTCCAGGACGTGCTGGCCCGGCCGGTGCCCGTCGACGTGGACGTCGTCGACGTAGACGTAGACGTCGAAGGGGTCTGAGCCCCCGGTCGGGTCTGGTCGGGCACGGGCGTCGCTGGGTAGCGTCCTCGTCGTGCAGATCAGCGTGCGCCACCAGCCGTCCTTCGCCGTCGTCCGCGTCGAGCTCGCCCCCGGCGAGCAGTTCCGCGGGGAGTCCGGCTGCATGGCCGCCCACTCTTGGGGGGTGACCGTCGACGCGCAGCTGCAGGGCGGTCTGATGAAGTCGCTGTCGCGCAGCGTGCTCGGGGGCGAGTCGATGTTCGTCTCGTCGTTCACCGCGCACCCGCAGCACCCCGGCTGGGTCGACCTGGCGGCCCAGCTGCCCGGCGACGCCGTCGTGCTGGACTGCACCCCCGGCATGCCGCTGGTGCTGACCAGGGGCAGCTGGTTGGCCTCGGCGCCGGGCGTCGAGCTCGACACCAAGTTCGGCGGCAAGGCCAACCTGTTCGGCGGCGAGGGGGCGTTCGTGGTCCGGGCCACCGGCAGCGGCCCGGTGGTGGCGGCCTGCTACGGCGCGCTCGACCGGCACGACCTGCCCGAGGGCGGCGGGTTCACCGTCGACGCCGGGCACGTGGTCGCCTACGAGGACCGGGTCGCGCCCCGGATGCGCAAGGTCAGCCGCGGGCTCGCGTCGACCATGAAGTCCGGTGAGGGCTGGGTGTTCGACTTCCAGGGCCCGGGGACGGTCTGGACGCAGTCGCGCAACCCGTCGGAGCTCGTCGGCTGGCTCGCCCGGATGCTGCCCAGCCGCAGCTGAGCCTGCGCCCCGACGACCTGCGCCCCGGGACGCCGCGAGGGCCCCTCCCTGGTCGGGAGAGGCCCTCGCGGACAGTGGTGCAGGTGGTGCGGGGGAACCGGGTCAGCGGGCGCGGGCCGGACGGCCGGAGCCGCCGCGACGGCGCGAGCCGCCGGTGCCGCCCGTGCCGCCACCGGGGTGACCCCCGCCGGGGCGGGGCGAGCCGTGGTAGCCGGTCGCCGGGTGGCCCGAGGCGGACCCGCCCGAGGTCGCGGCGCGACCGGAGCCGCTGCGACCGCCGCCGGAGCCGCCGGAGGCCGGGGCGCCCGGACGACGGGCCCGGCCCTGCGCGCGCCGGCCGGTACCGGTCTGGCCCTGCTGCGCGGCCATCTTCTCCGCGGGGGAGGTGTACTCCCGTCGCGGGGCGACCTCGCCGACCAGGGTGCTGACGACCGGGCTGCCGGGGGCCACGCGGTCGGCGCGGGCGTTGACCTTGGCCAGGCGCATCAGGGTCTTGACCTCACGCTCCTGGTCGGGCAGCACGAGGGTGACGACGACCCCGTCGGAGCCGGCGCGGGCGGTGCGGCCGGAGCGGTGCAGGTACGCCTTGTGCTCGGTGGGCGGGTCGACGTGCACGACGAGCTCGACGTCGTCGACGTGGATCCCGCGGGCGGCGACGTCGGTCGCCACGAGCACGTTGACCTCGCCGCCGGAGAACGCGGCCAGGTTGCGCTGGCGCGCGCCCTGGGTCAGGTTGCCGTGCAGGTCGACCGCGGGGATGCCCGAGGTGGTCAGCTGCTTGGCCAGCTTCTTGGCGGCGTGCTTGGTGCGCATGAACAGCACGCGACGCCCGGTGCCCGAGGCGAGCTCGCGGATGACGTCCTGCTTGGCGTGCGGGTCGCTGACCGACAGCACGTGGTGCGTCATGGTCGACACCGGCGACTCGGCGGAGTCCACCGAGTGGGTGCGCGGGTTGCGCAGGTAGCGCTTGACGAGGCGGTCGACGCCGTTGTCCAGCGTGGCGCTGAACAGCATCCGCTGGATGCCGGTGGGCGTGGCGTCGAGGATGCGCGTGACGGCGGGCAGAAAGCCCAGGTCGGCCATGTGGTCGGCCTCGTCGAGGACGGTGATGGCGACGCGGTCCAAGAACACCTCGCGCTGGCCCATCAGGTCCTCGAGGCGGCCCGGGCAGGCGATGACGATGTCGACGCCGCGGCTCAGGGCCTGCGTCTGGCGACCCTGGGGCACCCCGCCGAAGACGGTGGTCACGGACAGGCCGTTGGTCTCGCCCAGCGGCTTGAGGACCTCGGCGATCTGGGTGGCCAGCTCGCGGGTGGGGGCCAGGACCAGGGCGCGGGGGCGCTTGGAGATCGTGGCCGATCCGCCCTCGGACAGCAGCCGGCTGACGATGGGCAGGGCGAAGGCCAGCGTCTTGCCGGAGCCGGTGCGACCGCGGCCCAGGACGTCGCGCCCGGCCATGGAGTCCGGCAGCGTGGCGGCCTGGATCGGGAAGGGGGCCTCGATGCCCTGGGAGGCCAGGGTGCGGACGAGGGGGGCGGAGACGCCGAGGTCGGCGAAGCCCAGGGCAGGGGTGTTCGGGTGGGTCTCAGGCATGCGTGAAGAAGTCGCCTCTCAGGCGTCGTCGGGGCGCCGCAGACAAACGACCTCGGCGCCCTGGACGCATGTTCTGCGTCGGCGCCGGTGCAGTGCTCCACGACGGTCGGTCACGCCAGATCGGCGTGCCGCTGTCCCCCATTGTGCACCACGGGCCCGCCCGGACGGTCCACGGCCCCGCTGGCCACCCCGGTCGGGCCTGGGATCATGGCGCGGTGAGCAGCAGCGGGAGGGCCCTCCCCGAGCGGGTGAGGCGCCTGGGGCGCACGTCCCCGCTGCTGGTGCAGTCGGCGCTGGCCGCCGGGATGGCGTTCTGGTTCGCGGAGTCCGTGCTGGGCCACGACCAGCCGTTCTTCGCCCCCGCAGCCGCGATCATCGGTCTGGGTGCGTCGTACCGGCAGCGCTGGCGGCGCACGGCCGAGATCGTGGTCGGCGTCGCCATCGGGGTCGGGGTCGGCGACCTGGTCGTGGCGCTGGTGGGGCCCAGCGTCCTGGTGCTCGTGCTGGCCGTGCTGGTGGCCATGAGCCTGGCCGTGCTGCTGGACGCCGGCGTGCTCATCGTCCTGCAGGCCGGGGTGCAGGCCGCGATCGTGACGACGCTGGTGGCCGCCCCCGACGAGGGCCTGAACCGCTGGCTCGACGCGGTCGTCGGTGGCGTCACGGCCCTGCTGATCGCGTCCCTGTCACCCGTCGGTCCGCTGCGGCGACCTCGCGAGCACGCGGTGGAGGTGCTCCGGACCCTGGCCTCCCTGCTGCGCGACGCCGTGGTGGCCAACCGCACCGACGACGTCGACCTGGCGCGGCGGACCCTGCAGCGGGCCCGTGACACCGAGTACTCGTTGACGCAGCTGCGTGAGGCCACCCAGGAGCGCGCGGACGCGGCGGCGCTGTCGGTGCTGCGACGCGCCCGTTCGCGCCGGGCCCGCCTCGACGCCGACGCCGCCACCGTGCTCGACCTCGCGGTCCGCAACGCCCGGGTGCTGGTCCGTCGCGCCGACGTCGCGGTCGAGCGCGACGACCCGATCCCCGAGGAGGTGCTGCGCCTGGTCTGGGACCTGGCCGGGGTGGTCGAGCACATGGCGGCCGGGTACGACGACCGGGCGCAGCAGCCGGCGCTGCGCCTGGAGCTGGCGGCGCTCGCGGAACGGTCCTCGGCCTTCGACGTGCCGCTCGGGCTGTCGGGGGCGACGGTCCTGGCCCAGAGCCGGTCCCTGCTGACCGACCTGCTCCGGCTGACCGGGCTCAGCGGGACCGACGCCCTCGGGCTCATCCCCAGGATGCACCGGTGACGGGGGTCTCGTCCGAGCCGGGTGGTCCCGGGCTCGGTGGTCCCGAGCCCGGTGGCGCCGAGCTGTACCGGCCCGTGCTGGCCGGCGGCGCCCGGTACGCCATGGCCCAGCTCGGGCAGAGCCTGGACGGCTGCATCGCCACCCGCACCGGTGACGCCGTGTTCGTCACCGGCGAGGTCGACCGGGCGCACCTGCACCAGCTGCGGGCCTACGTCGACGCCGTCCTGGTGGGGGTGGGCACCGTGGTGTCCGACGACCCCCGGCTGACGGTCCGGGCGGTGACCGGCGCCGATCCCCACCGGGTGGTGCTGGACCCGACCGGTCGTTGCCCCCGGACCGCCCGGGTGCTGGCCGACGGGGCGGGCGCGACGTGGGTCCTCGGCGAGACGGCCGCCGCCGGGGTGGGACCGGTCCCGGCCGGGGTCAGGGTCCTCACCCTGCCGCTGGAGGACGGGGGCCGCTTCGCCCCGGCCGCGGTGCTGGACGCGCTGGCGGGTGTGGGGCTGGGCCGGGTGCTGGTCGAGGGCGGCGGGCGGACGGTGTCGGCGTTCCTGCGGGCGGGTGTGCTGGACCGGTTGCACCTGAGCGTCGCCCCGGTGCTGCTCGGCACCGACGGGACGACGGGGATCGGGTTGCCGGGCCCGGCGCTGGCCCGGGACGCGGTCAGGCCGCCGTCACGGTCGTTCCGTCTCGGGGACGACGTCTGCTTCGACCTCGACCTGCGTGCCCTCCGGGTCCTGGACCGCCCGACGCCGGGGACGCAGCAGCGGGACCAGACCGGGTAGCGCCGAGACCAGCGAGAGCAGGCCGTAGCCGACCGCGGCGGCCACCCCGTCGGCCGACGCGAGGCCGACCGCGGCGAAGCACAGGGCCGCCCCGGCCTCCCGGGCCCCCCAGCCGGCGACCGTCAGCGGGATGCCGGAGACGAGCAGGACGACGAGGACGGCCGGGACCAGCACGTCCCACGGTGCGGGCTCGCCGCCGGTCACCCGGGCGGCGAGGAGGAACAGCGCGACGAAGCAGACCAGCACGCCGAGCGACAGCAGGACCGCGAACCCAAGCGGCACGGCGAGGGCGCGCAGCGACGGCGTCGCCACGTCGCGCGGGCCGGTCCGCCCCCCGGCCGCGGCGTCGCGACGGGGGCTGCGACCGACGTCACGGCGCCACGGTTGCCAGAGCCCGACGGCGACGAGGGCGACCACGCCGAGCACCAGCGCGAGAACCGTCACGGTCGCGCCGTCGACCCCGTCGGACACCCGCAGCAGCTCCGGGCGGGCCAGCAGCGTGACGGCGGTGGCGGCCACCAGGACGAGCTGGCCCACGGTCCGTTCGAGGAACACCGCCCGCGCCGCCGGCAGCAGGCCGACGTCGCTGCCGTGCCGTCGCGCCCGGTCGACGTCACCGACGACCCCGCCGGGGACCACCTGGTTGACGAGCTCGCTGCGGAAGTACTCGGCCAGGGCCGAGGGCCAGGTCAGCCCGGCCCCCAGGGCCCGGGACAGCAGCAGCCAGCGGGTCGCGGCGAGCGAGCGCCACAGCAGCCCCAGCAGCAGGGCCAGGGCCACCGGCCCGGGGGCCAGCACCGCGGTCCCCGCCCGGACCGCCTGCTCGCCGACGACCAGCGCCACGACGACCAGCGCGACGACGCTGGCCGTGACCCGCAGCGCCAGCCGTGCCCGCGGGCTCACGGGGGCAGGAGCAGGACGTCGACGTGCTCGACCGCCACCGTCAGGCCGGCGCGCCCGAGCAGCTCGGTCCTGGCCCGGCCCCACCGGTCCAGGTGGTCGTCGTGGGCCTGCGCGGCCGCCACGTAGCCGTCGCCCCAGGCCCGGACCAGGGCGTCGTCGGCCCCGGGCTCCAGCAGCCACGGCGTCCGACGCTCCACGACGGTGGCACCGTGGCGGCCCGCGGCCGTGCGCAGCAGGTCCAGCCCCGCGGGTCCGGCGGCGCCGTCGGCGGTGGCGGTCGCGTGCACGGCACGGGCGGCCCGGGCGTCGTCGGGGTGCTCGGGGGACAGCCGCACCTCTCCGGTCACAGTGATGGAGGCGAGCAGCGGGACCCGCGTCGCGGTCAGCACGTCGACCAGGCGGTGCAGGTCGTCGGGGGTGAGCACGTCCAGCAGGGCGGAGCAGACGACGGCGTCGACGTCGGCCAGCAGGTCGGCGTCCAGGTCGGCGACCGTGCCGACCCGGGCGACGGTGGCGGTGCCCGGGGCGGCGCGGGACGTCGCCACGGCCAGCAGCTCGGGGTCGGGGTCCAGCAGGGTCCACCGGGCGGGACCCGGCAGCCGCTCCGCGCACCAGCGCTGCATGGCGCCCGCGCCGCAGCCCAGGTCGAGCAGGTGCAGGCCGCTCCGGTCCATGGTCGCCACGTCGCCCAGGAGCCGGCGGAGCAGGTCGGCGGACCGGGCCCGGTCGTCGGCCGCGACGCGCAGGTCGAGCCAGCGCGTGTCGTAGCCACCGCCGGCTTCCCCGGCTTCCCCGGCTTCCCCGGTCGCCCCGGTGGGTCCGGTGGGTCCGGCGCCGCGGAGGACGGTCACCGGAAGGCCTCGCGCACGGCGTCCGCGGTCCGGTCCCACCCGGACAGGGTGCCGGCCCGGGCGCGGGCGCGGGCCCGCAGGTCGGTGCGGAGGTCGGCGTCGCCCAGCCAGCGGTGCAGCGCGTCGGCCAGGTCGTCGGTGTCGCCCGGGGCCACGAGCAGCCCGGGCGGCCCGGTCGGTGTCGTGCCGAGCGCCTCCGGCAGGGCGCTGCCGGTGGTGGCCAGCACAGGGCGGCCTCGGGCCAGCGCCTCGGTGACGACCATCCCGAAGGTCTCCACGGCCGACGGCACGACCAGCAGGTCCGCCCACCGCCACTGCTCCTCCAGCGCCTCGCCGACCAGCGGTCCCGTCAGGACGACGCGGGTCCCCAGGCCGGCCGCCTCGACCCGGCTCCGCAGCCGGCCCACCTCGTCGGGCTGCGGGTGCGGGCCCACCAGCCGCAGCTCCCAGCCCAGGTCGGTGTCCGGGGCCATGGTCAGGTCCAGCCCGTCGAGGGCCTCCAGCAGCCGCCGCTGGCCCTTGCGCGGGCTGACGGCGCCCAGGCACAGCAGGTGGGCGCCGGTCAGGGTGGCGTCGGGGTAGGACGGTGCCGGGGTCGTGCCCGGGGTCGCCACGACAGGCGGTCGACGCAGCCGGTGGTCCTCCAGCCAGCCCGCGGCCCACCGGCTGGGGACCACGACGACGTCCGCCGCGGCCAGGACGCGTCGCTCGGCGGCGTCGCGGGCGTCGGCGGTGGCGGCGTCCAGCCCGGTCTCCGACGCCAGCGGCAGGTGCAGGACGACGCCCAGGCGGAGCCGTCGGGCGTGAGGCACGACCACGTCCGGCGCGGCGCCGGCGACCAGGCCGTCCACCAGCACCGGGGCGCCGTCGGCCAGGCCCGTCAGCACCTCGTCCAGGGCGCGGGCGTCGGCCGTGGACGGCGCCGGCCAGGAACCGGGGACCGGGTGCCAGCCGGGTGGGCTCCCGGCGGCGGCGAGCGCGTCGCGGACCTGCCGGTCCCAGACGTTGCCCCCGCTGGGGGAGTCGACGTCTCCGGGGACGACCAGGGCCGGTGCCGGACCGCCGTCCGGTACCGCCACGCAGTCCGCCGGCACCGTGCGGCTCAGGCCCACGGCCACACGGCGGGCCCGGGCCTCGGCTCGCGCAGCCTGACCGTGACGGCCGCGGCGGCCCGGGGGTTCTCGCCGAGCTCCACCCGCAGCGACGTCAGGTCCTCGCCGCGGCCCCGCAGCGCGCCCGCGGCGGCGCGGTCGAGCAGGCGGCGGGCCACGAACGAGGCCAGCACCTCGGTCGTGGTGAGCACCCCGGCGAGCTCCGGGTGCTCGTCCAGGTTCGTGTACGACAGGTCGGACAGGACCTGCGCCAGCTGCTCGGCCGCCGCCCCGATGTCCACCACGATGCCGTCGTCGTCCAGGCCGTCGCAGCAGAACGTGGCCCGCACCACGTAGGTGGCCCCGTGCAGGGCCTGCGCCGGGCCGAACACCTCACGGGGCAGGGAGTGGGCGACCATCATGGAGTCCTCGACGGTCACGGTGTGCTCGAGGAGAGGGCCGACCCCTGCGCTGCTGCTCATGCCCCGTAGGCCACCACGGCGCAGCGCCCGTCGCCACCGCGAGCCGCACCAGCACCCCCGGGGCTCGCCCCGGTCCCGGTGGTCCCCAGCAGCGCGGGCAGCCGCTCCGGCAGGTCCTCGAACGGGACGTCCTCGCCCAGCAGGTGGTCGAAGCCGGGGTCGGCGAGCAGCCGCAGCGCCAGGTCCAGCCGCGCGCCGTGGCTGCGGCGGTCGCGGCGGACCCTCGCCACGGCCCCCACCTGGCTGGGGCGGATCCCGACCCGACGGCTGTGGACGTCCTCGCCCAGCGGCACCGTGGGGGAGCGGGTGCCGAACCACGACACCTCGACCACCTCGCCGTCGTCGGGGGCCAGCCGCAGCGCCAGCGCGAGCCCGGCCGCGCTGGCCGAGGTGTGCACCACGACGTCGTACGTGCCGACGTGCTCGGCCCCGGCCAGCTCCTCGGGGTGCCGGTAGCCGACGCCGAGGACCGACGCGGTGAGCGCGCGCTGCCGCTGCGGGTCGACCAGGTCCACGCTCGTGCCCGGGACCCCGGCGGCCAGGCGGGCCACGGACGCCCCGACCGTCCCCGCGCCCACCACCGCCACCCGGTCGCCCAGGGTGACCCCGGCGTCCCAGACCACGTTGAGGGCGGTCTCGACCGTCCCGGCCAGGACGGCCCGGCGGGCGGGCACGACCTCGGGGACCGGGTGCACGGCCGCGGCCGGGACGACGAACCGGTCGTGGTGCGGGTGCAGCACGAACACGTCGCGCCCCAGCAGGGCGTCCGGCCCCACCTCGACGGTCCCCACGGCCAGGTAGCCGTAGCTCACCGGCCCGGGCAGGTCGCCCACCTGGAACGGGGCCCGCATCCGTGCGGCGTGCTCGGGAGGAACCTCTCCCATGAGCACCGCGCGCTCCGTCCCCCGGCTGAGCCCGCTGAACCGGGTCCGCACCAGCACGTCGTCGGGTCCGGGGGCCGGGAGGCGGTGCTCGCGGAGCGCCGTGACGCCGGGACGTTCGACCCACAGGGAGCGGGCGGTGCCGGGGGAGGCCAGGGTGGGCTCGTGCTGACGGGTGCTGTCCACCGGGCGAGCCTGACACCGGCGGACCGCGTCACGCTCGTCAGGGCGGGGCTCCTGGTCGTGGTCGCCGTGCTGGTGCTGGTCCGGCCCGCCGCCGGGGACCCCGCGGCGACGGGGTGGGCGTGGCTCGTCGTGGCCCTGGCCGCGCCGATGCTGCTGCTGGACGCGGTCGACGGGGCCGTCGCGCGGCGGACCGTCGTCACCGCGCGCGGGGCCCGGCTCGACATGGAGACCGACGCGGCGGCCGTGCTGGTGCTGGCGCTCGCCGCGGCCCCGGTGGTGGGGGTGTGGGTCGTGCTGGCGGGCGTGCTGCGGTACGGCTACGCCGGGGCCGGTCTGGTGCTGCCGGCGCTGCGGGCACCGCTGCCGTTCTCGCAGGCCCGGCGGGTGGTGGCGGGGGTGCAGGGCCCGGCCCTGCTGGCCGCGGTCGTGCCGGTCGTGCCGGTCACCTGGGCGGTGGCGGCGTGCGCCGTGGCGGTCTCGGCCCTGCTGTGGTCCTTCGGTCGCGATGTCGCGGGCCAGCTCCGCGGGGCCTACCGTCGGGTGCCATGAAGGTCCTGCTGATCGTCCTGCTCGCCCTCTGGCTGGGGCTCACCCTCGTCGGCCTGCTCATCGAGGGCCTGTTCTGGCTGCTCGTGATCGGCGTGGTGCTGTTCCTCGTCACCGCCGTCTGGGGCTGGTTCAAGGTCAGGGCCGTGGTCGCCCGCGACTAGGGCGGCCGAGCGGCGCCCGACCGCAGTCGGCCCTGCTCAGCCCTGGTCGAGGACGTACCCCCAGACCTGCTCGGCCCCGGTCTCGCCGGCGAGGAACGTGAACACCGTCGCCACCACGCCCAGGGCCGCGGCGACCCACGCGGTCACCCGCGGCCAGCGCGTGGTCGTCCCCAGCCGGCTGGTCAGCACCAGCGACACCACCGAGGCCACCGCGAACGCGATGCCCAGGTTGACCACGTACAGGCCGTGACGGCCGTGCTCGAGCAGCAGCGCCGACGGCTCCTCGTACCCGAGCTGCACCTCGAGGGCGTTGCCGGCCTGCTGCGCGACCACGGCCGCCAGCGCCGCGGCCACGGCGCCCGCCGTCACCAGCGGGCCGTAGGCGGGGGCCCAGCTCCGCCGGGCCGCGACGAGCACCGCCCCCAGCGTCGACAGCGGCACGAGCACCACCACGGCGTGCACCACGAGCGGGTGCAGCGGCAGGCCGTTGAACGAGGAGAACAGCGTCGGCAGCATCCCCGCAGTCTGCCTCGCGGCTCAGGCGACCCGCACGGGGTCCCCGACGGCGACCGACCCCGGGGCGACGACCTCGGCGTCGACGCCGAAGCGGACCTCACGCTCGACGAGCCGGTCGGGGACCAGCAGGCCCAGGGGGTCCCAGTCCTCGCGCGTCCCGTGCCCCGGTCGCAGCCGGACCACGGCGCAGCGGGGGACCGTGGCCCGGACCGCCAGCTCCGTCCCGCCGACCAGCAGCCGGGCCCCCACCCACCGGTCCTCGGCGAACGGTGGGGCGTCCCCGGTGTCCACGACCAGGTTCGCTCGCCACCGCTCGGCGTCGTCCAGCAGGGCGGAGGTGGCGGTGGGCAGCCCCGCGCGGGCGGCGACCTCGCGCAGGGACGACGTCGTCACGACGGTCACCCCGCCCGCGTAGACGACGTCGCGGGGTGCCGCCTCCGTCAGGACCACCGCCCGCCCCAGGTACGCCGACAGGGCCTCCCCCCACGGCCCGTCCAGCACCGTCAGCTCGGGCTCACGGCCCCAGTAGTCGGCCCGGACCCGCACCGACCCCGTGACGGGAGCGGAGACGGGGTCGGCCCCGGGGACGTGGAGCGTGAGGACGTCCACCGCCGGCTGCCGGTCGGTCGTGACCTCCACCCGCAGCGCCAGCAGCGACGGGTTCTCCACCGTGCGCAGCACCCGGCGGGCGACGGGGTCGAGGAGGGCGAACCGGCGGTCGCCCTCGGGGCCGTTGCCGGTCAGCCGGAACGAGCGCGGGCGGTGGCGTGAGCCACCCTTCAGCGGGCTGAGCCCGAGGGCGGCGACGTGCACGCGGAGAGGGTACGACCCCGCGCGACGCTCCCGGGCGCGGGACAGGACGCCCGCCCCCGGTGCACGATGACCTGGTGGCGGCGCAGGGTAGTGCAGAGGTGACCGACAGCGACCGTCGGGTCGTCGGTCGGCACGACCACCCCCAGCCCTTCACGGGCATCCGGAGCACCTGGGGCGACGGGCTGCTCATCGCCATCGCGGGCCTCATGCTCCTGTACTGGACCTACGTCGTGATCCACCTGCTGGACGAGCAGGACGAGCACAACGTGGTGCTGGCCTGGGTGGACGGGCTCAGCGGGGTGGCGGCGGTGGTCGTGCTGGCGCTGCTGGCCCTGCTGCGTCCCGACCGCGGCGGCCGGCTGCTGCTGACCGCCCTGCTGTCGACGGCGGCGGCGGCCAACGCCGTCGCGCACCTGTGGGTGAGCCAGGACCTCGTGAACACCGTGCTCGTGGTCATCGTGCTGCTCGTGGTGGCGGCCGGCATCACGTCGAGCCCCGTCGCGGCCGGGCTCGTGGCCGCGCTGTGGCTGGGCTGGTTCGCCGCCACGAGCGGCCAGGTCTCCGACCCCGACTGGACCCGGCACCTGTCCGACGTGGCCGTGGCCACCCTGGCCGGGCTGATGCTGCACGTCGGGCGCCGCATGACGATGCTCAAGCTGCTGCGGGCGCAGGCGGAGCTGGAGCGGCTCACCGAGCACGACGACCTGACGGGGCTGGCCAACCGGCGCGGGTTCTTCGCGGTGATGCGGCGGGCGCTGACCCAGGCCGAGCGGGGCGGGGGCCGTCGTCTGGTGGTCCTGTACTGCGACGTCGACGGTCTCAAGCTGGTCAACGACACCCGCGGCCACGAGGCGGGTGACGCGCTGCTGGTGTCGGTCGCGGACCGGCTGCGTGCGGAGTTCTCCGACGCCGAGGTCGTCGCGCGGCTCGGCGGGGACGAGTTCGGCGTGGTGCTGCTGACGGCGGACGGCGCGGACGCGCCGGCCGAGGCGGCGGCCCGGGCCCGACGGGTGCGTGACGACACCGTCGACGCCGTCTGGTCCCTGTCCGTGGGGGCCGCGTCCAGCGACGAGCTGCGGCGCCCGCCGCCGGCCGGCCCGGGCGGGCGACCCCCCGGCCCGGGCGGGACCTGGCCCGGTCCGGACCTGGTCGGGGCCGTGGTGGGCCTGGCCGACGAGCGGATGTACGAGGCCAAGCGGTCCCGGCCGGAGCGTCCCCGCCCCTGACGGCCGCACCGGCACGGCCGCCCGGACCGACGGCCGCCCGGACCGACGGCCGCCCGGGCCTCCGTCAGAGGACCGGGGGCGACCCCGACCCCTGCTCCAGGACGACGACCTCGTCACCGGCCCGGACCGTCCCGCCCACCTCGACCACCGCGAACACCCCGACGCGGCCGACGGGCACGCCGTCGGCGTCCAACGACAGCCCCACCCGGTCGGTCGAGGGGTCCTCGTGCCGGGGGAACCGGAGGCCGGTGACCACCAGGACCGCCACCGGTCCCAGCCGCAACCGGGTCCGCAGCGGCAGCGACAGCAGGTCCACCCCCCGGGTCGTCACGTTCTCGCCCAGGTAGCCGTCGGCCACGTCGGCGCCAGCGGCACGCAGCAGGTCGTAGCGCTCCACGCCCACCAGGTGCACCTCGCGGGACCGCCGGGTGCCGGCGTGCAGGTCGCCGACCGCGCCGTGGGAGGCCCGCAGGGTCAGCGCGTCCACGGCGGGCTTCGCGAACCCGCGCTCCGGCCTCGCGGCGACGCTGCGCACGGCCAGGACCACCGCCCCGTCGTCACGCGCCACGCCGTCGTCCACGTCCCTGCGCTCGCCCACGTCCCCACCATCGCGCACTCCGGCCCCGGTGTGGGCCACAGTGGTGCCGTGGCAGCAGGAGGACGGGACCAGCGCGGACCGATGGAACGGCTCACCCAGATCCTGTTCGTCCTGTCGCGCTCGCCCGGGCGCACCGCCACGACCGAGCGTCTGCTGGAGCACGTGGAGTACGGCTCGGACCGGCCGGAGGACCGCCGTCGGCAGCTGACGCGCGACATCCGCCACCTCACCGACCTGGGCTGGGAGATCGCCGCGGTCGGCGACGAGGGCGAGGCGGGGCGCTACCGCCTCGTCGCCGGCGACCTGCGGCTGCGGGTCGACTTCTCCGCCGCCGAGCAGGCCGAGCTGCAGCGCGCGGCCCGGGTCGCCCAGCTGTCCGGGATCGCCGCCGACCTGGGGCCGGGGCCGGATGCCCCCCGCTCGTTCGTGCCCCGCACCGACCACGTCGCCGCGCTCGACACGGTCCAGCGGGCCGTCCAGGCGCACTGCCTGCTGGGCTTCGACTACGGCGGCCGACCTCGGCAGGTGCACCCGCACCGGGTCCACCTGCGCACCGGTGGGTGGTACCTGCGGGCCCGTGAGGTCGACGGCGACGACGTCAAGACGTTCCGGCTGGACCGCCTCGTCGACGTGGTCCTGGGGCAGCCCGGCACCGCCGAGGTCCCGCCGCCCGACGCCCACCTGCGCATCGACCCGATCGCCTGGCCGGTGGACCCGCCGCTGGTGGCGGCGGTGGCCACGACGACGGAGCACGTGCCCCACGTGACGTCGATGTTCGCCGGGCCCGACCCGGACGCCGTCACGACCGAGGCCGACCCGGGGGCGGCGGGTGGTCACGAGGGTGAGGTGGTGCTGCGGGTCCCGGTGACCAACCGCTCGGCCTTCCGGGGCCGGTTGTTCGAGCTGGGCAGCCGGGTGCGGCTGCTGGGGCCGGCCGAGCTGCGCGACGAGGTCCGCGAGCACCTGGTGGCCGTGGCGGAGGGTCGGCGGTGAGCGGGTCGGTGGCGCTGTACGCGCGTCGGCTGGCCCACGTGCCCGGGGCGCTGCGGCTGCTGCGCCTGCACCCCGACGGCCTGCCGATCGCCCGGGTGGCCGAGGAGCTCGAGGTGCCCGAGACCCAGCTCCGTGAGGAGCTCGAGGTGTTCTTCCTGGCCGACGTCGTCGACACCGGCTCGGTCGGGCTGCGCTCGTGCGCGCTGGAGTTCCTGGCCTCCGGCCCGGACGGCGGGCTGGCCGAGGCCGACCTGGCCGACGCGCAGGTCGTCCGGCTCACCGACGACAGCCCGTTCGACGAGCTGGGGGTGGCGTTCCTGTCCGCGTCGGACCTGGGCGTGCTGTACCGGGCCGCGTCGGAGCTGTCGGCGCTGGAGCCCGACAACGAGGTGCTGGCGGCGGCCGTGGCCCGGTTGGGGACCTCCGTGCTCGGCGGGGTCGAGGGTCGGGGCGGGTTCATGGCCGACGTGGCCGCCGACCTGAGGACCGCGGCGACGCAGCACCGCCGCGTCCGGATCACCTACGCCCGCGCCTGGCAGCCAGGGGTCGTGGAGCGCGTCGTCGAGCCGTGGCGGGTGGTCAGCACCCGCCGCGGCTACGAGGTCGACGCGGGCCCGCTCGACGCCGACGGGGGACTGCGCACCTACCTGGTGTCGGGGGTCCGGGCGCACGAGGTCCTGGACGAGACGTTCGCGCGGCCCGCCGACGCCGACGACCGGATCGCCGCCGCGCGGCGCGAGGTCCCCGTCCGGCTCGTGGTGCCCGCCGACCGGGTGTGGGTCGCCGAGCGGTTCGCGGAGTCGGTGACGGTCGAGCAGTCCGACGCCGACGGCGTCCAGGTCGTGGCCGGGGTGCTGCCCCCGGTCCGGGACCGGGTCGGGCTGCTGCTGGCGGTCGCGGGCGGCGGGGCGTTCGTCGTCGACCCGCCCGACCTGCGCGACACCGACCGCGAGACGGCACGCCGGTTGCTGGAGCACCACGGGCTCGCCTGAGGCCGCCGGCACGCCGCAGGGTGTCGACCGGGCCCGCGGCGGCTGACCCGGGCTCAGGCCGGTGGTGCGTCGGTGACGGCGTCGACGAGCCGGGTCAGCCGCTCGGCGACCTCGCCCAGGCCGTCCGTCGGCTGCAGGTGGCCGTCGAGGTAGACGTCGCGGCGGACCTCCACCATGAGCGAGGCGACCCGCAGGTCCCGCTGCCAGTGGCGCATCGGCGTGTACGTCCCGGCGAACGGCTGGTCGAGGTCGACGTCCAGCCCGGCGAAGGCCTCCCGGGCGGCCGCCCGCAACCACGCCGGGGTGTGCTGCGGGTCGGTGCCCAGGCAGACCTGCGGTCGCCGCGCCGCCCGCTCGGGGTCGCCCGCGGTCTCGTAGGGCAGGGGCTCGGCCGGGAAGGAGTGGACGTCGAGTAGCACCGCCCGGCCGCACACCCCGAGCCGGTCGTGCACGAGGTCGGCGACGCCCTCGGCGTGGGGGCGGAACCAGGTCGCCAGCAGGTCGGCCTCGTGGCCGGCGTCGGGTCGGCGCAGCACCCGGCCGTCGGACGTGCGGGTGTAGACGGCCCCCATGCCGACCGCCCGCATCGGCTCGCGGACGTCGGGGAAGCGCTCGGGGTCCACGACCAGGCGCGACCACGGGTTCACCCACCGCCAGGGCCGCACCCGGGCGGCTCCGGCGGCGGCCGCGGCCAGCAGGTCGGTGGCGGTGTCCGTCATCCGGTCCAGCTCCTGCTCCAGGTCCGGGTCGTCGAGCAGGAGCCCGGCGCGGGCGACCGCCGGCACCGCGCGTAAGGCGTGCGGGACGTGCAGGACCACGGGCGAGCGGGGGTCGCCGGGCAGCAGCGGGGGGCGGGGCACGGGTCGGACGCTATCGACCGGCGTGCGCACGGCCGGCTCGGCCCAGCGGCGCCGGGCTTCACCGGCTGCGCTGCCCCGCGACGGCTCACCCCAGCAGGGCCGGGCGACCGGGGTGGTCGTGCCTCACCACCAGGTCGGCACGGTCGGCCGGGTCGCACTCGTCGACGTACCGCGCCCACGCCCCCGGCCGTGGGTCGCCCACGTCGGGGAAGCGCCGGGCCAGCGCCGCGGGCGAGGTGATGAGGTGCACCGCGACGTCCAGGCCGCCGCCCAGCTCCCACCGCAGCAGGTGGGGCCCGTCCACGAGGAGCAGGGCGCCCGGTGCGGCGGGGCGGACGCGCTCGCGGGCCGCCCTGTCGGTGAACGGGTCGCGCAGCCGCGGCAGCCACGTCATGACGGCCGGGTCGGCGACCGGGTCCAGCACCTCGCGCCGCAGCGCCGCCCAGTCCACCCACCGGTCGAACGCGGCGTCCACGTCGTGCGGTCCCCACTCCAGGCGCACCGAGCGCCGGTGCAGGAAGTCGGCCGCGCGCACCCGCAGCACGGCCACGCCCTGCGCCAGCGCGGTCTCCGCGACGGCGCCGGCGACCGCGTCCGTCTCGGCGTCCACGGCACCGTCCACACCGAGCCTCACCGCCACCCCGGCGGACCTGGCCGGGGCGAGCAGCGGTGCGGCCCGCTCGACGGCGAGGGCCGCCAGCCCCTCCGGGGTGAGCGGCCGCACCGCCGAGACCTCGCCCACACCCACCACGGTAGGGCGGCCCGTCCTCGGGCCCCGCCGTGGCCCGTCCACCGGGTCAGGACCCACCGCGGGCCCTCGACGCGGGCCGTCACTACCGTGGGCCCATGACGGACACCGTGGTCCTGGTGGTCGGGTTCACCGCCCGCGACGACAGCGTCGACGAGCTCCGGGAGCGCCTGCTCGGGATCGTCGACCGCACCCGCGCCGAGGACGGCTGCCTCCGCTACGACCTGCACAACCACCCCGACGACCCGCTGAGGCTGACCTTCGTCGAGGAGTGGGCCACGCCGCGGGCCCACGCCGCGCACGACCTCACGCCGTGGGTGCTGGACCTCCGCGAGCACCTGCCGGGCCTGCTCGCGGACCCGGTGCAGGTCACCCGCCTGAGCCGGCTCGAGCCGTGACCGACCAGCCGCCGCGGGACCGGCCGCAGGGTTCCGGGCCGCAGCGGGAGCAGCCGCCCGGGCCCGGGGCGCCGTCCCCGACGCGACCACGGCACGACGTGGCGCTCACGAGTGCCTGGCTGGGCGACGGCACCCGGTTGCTGGTCGACGCGGTGGCCGGGCTCCCGGACGACGGGCTGCGGGGACGCAGCCGGCTGCCCGGCTGGTCACGCGCGCACGTCGTCGCCCACCTGGCTCGCAACGCCGAGGCGCTCGGCCGGTTGGCGGCCTGGGCCCGGACCGGGGTCGAGACGCCGATGTACCCCGACCCGGCCACGCGTGAGGCGGACATCGAGCGGACGGCGCAGCAGCCCCCGGCCGCGCTCCGGCGGGACCTGTCCGCCAGCGCTGCCGACCTGGACCAGGCGCTCGCCGGTCTCGACGAGCCCGCCTGGCAGGCCACGGTGCGCGCCGGTGCGGCCGGGCGCGAGGTGCGGGCGACCGTCCTGCCGTGGCTGCGCGTCCGCGAGGTGTGGCTGCACCGGGTGGACCTGGACGAGCCCGGCACCGACGGGGCCGCCGTCCTCGGTGCCGCGCCGCCCGCCCTGCTGGACGAGCTCCTGGCGGACGTCACCGGCACGTTGTCCGCCGACCCGGCGTGCCCGCGCCTGCTCCTGGAGGCCGACGACCGCGACGTGGTCGTCCCGCTCGGCCCGGACGGGCCCGCCCGCGCCGACCACGCCGCAGCCGACCATGCCGCCGCCGACCACGCCGCCGCCACCGCCCGCGCCGACCAGGTCGATGCCGCGGACCGCGTCGACCCGACGGTGGTCCGCGGCAGCACCGTCGGGCTCCTGCTCTGGCTCACCGGGCGCTCCGACGGGCGCGGTCTCGTCAGGGCCGGGGCGCTGCCCCCGTTGCCCCGGTGGCTGTGAGGGCGGCCCGGACCGCGTCCAGCAGGTCGACGTCCGGCGCGCCCGTCAGGCGGCCGTCGGCCACGTAGCGGCGGGCCAGGCCCGCCACCGCGTCGCGTCGTCGGACGTCGACGTCCGCCGGTGCCCCGGCGGCGGCGGGCAGGACCCGGGTCCCGCCCCCGCGTGACCCGCTGACCAGCCCGGCCGCCTCGAGCTCGCGGTAGGCGCGGGCCACCGTGCCGACGGCCAGCCCGAGGTCGCGGGCCAGCTGCCGGATCGGCGGCAACCGGTGCCCGCCGGGCAGCGCACCGTGCCGGACCGCCTGGTCCAGCTGGCGGCGCAGCTGCTCGTAGGGCGGGGTGGGGTCGGTGAGGTCGACCGTCAGCTGCAGGTCCCCGCTCACCGCACCCCACCGGTGGACGCCAGCGCCGGCTGCCGCGGGCCGACGAGCAGCACGACCAGGCACCAGAGCAGCACCGCCGCGGCGAGGCCGGCGACCACCAGCAGGCCGGCCGCGACCAGGGCCCACCACTCGGGTGCGCACCCCACGGTGCCCCCGACGGCCGAGGCGGCCAGGGCGGAGGTGCCGGCCAGGGGCAGGGCCAGCAGGACGCCTAGGCCGGCGACCACCAGCGGGCCGGCCGCGACCAGGGCCCACCACTCGGGTGCGCACCCCGCGGTGCCCCCGACGGCCGCGACGGCCAGGGCGGAGGTACCGGCCAGGGGCAGGGCCAGCAGGACGCCCAGGCCGGCGACCACCGACCGGGCGGCCTGCGCCCGGAGCTCGTGGTCGGCCGCCACCGCCTGCGCCGGTACCTCGGGCCAGCCCGGGGTGCGGCCGGGCAGCAGCGGCGGGCGGGCCACCGTGGTGCGCAGCACCAGCAGCGCCAGCAGCGTCCCCACCCCGACCAGCAGCAGGAGCGGCACCGTGTAGTACGAGCCGGGCCACGGGCCGCGCGAGGACGTCTCGACCGCCGAGCAGGAATGCGTGAGCCAGCGCCCGGGGCGACCGAGGTCGTCGGGGGAGCCGAGGGCGCTCGTCACGACGGCCAGCACCGTCAACGTCACGCCGGTCGTCAGCACGGCGGCGCCCAGCCGACGTGGCAGGTAGTCCGTGACCCGTCGCGCGGTAGGCGAGGCCCGGCGTCTCGGCCCGTCGGGCGGGCGCACCACCAGCTCGGCGGCGAGCACCCCGACCAGGAGGCCGAGGGCGGCCACGGGGGCGGCGAGGAGCAGACCCAGGCCGAGCGTGTCCTCGACCACCAGGTACCCGGCCGCCACGCCCCCGACCGCGGCGCCGAGCAGGCGCAGCAGGCCCCGCCGGCCCTCGAGCCGGCGGGCCAGACGCATCCGCGAGTCCTGGCTCGCCCGCGTCGCGGCGAGGAGCAGCACGACGACGGCCACGACCGGCACGACCAGCACCGGGACCAGCAGCAGGAACCTCACGCGACGCCTCCGACTTGTACCTGTTGGTGGGTACAAGTCGAGCGTGACGCCTCGCCGCCACTTGTGTCAAGCGGTTGGAACAAGGAGTCGGTCCCCGTCGAGGGTGTCCTCGAGCGCGCGGATCACGGGCCAGGCGCCCTCGCTGGTGCTGGACCCCACCGTCCAGGTCAGGGCGGGGCTCCACCATCGCGGCCACCGTCGGCGCGGGCAGGACGCGGCCCTCGTGCAGGGCGGCCCAGAAGCGGTGCAGGTCGGCTACCGGTGCGTGCAGCCCGCCGTCACCCACCCCGCTCAGGGGCAGGTGCACCACGTTGGTCCGGTCGTCGTCCAGGCCCAGGTAGCCCGTCGCCGTCCCGGAGGCTCGCTCGGCCAGCAGCGCCAGGACCACGTAGCCGGCGATGCAGGATCAGCGAAATCACCACGAGCGCCGTCATGGCCCTGGGCCGCCTCGGTCATCCTCCGAGGCCAGGAGGCGAGGCCGTGCTGTCCACCGGTTTGTCGTGTCCGGCCTGGTGCTGGGGCAGCCCCCGGGTGAGGGCCAGGGCCACCACCGCCACCAGCGCCAGCACGGCCAGGGCCGCGCGCAACCCGGCCAGTCGCGCGGCGGTGTTGTCCGCCACCACCGCCTCCGCCGTCACACCGGTGACCCCGGCGTCGGCGAGCGCGGCCTCGAGCTGGGAGTCGGGCACGAAGGGCACGCCGGAGGACAGCTCGACCTGGGCGGTGGAGACGAGCTCGTCCGGGACGTCCGGGTCGTCGGCGATCCCGGTGAAGAACGACGTGGTCAGGGCCGACACCAGCACGGCCCCGGCCACGGCGGTCCCCAGCGACGCGCCCAGGAACGCGACGGTGTTCTGCAGCCCGCCCACCTCGCCGCTCTGCTCGTCGGGCACCGAGGAGACGGTCACGCTGCCCAGCTGCGAGGCGAGCGCACCGACCCCGAGCCCGGCCAGCAGGAGCGGCACCGTCACGACCTCGGGGCCGACGCCGACCTCCAGCGCCGCGAGCAGGGAGACCGTCCCGGCCAGGACGGCCGCGAAGCCGAACCGCACGACGCGTCGTGGGGACGCGTGCGGGAAGACCTTGGGCACCCCGACCGCGGTGATGAGGAGGGCCACCGACAGCGGCAGGATCCGCACGCCGGTCTCCACCGCGGTCAGCCCCAGCGACACCGACAGGAACAGCGGGATGACGAAGAAGAGCCCGGCCTGCACCAGGTACTGGAAGAAGAAGGACGTCAGCCCGGCGCGCAGCCGGGGCACCCGGAGGATGGCCGGGTCCACCAGGGCCGCCCCGCCGCGCGCCACCTGGCGCTCCTGCCAGCGGAGGAACCCGACCACGACGAGGCCGCCACCGAGCAGCAGCCACACCACGGGGGACAGCCCCCACCAGACGGGGGCCCCGGAGGTCGGTCGCACCACGCCCCACGACCCCGCCCGCAGCACCCCGAAGACGACCAGCCCGAGACCGACGCTCGACAGCAGGGTCCCGACCACGTCCAGACGCACCCCGGGCTCGGCCGGGGAGTCGGCCATCCGCCGCGCCAGCAGGAGGATGACCAGGACCAGCACCACCTCGCCCGCGAACACCCACCGCCAGGACGCGTAGGTGGTGAGCAGCCCGCCGACCAGCGGCCCCGCCGCCACCGCGACCGCGCCCGCCGCCGCCACCAGGCCGTAGGCGCGGGGGCGCGCGTCGCTGGCGAAGTTGGTCGCCACCAGGGCCACGATCGCGGGCATGATCAGCGCGGCGCCGATGCCCTCGAGCAAGGACCAGCCGATCAGCAGGACCACGAGGTCCGGGGCCAGTGCGGTGGTCAGCGAACCCGCGCCGTAGACCACGCAGCCGATGGAGAAGGCCCGCTTGCGTCCGAGGATCTGCCCGACCTTGCCGCCGGTGATCATGAGGGACGCCATCACGAGGGTGTAGGCGGTGATGGCCGACTGGATGCCGGTGACGGTCGTCCCGAGGTCGTCGGCGACCGTGGCGATCGACACGTTCATCACCGAGCTGTCCAGCGACATCAGGAACTGCCCCGAGGCCAGCGTCAGCAGGACCACGCCGGAGCCGGTGGCGACCGCGGCCTGGTCCGGGCGACCCGGGAGGGTCGTCACGGCCTGCGGGACGAACGCAGCAGGCGGAGCAGGGTCATGCCCGGTCCTCTCGTCGCGAGGGGGCACCACGGTCGCGCCGGGCCGGTGCGGGCGCGTCATCCGCAGCGGAGGACCCGCCGGCGACGCGCCTGCTCAGCCCGCGGGCTGGAAGGAGGCCGCGATGTCGTCGAGCACCGGCAGGCTCTCGTCCCACTCCTCCTGGGGCACCGACCAGTAAAGGGCGAACGCCTGGTCGTCGGCCACGACCGCACGGTTGAGCACCCGGAGCGTCCCGCCGGACGCCTCCCAGGTGAACTGCCAGTCGGCGGCGTCGAAACCGCGGAAGTCTGCGGCCTGGATGCTGATGCGCTCGTAGCCGTCCAGCCGCTCGGCCACCGCGGGCTCCTGCTGCTCCCAGTCCGTCACCGGGTCACCCGCCGGCTCGCCGCCCTCCTCCACGAGCAGGTACCGACGGGACCCCGGGTCGGTGAACCGCGTCCGGGTGTCGCCGTCGGGCTCCACGACCCAGCCCTCGGGCACGGCGACCTGGAACGCCGGGTCCTCGTGGACCTGGAACCCGGCCGGGGTGGCGGCCGCGTCGGCCTGAGCGGCCTGCGACGCCTCGGCCGCTGCCTCCTCGGCGGCGGCTGCGTCGGCGGCGGCTGCGTCGGCCGCGGCATCGTCGGCCGTCGCCTCGGCGGGGTCGTCGCCGGGGGTCGCCTCGTCCGCCGCGTCCGCCTCGTCCGGCTCGGACGGGGCGGACGCGCTGGGCGTGGCGGCCGGGTCGGCGGCGAGGTCCGCCGGGTCCTGCCGGTCCAGCAGCAGGGCCAGGGCGCCCCCGGCGAACAGCAGCGAGACGACCGCCAGCACCACCGGCAGCGCCCGCGACCGTCGACGCCTCGTGGGGACCGGTGCGGGGGCGGGTCCGGGGGCGGCGGGGGCGGTGGTCCGCGCGGCCGGGCGCGCACCTGTGGCGGCCGCCGGTCGTGCGGGGGACACCGGCTGCGGGTCGCTCGCCCCGACCGGCAGCGGCGGCAGGGCCTGGGTGCGCTCGCCGTCGGCCGGGGCCGTCGGCGGACCCGGGACGGTCCGGGGCAGCGGGGTCGTCTCGTCGGTGCCCGGGGGCCGCGGGTCGGGTCCCGGGCCCTGCGCCAGCGCTGTCGTCAACCGCTCGCGGACCTCGTCCAGCCCCGGCCTTTCCGCCGGGTCCTTGCGCAGCAGGGCGGTGACCACGTCGCCGAGCGGCCCGGTCCGGAGCTGCTCGGGCAGCGGGTCCTGGACCGCGGCGACCATGGTGGCCAGCGCGGTGTCCCGTTCGAACGGCGACCGTCCGTGCAGGGCCGTCGCCAGCGTCACCCCGAGCGACCAGAGGTCGGAGGCCGGGCTCGGCGGTCGGCCGTGGGCCCGTTCCGGGGCCACGTAGCCGGGTGAGCCGATGACGGCACCCGTCGTGGTCTGCGAGGCGTCCCCCTCCAGCGAGGCGATCCCGAAGTCGGTGAGGACGGCCTGCCCCGCGGCGTCGTAGAGGACGTTGGCCGGCTTCACGTCGCGGTGCAGCACCCCGGCAGCGTGGGCCGCGCCGAGGGCGTCGAGCAGTCGCAGACCGACCCGCGCGGCGTCGTGCGGCGTCAGGGGGCCCTGCTCGCGCAGCACGTCGGCCAGCGACCGGGCCGGCAGCAGCTCCATGACGATCCACGGTCGGCCGTCCTCCTCGACGACGTCGTAGACCGTCACCGCAGCGCCGCTGCTGATCCGGGCGGCGGCCCGCGCCTCCCGCAGGGTGCGGCCGCGCAGCTGCGCGCGCTGCTGCTCCTCCAGCGAGGAGGGGTAGGTGACCTCCTTGACGGCGACCTGGCGGTCGAGCAGCTCGTCGTGGGCGGACCAGACCACACCCATCCCGCCGCGCCCGATGGAGGACGCCAGGCGGTAGCGGCCGCCGACCACCCGGGGGGCGGGCTGGTCGGGCTGGACGGGCTGGTCGGGGTCAGGGGTCATCGAGGTCCGGGGTACCCGGTCCCGGTGACTTCTACGCCTGGCCTACCTGCTCGTGGACCTGATGAGGGTGCTCGAGCGGGCGCCGGGACGCCTCACCCGGCGAGGTGGTCCAGGCCGCGTGAGGTCGCGACCTCCTCGCCGCGCTCGAGCTCGTCGCAGGCGTCGCACAGGGCCGCCAGCGGCTGCGGGTCGTCCAGCAGGCCGAGGTCGCCGCCGCACAGGTCGCACAGGTCCACGAAGCGCCAGCCGGTGACGGCGTCGAAGTAGAGGGTCCGACGTTCGGGCCGCGACTCGTCCCGCTCGGCGTCGAACGCCTCGCGGAGGCCGGGTCGCTCGCCCAGACGGGCCAGGGCGGCGTCGTCGTGACGGGCCTGGACGTCGGCTGCGGAGAGGAGGAGGGCCATACGTCGAGGATGAGCCCCGCCCCGGACAGAACCCCGGAGCCCGGCCCGTGTGTCGACCGGTCTCCCGACGGCGACCGGTCGACCACCCGGGGATCAGGCGGGGTCGTCCTCGGTGGGGTAGTGGTCCGGGGTGTCGTGCCCGTGCTCGTGCGACGGCGCGGGCGTGTCCTGGGTGGGCTCGTCCTGGGTGGGTTCGGTACCGGGGGTGGAGTCGGCCACGGTGGTCCCTGTCTGCTCGGCGTGCGACCGGTGCGCCCGGCCGGGTGGTGGGTTCCCGGATGCTCCGCGGTCCAACCCCGGCGACCCGCCCACCGCGCGGTCATCCTCCGTCCGGCGTCGAAAGGTCCAACCGAAGGGTTGATCAAGCCCGTCGTGGCTTCATGCCCGCTGCCGGGCCGACGAAGGCGTGGGTGAGCAGAGGAGGCTCCCATGTCGATCGTCGATCCCTGGACCCAGGTCCGTCCCCAGCGCACCAGCACCCGCACCGCAGCCCCCACCACGAGTCGTCTGGTCGGGGCGGCCGTCACCGGTCTGGCCTGCCTGACGCTGGCGACCCTGGTCACCGGGATCCCCGCCGCCCAGGCCGCCGGGACCGTGAGCGCACCCGACTGGTCCGCGGTCGACGACCCGGGCTCCGCCTGGAGCATCGCCCGGCAGATCGGTGCCCACGAGGTCTGGTCGCAGGTCGACCCCGCCGACCCGGCGCGCGGGCTGACCGGCCACGGCGTGACCATCGCCGTGGTGGACACGGGTGTGGGCGACGTCGAGGGCCTGGGCGATGCCGGCAAGGTCACGCACGCCGTCGACCTGTCCCGCGCCGTCCCCCCGCGCCACCGAGGTCCGGTGGACGGCATGGGCCACGGCACCCACATGGCCGGCCTGGCCGCCGGTCGCGACGACGCGGTCGTCCCCGGGCAGGAGTCCGACCCGCAGCACTTCGTCGGGATGGCCCCGGACGCCGCCGTCGTCGACGTCAAGGTCGGCGGCGCGGACGGTCGGGTCGGCGTGGACCAGGTGGTCGACGGCATCGACTGGGTCGTGGCCCACCGCGAGGAGCACGGCATCCGCGTGCTCAACCTGTCCTACAGCGCCACCACCGCCGACCCCGCCGGGCTCGTGCGCCTGGCCGACGCCGTCGAGGACGCCCGGGACGCCGGCGTCCTCGTGGTCGCCGCCGCCGGCAACGACGGGACGGGCGCGCTGACCATGCCCGCCGCGCACCCTTCCGTCCTCGCCGTCGGGTCCACCGACCACTCCGGCACGGCGAGCACCGCCGACGACGAGGTCGGCGCCTGGACCAACCCCGGCACCGCCCACCGCCGCCCCGACCTGCTCGCACCGGGCCGCTCCGTGGCCGGTCTGCGCCTGCCGGGCTCGCTCGCCGACCGGGAGCACCCCGAAGGTCTCGTCGCCGGCGACCGGAGCGGCCGGCTCTTCCGCGGCACGGGCACCTCGCAGTCGGCCGCAGTGGTCTCCGGGGCGGCCGCGCTGCTCCTGCAGGCCGACCCGACGCTCACCCCAGACGAGGTCCGGGACCTGCTCACGGGCTCCGCGAGGCGGCTCGTGGCCGACGACAGCCCCGCGCAGGGCGCCGGGCTGCTGGACGTCGCCGGTGCGGTCGACCAGGCGCTCGCGGGTCAGCCCGGCGCCTCGTCGGCCTCCGCCCTCGGTCGGGGCGACGTCGACCTGGCGGCCGCCCCCGCCGCGGCCGACCACCGCTGCACCGAATGGGCGGGCCGGAGCTGGGCGGGCCGGAGCTGGACGGGTCGGAGCTGGACGGCGGACGACTGGTCGGGTCGGAGCTGGACGGGTCGGAGCTGGACGGCGGACGACTGGTCGGGTCGGAGCTGGACGGCAGACGGGTGGTCCGGGCGCAGCTGGTCCTGATCAGGCGACACTGTGACCTACCCTCGTCACGATCAGCAACAGCGGCCGTCCGTCGGTCGGAGGTGGTGGGATGGGGACCTGGGCTCGTTGGTCGTCCTCCCGCGCCATCGTGCTGTTCAGCCTCGCGCTGGCCACCGCCTCGGTCCTGCTCCTGCTGGGTCCGTTGCGCGGGGTCGAGGCCGTCACGCCAGGGCTGCCCTGGTGGTTCCTGATCCCCGTCTTCCTCGCCGCCGAGCTGGTCGTGGTCCACGTCCAGGCCCGCCGGGAGTCGCTGTCGGTGTCGTTCCGCGAGCTCCCGCTCGTCCTGGGGCTGGTCTTCCTGTCGCCGCTGGCGCTGGTGGCGGCCAGCGTCATCGGCTCGGCGCTCGGATTCCGCCGCCGCAGCAGCAGCGGCGTGAAGCTCCTCTTCAACCTGTGCCTGTTCGCGCTGGAGGCCGCCCTCGCGTCCACGCTCTACCACCTGGCCCTCGGGGGCGAGGACCCCACCAGCGTCCGGGGCATCGTCGCCGCGCTCGCCACGGTCGTGGTCACCGACCTGGTCTCCGCCGCCGCCGTCACCACCGTCGTCTACCTCAAGGTCGGTGAGTTCGACGACGGGGTCCTGGCCGAGGCGGTCACCACCGGCCTCGTGGCGGCCCTGACCAACAGCAGCCTCGGCCTGCTGCTCGTGGTCCTGCTGGCCACCCGGCCGGTGGCGGTCGTGCTGCTGATCGGCATCCTGCTCACGGTCGCCCTCGCCTACCGCGGCTACTCGGCGCTGGGTCGCAGCCACGCCCGGCTGGAGTCGCTCTACCGGTTCACCCGCACGGTGCAGGACGAGGTCGAGGCCGGCGCCGTCCACGACGTGGTGCTGCACCAGGTCCGCGACGTCCTGGCGGGGGAGACCGCCGAGCTGGTCGTGCTGCCGGGGCGGGAACGCCCGGGGCCCGGGGTCCGGCTCGTGCTGAGCGGCGACACCGTGGAGACCTCGACGGCCGTCCCCGCGGCGTGGTTGGCCCCGGCGCTGCTCGGCGAGCCGGTTCGGGTGCGCGGTGGCTCCCCGCCCGGGCCCCGCGACGCGCTCGCGGCACCGATGGTGGTCGACGGCAGGGTCGACGCCGTCCTGACGGTCGTCGGCCGCCCGCACCACCTCGGCCCGTTCTCCGAGGAGGACCTCCGGCTGCTGGAGTCGCTGGCCAACCACGCGGCGGTATCCCTGCAGAAGGCCCGGCTGCTCGACCGGCTGCGGGACGAGGCCGAGCGGCAGCAGTACCTGTCGCTGCACGACGCCCTCACGGGACTGCCCAACCGGCGGCACGCCCTGCAGGCCATCACCGGCGAGCTGGCCAGGTCCGAGCGGGCCGGCGTCCTCGTCCTGGACGTCGACGGCTTCACCGACATCAACGAGGTCTTCGGCCACGACGCCGGGGACACGCTTCTGGTCGAGATCGGCCGCCGGCTGCGCTCGGTCAGCCCGCTCGGCACGGTCGCCCGGCTCGGCAACGACGAGTTCGTCGTGGTGCTGCACCACGTGACCGACGTGCGCGCGGCGGGCCGCGCGGCCCGACAGCTGCTGGGTGTCGTCCAGGACTCGTTCAGCCTCGGTGGTGCTGCCGTCGACCTGCGGGTGGACGCCGGGCTGTCGGTGGCGCCCGACCACGGCACCGACGCCGAGCAGCTGCTCCAGCGCGCCGACACCGCGATGTACGCCGCCAAGCGCGAAGGGGTCGGCCTGCGCACCTGGGACCCGCTGACCGAGGGCGACAGCGCCCGCCGGCTCACCCTGCTCCGGCACCTGCGCGAGTCCATCGAGGCGGGCGACCTCGAGGTCGTCTACCAGCCCAAGGTGGAGCCGACCGGGGGGCGGGTCGTCGGGGCCGAGGCGCTGTGCCGCTGGACCCACCCCGCCCACGGTCGGGTCGAGCCCGACGAGTTCGTGAGCCTCGCGGAGCACTCCGGCCTCATCCACCCGCTCACCGAGCACGTCCTGCGGACGGCGCTGGGGCAGTGCACCCGCTGGCGGTTGTCCACCCCCGGGCTGTCCGTCGCGGTCAACCTGTCCGCGCGCAGCCTGCTCAACCCCGCGCTCCCGGCGCAGGTCCGGGACGCCCTCGACGAGGCGCACCTGCCGAGCAGCGCGCTCACGCTGGAGCTCACCGAGACGGCGATGATGACTGACGTCGACAGTGCGCTGGAGGTCCTGCACGCGCTGGCCGACCTCGGCGTGACGTTGTCGATCGACGACTTCGGCACCGGGCACTCGTCGCTGGCCTACCTCAAGCTGCTGCCGGTGGGAGAGGTCAAGGTGGACCGGTCCTTTGTGGCGGGGGCGCGCGAGGACGTCGGCGACGCGGCCATCGTCGGGGCGGCGGTCGACGTGGGGCACACCCACGGCCTGGTCGTGGTCGCCGAGGGCGTCGAGGACGAGGCCACCCGGGGCCTGCTGGCCCGGCGGGGCTGCGACGTCATCCAGGGGTACCTGATCAGCCGACCGCTGCCGGCCGAGGCCTTCTCGGTCTGGCTCAGGGACCACCCCCAGCCGGCGCTGCCGTCCAGCGGGCCCGGGCACCCCGGCAACGGGACCGTGGGGCTCGGCTGCTGAGCACCGGCCGCGGCCCCGCGCCCGCCGCGGTCCGGTGGCGTGATCCGGGGCACGATGACCTCGTGGACGCGGTGTCGGTGGTGGCGGTCGTCGACCTGTCCGTGCCGGTCGGCCCCACCACGTTCGTGCACCCCGGCGACCCCGCCACCCGCCTGGACGTGCACGCCACGGTGGCCCGGGACGGGTACAACCTGCTGCGGGTGAGCATGGGCTCGCAGACCGGGACGCACGTGGACGCGCCGTTCCACGTCGACGCCGCGGGGGCCCGCGTCGACGAGCTGGACCTGCGTCTGCTCACCGGCCCGGCCGTCCTCGTCGACGCGACCGGTCTGCCGCCGCACGGCCGCATCACCGCCGCGCACCTGGACCCGGTGCGGGGCGCCCTGCGGCCGGGTGTCGTCGTGCTGCTGCGCACGGGCTGGTCGTCGCACCAGGGCACGCCCGCCTACCTGCAGCACCCGGCGCTGGACCCGGCGGCGTGCGCGGAGCTGCTGGCGGCCGGGGTCCGCACGGTGGGCATCGACGCCCCGAGCCTCGACCCGACGGGCGCGGAGGACGCGACGGCCGCCGACCTGCCCTGCCACCACCTGCTCGCGGCCGCGGGCGGGGTCATCGCCGAGAACCTCACCGACCTGCACCGGGTGCTGGAGCTGACCGACCCGCTGGTCTGCCTGTTCCCGGTCCGGCTGCAGGGCGCGGACGGTGCCCCCGTGCGCGCCGTCGCCCTGCAGCTGGCCCGCTGACCCGGCCGGTCAGCCTCACCCCATCCGGGCCAGCACCTCGTCCTCGGCCGCCCGCAGCGCGGCGTCCAGGTCGTCGAGGGTGTCGTCGGGGGTCTGCCCCTCCCACGGCGGCCGGTCGCCGCGCTCGCGGTCGACCAGGCGCACGTGCACGTCGCAGTCCACCAGGGAGTCGACCGCCTCCTGCAGCAGCTCCACCGCCGGGGGGTGCAGCCAGCCGATCGCGCTCAGGTCGACGGTCAGCCAGTGCGGGGTGTCCCAGCCGGCGGCGGCCTCCAGCAGCGCCGTGCAGGCGCTGTCGGCCGTCAGCAGGGTGAGCGGGCCCTGGAGCCGGACCAGGTGCAGCCGCGAGGCGTGCTCGTCCAGGACCTTCTCCTCCTCCGACGTCCGCCCGGCCGTGGACCGGGCGTCGGGCCCGTCGAGGCGGACCGTCACCGGCAGGCCCCGCCCGCCGGGCCGGAACTCGTGCATCCCGAGCTCCTCCGACAACCGGGTGCAGGCCTTGAACCCGCGCACGCTGTTGCCGTTCTCGTCCAGCGGCGGGCTGTAGGAGCCGATGGCGAGCTGCCCGGGCTGCACGGCGACCATGCCGCCGGCCACCCCCGACTTGGCCGGCAGCCCGACACGCACGAACCAGCCCCCGGCCCCGTCGTACATGCCGCACGTGCCCATGATGCTGAGCACGGTCGGCACCAGGTCGGGGTGCACGACCTGCTCGCCCGTCACGGGGTTCCGACCGCCGGAGGCGAGCGTGGCCCCCATGACGGCCAGGTCCCTGGCGTCGACCAGCAGCGAGCACGCGAAGACGTACACGTCGAGGGCGTCCTCGACCTCGTAGGGCAGCGTCCCGTTGTCCTTCATGAGCCACGACAGCGCCCGGTTGCGCGCACCGGCGCCCTTCTCGGACTCGCTGACCCGCTCGTCGTCGTCCAGCTCGCGCCCGGCGAACGCGGACAGCCCCGCCCGGATCCGGTCCTTTCGGGCCCGGGCGCTGTCCCCGTCGACCAGGCACCCGGTGAGGATGGCGCCGGCGTTGACCATCGGGTTGGGCGGGCGGCCGGTGGTGGCCTCCAGGACCAGGGCGTTGAACGGCTCCCCGGTGGGCTCCACCCCGACGGCGGCCATCACGGCCTCGGGCCCGGCGTCGGTCAGGGCGAGGGCGTAGACGAAGGGCTTGACCACCGACTGGACCGTGAACGTCTGCTCGCTGTCGCCGACCTGGTGCACCTGCCCGTCGGCCGTGGCGATCGCCAGCCCGAACTTGTCCGGGTCGGCCTGCGCGAGCAGCGGGATGCTGGAGCGCATCTCACCGCCCTGCTCGTCGCGCAGGTCGTCGTGGATGCGCTGCAGCCGCGTGAGCATCGGGTGGACGGGGCTGCTGGACCTGGTCTTCTCGCTGCTGGCCTTCGTGCGGCCGGACTTCGTGCGGGACGTAGGAGGCATGCCCGCCATCACACACCCTCCGAGGCGCCGCGGCCCCTCGCGACGTCGTCGGGGGCAGGTGCTCGTCCAGTCAGCACCACCGCCGGCGGGTTCCCAGAAGTATCTCAACGATGGTTGCCTCAACTCTGGTCGAGAGTCTACGGTCGTGTCGTGAGCGACGACGTGGCCCGCCGGGCGACCGTGCACGCAGCCCTGGCCGAACCGACCCGGTTGCGCCTGGTCGACCTGCTGACGCTGGGTGACCTGGCGCCGGGGGAGCTGGGGCGGCTGGTGGGTCTGGGCAGCAACCTGCTGGCGCACCACCTGCGGGTGCTCGACGACGCGGGCGTGGTGCAGCGGGTCCGGTCCGAGGGCGACGGCCGGCGCAGCTACGTCCGGCTGGTGCTCGACGACCCGGTCGTCGCCCGGCTCGTGCCCGGCGTCGGGGCCGAACCCGACCCGGTGGCGCGGGTCGTCTTCGTCTGCACCCAGAACTCCGCCCGCTCGCACCTCGCCGCGGCCGCGTTCGAGCAGGTCAGCGACGTGCCCGTCGCCTCGGCGGGCACCCGCCCGGCGGCCCGGGTCAACCCCGTGGCCGCCGCGGTGGCCGCCCGGCACGACCTGGACCTGTCGCGACGGACGACCTCGCACGTCGACGACGTGCTGCGCGAGGGCGACCTGGTGGTGTCCGTCTGCGACGCCGTGCACGAGGAGCTGGTCCCCTCGCCCGGCCGTCCCGCCCTCCGCGGGGCACGGCCCTCACCGCAGGTCCACTGGTCCGTCCCCGACCCGGTCCGGGTCGGCACCGAGCAGGCGTTCGAGGCCGCGCTCACCCAGATCACCGCCCGGGTCGACCGGCTCGGGCGGGCCGTCACGTCGTCCCTGGAGAACCGCTCATGACCACAGGCAGCACCACAGACCCGACCACGGACCCGACCGCAGACCCGACCGGACGTCCCAAGCTGAGCGACCTGGTCCTCTCCCTCGACCAGCAGGTCGCGCTCCGGACCGCCGCCGGTCGGCTGGCCGACGACTTCACCGGCGTGTTCGGCGCCGAGACCATCGAGAAGTTCCTCGTCACCTCCTACGACCAGTTCGCCGGCCGGGCCACCGTCGCCCGGTTCCTGCCGCTCATCGCCGAGCGCTTCGCCCGGCAGCGGCTGCAGGCGCTGGCCAAGGTCGAGGGCCTGCACGACGACGGCCTGCCGACCGTGCTGTTCCTGTGCGTGCACAACGCCGGTCGGTCCCAGATGGCGATGGGCTTCTTCCAGCACCTGGCCGGGGACCGGGCCGTGGCCTGGTCGGGCGGCTCCGAGCCCGGCACCCAGGTCAACCCCGCCGCGGTCGAGGCGATGCGCGAGCGCGGGATCGACATCTCCGCCGAGTTCCCCAAGCCCTGGACCGACGAGACCGTCCGGGCGGCGGACGTCGTCGTGTCGATGGGCTGCGGGGACGCCTGCCCCATCTTCCCCGGCAAGCGGTACACCGACTGGGTGCTGGAGGACCCGGCCGGTCAGGGCGTCGAGTCGGTCCGGCCCATCCGCGACGAGATCGAGCGGCGGGTCCGCGTCCTGCTGTCCGAGCTGGACGTGCCCGCCCGCGCCTGAGCCGCCACCGTCCCGGGCGGCCCTCGGTGCTCACCCGCCGCCGAGGGCCGCCACCACCGCCTCGACCGTGGCCCGGGCCGTCCGGCCGACGCCGATCAGCGTGGCCGACGCGGGCCCGGTCCAGTCGCCGTAGCCGACGAACCACAGGCCCTCCTCGCCGAGGCAGCGCGTGCCGTCGGTCTGCGGCGGGTGGCCGAGCCGGAGCCCGCTGACGTGCCGCAGCGCGGCCCGGAACCCGGTCGCCCAGATGATGGTGTCGACCTCGCGGCGGCTGCCGTCGGCCCAGGTGGCCCACGCGCCGTCCAGACCGGTGAAGCCCGGCACGGCCGCCAGGCCCTTCTCGTCGCGGGCCCTGCGGACCGCCGCGGTGGCCACGACGTCGCCGAGCGAGGCGACCCCGCCGGTGTCGGGGTGTCCCGCGGCCAGGGCCTGGGCGCGAGCCGTGGCGGTGGCGAACAGGACCCGGCCGTCGACGTCGTCGGGCAGGAACCTCGCCGGCTCGCGGGTGGCCCACGTGGTCCCGGCGACGTGCACCAGCTCGGCGGCGATCTGGGCGCCGGAGTTGCCGCCCCCCACGACCAGGACGCGCTCGCCCGCGTGGTCGCCGGCCCGGTGGAACCCGACGGCGTGGAGCTGCCGCCCGGGGAACCGGGCCGCCCCCGGCACGTGGGGCACGAACGGCGCGGTCCAGGTGCCGGTCGCGCTGACCACGTGCCTCGCCCGCTCCTCGCCGGACCCGGTGACCAGCCGCCAGGTGCCGTCCGTGGCGCGGGTCAGCCCGTTGACCCGGACGGGGCGGCGCACCGGCAGGTCGTAGCGCTGCTCGTAGGCGCGCAGGTAGTCGACGACGTGGTCGCGCCCCGGGTAGGCCTCCCGTCCGCCGGCGGGAACGGGCATGGGCCAGCCGGGCAGCGAGGAGTGGTCGGCGGGGGAGAACAGCTGCAGCGCGTCCCAGGTGTGCGGCCACGCGCCCCCCGGCCCGTCGGAGGCGTCCAGCACCACGTGGTCCAGACCCGCGCGGCGCGCGTACCAGGACACCGCGAGCCCGGACTGGCCGCCGCCGACGACGACGAGGTCGTGCACGTGACCCTGGTCAGACATCGTCGCGAGCCTACGGCGGACGGCTCGGCCTGCCAGGGTGGGCGGGTGCAGCGAGGCAGCCGGACCGGTCCCCTCCGCAGCGGCGTGGACGCCGCCGACCGGTCCCGGGTCGCGGCCGTGCTCGGCGTCGAGGTGCGCGACGAGGACGCCCGCTGGGTGCTCGACCCCCGCGGCACGCCGTTCCAGCGGCTGGAGTGGCAGGGCGACTCGGCCCTGGACGCCGTCGTGGCGGTGCACCGGTGGGGAGGTCCCGCCTGCTGTGCCGACCTCGGCACCGCCGACCTCGTCTCCGACGCGGCCCTGGCCCGGTCGGCGGCCGTCGCCGGGCTCCCGGCCCTGCTCGACTGGGACACCGGTCCTGGTCGGCTGGCCGACTGCGTCGAGGCCTCCGTCGGGGCGGCGTGGCACCTCGGCGTGGCCGCGGCCGCGGTCACCACGGCCCGTCTGGTGCACCAGGGCGTCACGGTCGCCGACGTGGCCGCCCGCCCGGGTGTCGCGGACGTCCCCGACGCGCTCGAATGCGATGCCCTCACCCCGCCCGCGCACGTCGGCTCGGCCGTGATGGAGGCGGCGGCGGCCGACCACCTGATCGCCCGGGCCGACCTGGCCGGGGCCGACGAGGGGGGCCTGAGCACCGTACGGGCGAGGCTGCTCGACGGGGAGCGGGTGCTGCAGGTCGCGGCCGACCACGGCTGGCTGCCCGGGTGCGGTCGTCACCCCCACCACCTGCTCGACCACGTGCAGGCGCGGGTGGGTCTGGTCGCGCTCGTCCGCGGTCTGCCGGCGGGGCTGCGGGAGGCCGACCGGCTCTGGTGACGCCGGGACCGCGCCGTGCGCCCTCGTCCACAGGGGCGGTGACGGGTCTCGCGTTGTGTCCGCGGGTGGCCGTACCTTCGTACACATGTTCGAGCACGTGTCGCCCGTCGAGGTCGTGGCCGTCCTGGCCGAGACCGACGTCGAGGTGCTCCCGACCCCCGTGCTGGCGCGCGTGATGGCCGACGCCGCGGCGGTCGTGGCGTGGGCGGAGTCGATGGGTCTGGCGGCGGTGGCCGAGCTGCGCAGCCGCCGCCAGGCCGAGCACCAGCAGCTGTGCGAGGAGCTGGGTGCCGTGGGCCGCGACAGCCGGGCGGAGGACTCCGACGAGGTCGACCGCTTCTGCGCCGTCGAGGTCGCCGCCGTGCTGCAGCTGTCGCAGCGCGCCGCGACCGACCGCGTCGCGCTGGCCGACGACCTCGCCACCCGGTTGACCGCGACCATGCGTCAGCTGGGGGTGGGCCGGCTCGGGCTGCCCCAGGCCCGGGCGATCCGCGACGCCGTCTCCTTCCTCGACCCCGACCAGGCGCGTGCCGTCGAGAGCGACGTCCTGCCGGAGGCCGGGTCCCGGACCACCGGCCAGCTCGCCGCCGCGGCGCGCCGTGCGGCGACCCGCCTGGGCCCGGCGGCGGCCGCGGCCCGCTGCGCCGAGGCCCGGGCCGCCCGGCGGGCCGACGCCTGGGGCCTGGACGACGGGGTGGCCGCGCTCCGGGTCGTGGGGCCGGCCGAGACCGTCGCGGGCGCCTGGGCCCGGGTGGATGCGCTGGCCCGACAGGCCCAGGACGCAGCGCGGCAGGCCCTGCGGCGGCTCGAGGTCCGCGAGGGCGTCGCGCCCGAGGGCGACGTCGACTGCGGCGTCCCGTCGTTGGACCAGCTGCGCGCCGACACGGTGCTCCGGTTGCTCGCGGGCACCCACGACCTGACGGAGCAGCCGAGCCCGTTCATCACGGTGGGCGTCGACGTCCTCGTGCCGGTGGGCACGGTCCTGGGCGCCTCGGACGCGCCGGCCGAGCTCGCCGGCCACGGACCGTTGCCGGCTGCCGTGGCAAGGGCCCTGGCGGCGGGCGCAGGGTGGCGCCGGGTCCTCGTCGCGCCCGACGGGACCGTGGTCACCGGGTGCGGCGCGGCGACCGGTGCCGAGGTCGCGGACGGCGTGGTCACCGGCGACGGACCTGGCGACCAACTCACGGGCGACCACGTCACCGGCGACGGACCTGGCGGGCACGTCACCGGCGACGGACCTGGCGAGCACGTCACCGGTGACGCACGTGGCTCGGTGGCCGGAGGGGCGGGTCCACCGGTGGTGCCCCCCGACGGTCGCCACCGGAGGACGACCTACCGACCGAGCGCCGAGCTGGCCCGAGCCGTCCGGGCGCGGGACGTGACCTGCCGGTTCCCCGGCTGCCGGCGTGCAGCGCTCCGGTGCGACCTCGACCACACCGTGCCCCACCCCGACGGACCG
This sequence comes from Aquipuribacter aurantiacus, assembly GCF_051216895.1. Classification (NCBI taxonomy): domain Bacteria; kingdom Bacillati; phylum Actinomycetota; class Actinomycetes; order Micrococcales; family Intrasporangiaceae; genus Aquipuribacter; species Aquipuribacter aurantiacus. Next base: position 54,968 of record NZ_JBPKAO010000004.1, read on the forward strand.
ACCGCGGGCTGCAACCTGGCCTGCCTGTGCCGGCTGCACCACCGCGTCAAGCACCGGGCGGGCTGGCGGCTCGAACAGCTGTCGGGCGGCAGGCTGCGGTGGACCTCACCGTCCGGGATGGTCATGACGACCGACCCGCCCGCGGTGGCGCCGTGCCCCCCGGGGGTGCGGTCCGGTCCTGGGGCGACCGGAGCCGCGACCCGGCACCCCACAGGCCGGGTCGACGACGGGGAGGACGAAGACCCGCCGTGGGCGGCGCGAGGCGGGGGCACTCCAGGTGAGGTGCCCGAGGGGTGAGGTCGGCCCGGAGGCTGAGGTGCCCGAGGGGTGAGGTCGGCCCGGAGGCTGAGGTGCCCGAGGGGTGAGGTCGGCCCGGAGGCTGAGGTGCCCGAGGGGTGAGGTCGGCCCGGAGGCTGAGGTGCCCGAGGGGTGAGGTCGGCCCGGAGGCTGAGGTGCCCGAGGGGTGAGGTGGGCCCGGAGGCTGAGGTGCCCGAGGGGTGAGGTCGGCCCGGAGGCTGAGGTGCCCGAGGGGTGAGGTGCCTGTGGGGCAGCTGTCCGTCGAGGGTGAGGTGCCCGAAGAGGGCGAGCCGGCTCGCCCCGGTCAGCGGATCTCGAGGAACCAGGCGTTCTCCCAGGGCCTCATGAGGTCCCCGTCCTGCGCGGCCGACCCGGCCGCGTCCGCGCCGCCGTCGATGCGCACCCAGGTGCCGTCGGGAAGGTCCAGAGGGACGGGCTCCCCCGACACGTTGACCGCCACCACGGCTCGGCAACCCCCCGCCGGGACACGCTCGACCACGACGAGCGAGGGGTGCTCACCCAGGATCACCTGCGCTGCGTCCGGCGAGAACGCCGCGTGCTCACGACGCACCTGGAGCATCGCGCTGATGCCCGACAGGGCCGCCGCCTCCCGCGAGCCCGGGGTCGCCAGCCGGTCGCCCAGCTCGGTGACGTCCCAGCGGCGGCGGTTGAGGTCGCGTCCGTGCCCGGTGCGTTCGTAGGTCTCGGTGTCGTTCGCGGCCGCGACCAACGAGTTCAGGTACAGGAGCGGGACACCGCGCAGGGCCAGGGCCAGGGCGTGGCTGGACAGGTGCCGGCGCATGGCGGACTCGGCGTCGTGGCCCGCGGCCATGACGTCGGCCCAGCTCACCGCGAGCTCGTACGGCTGCCGGCTCCCGTCGGCCAGGGTGCGCTCGTTGACGACCCCGCCGGCCTGGTGCGTGACCTCGACCAGCCGGGACAGCTCGTCGGGGCCGAGCAACCGTTCGACGGCTCGTACCCCGATCCCGTCGTGGCTGGCGAGGAAGTTCAGGTACGTCCGACCCGGCCCCGCGAACCACAGCGAGCCGGCCCAGGACTTCAGCGTCGTCGCGTCACCGGTGACGAACGCGTGCAGGGTGAGCGGGGGCAGGGCGAACTGGTAGACGGCCTGCGCCTCGCGCTCCCCGTCGAGACCGAGGTAGGCGATGTTCTCCGTGTGGGGGACGTTGGTCTCGGTGACCAGCTGCAGCCCGGGGTCGATGGCGTCCAGGCAGGCGCGCATGAGCTGGACCAGGTGGTGGGCGCCCGGCAGGTTCAGCGACGTCGTGCCCGGGTCCTTCCAGGCGAAACCGATGGCGTCCAGCCGGATCGCGCGCGCCCCCAGGGCCACGTAGTCGAGGAGCACCCCGACCATCGCCAGCAGCACCCGCGGCTCGGCGTAGTCCAGGTCCACCTGGTCGGCCGAGAACGTCGTCCACACCCCGACCTCGGTGCCGTCGTCCTTGGTGAACACGGTTCGGAGCGGGCTGGTCCGGGGGCGGGTCACGCCGCTGGTGTCGGTGTCCGCGCCCAGGGTGCGGAAGAACCCGTCCACCTCGGGGTCACCGGCGAGCCAGCGGCGGAACCAGGTGCCCTGGGCCGACACGTGGTTCACGACGGCGTCGGCCACCCACGTCCCCCCGGCCGCGAGCCGTCGCAGGTCCTCGGCGACGCCGTAGGCGGGGTCGACGACCGAGTAGTCCATCACCGAGAAGCCGCCGTCTGAGCTGGACGGGTGCAAGGGCAGCGTGTGCACCCCCGACACGGCCGGAGACATGTGCGCGTCGACCAGGTCGGCGAGCGAGGACAGCGGGGTCCGGGCGCCGGAGTCGTCCCGGACGTGGTCCGGGTACGCGATGAGCCAGGCGTCCGTCTCCCCCACCGGCTCGGTGGGGACCGGGCGCGGCCGTCCCGACAGCAGCCGCGTCAGGTCGGTGGCGAGCCGGTCGGCGGTCGGCTCGCCGTACAGCTGCCCGAGCAGGTGCCGCCGGTGGGTGGCCCCGGGGTCGACCGTGCGGCGTGCGGTCGACCGGGAGGGCGTAGGACGGCCTGGCGGAGTGACGGTCATGGCGCGGGCGCGTCCCAGGGCTGGTGGTCGACGAGCAGGGGGTGCCATTGGATGGCGGGGGGGCTCGGTGCGTCAAGCCGCCGGACGGGTCGGAGCAGGCACGGCGAGGATCGGGAGGCCGGGTGACGCACGCCAGGTCTAGCGTCCTGGACGTGGAGCTGGAGGAGCAGGAGCGGGTGCTGTCGGAGCAGGACGACGCGTCGTCGGGCCGGCGGGAGCCGTCGGGCCGGGAGCAGCCGTCGGGCCGGGGGGAGCCGTCGGGCCGGGAGCAGCCGTCGCGCCGGGAGCAGCCGTCGGGCGAGGGCGAGCAGTCGGACCCGGACCGGGCGCGGGTGGCCGCCGCGTGCCGCGTCATGGACGACGCCGGGGGCCCCGTGGCGGCCGAAGACCTCGCCTCGGCCGCTCACTGCTCCCCGCGGCAGCTGCACCGGGCCTTCGCCGCCGTCCTGCAGGTCACCCCGCTGCAGTACGGCCGGGCCGTGCGGACGGGCCGCGCCCGAGAGGTGCTGCGGAGCGCAGGGACGGTCACCGACGCCGTCTGGGAGGCGGGGTACGGCTCGGCGCGCGGCTTCTACGAGGAGGCCGGGCGACGCCTGGGCATGAGGCCGGCCGAGTTCGCCGCCGGTGCTCGTGGTCGACGCCTGCAGTGGAGCGCCGTCGACACCGTCCTGGGCGCGGTGCTCGTGGTGGTCAGCCCCGACGGCATCTGCGCGGTCCGGATCGCCCCCGGCACCACCGCGGCCGAGCCGGAGGCGATGCTCGCGGAGGTGCGCGAGGAGCTGCCCCACGCCGAGCTGGTGCGGGACGACGAGGCCCTGGTGCACGTCACCGCGGCCGTGCAGGGCCTCGCCCGCGGTGAGCGACCGGCGGGCGACCGGTCGACGGACCTGCCGCTCGACGTGGCCGGCACGGCGTTCCAGGCCCGCGTGTGGCAGGCGTTGCGCGAGATCCCGGCCGGCAGCACGCACACCTACACGCAGGTCGCCGCCGCCATCGGCAGCCCGTCGTCGGTGCGGGCCGTGGCCCGGGCCTGTGCGACCAACCCGGTGGCGCTGGTCGTGCCCTGCCACCGGGTGATCCGCTCGGACGGGTCACTGGCCGGGTACCGGTGGGGCCTGGAGGTCAAGCGGTCGCTGCTGGACGCCGAGCGTCGTGCGCGACCGGCGGCCGGGCACCCCGCACCTACCCTGTCGGGGTGAGCGACACCGTCGGCGCGGCCCCGGGGGCGGGCCCGGCCGGGAGACCGCCTGCGGACCGGCGTCGTGCGCGCCGCCGGGCCCTGCTCGCGGTCGGCGCCGTCGTGGCCCTCAACGTGGCCACCTACGCCGTCCTGGCCACGGACACCGCGCAGCGCTGGATCGCCTCGGTGGAGCAGTGGGCCTACCTGGGCTCGTTCGTCCTGGCCCTCCTCACGAACGCGACCCTCGCCGTCCCCGTGCCCTACAACCCCGTCGTCATCCAGCTGATGGTCGCCGTCGAGCACCCCATGATCATCGCGGTCCTGGCCGCCGCGGGGGCGTCGCTGGGGGAGTCGACCGGCTGGTGGGTGGGCAGCCAGGGGCGGGCGGTGCTGCCGACCGAGGGTCGGGCGGGGGCGTTCGTCGCCCGGCTGCACCGCCTCAGCGCCCACCGCGCTGCGGCGTTCTGGGGCCTGGTCGTGTTCAGCGCGGTCCCCAACCCGGCGTTCGACGTGGCCGGCCTCGTCGCAGGGGCCGCCAGGGTGCCGTACCTGGTGTTCCTCGGGGCGGCGTTCCTGGGACGCCTGATCCGCTTCACCCTGTTCGCGCTGTTCGGCGCGGCCCTGCTCGACCTCTGGCCGTTCTGAGCAGGCGGCCAGAGCAGGCGGCCAGAGCAGGCGGCCTGAGCGGGTCCTGGGCGAGGTTCTGAGCAGGTGGCCTGCCGCACCCGCCGGTCTGCACCAGGATGTCCTGATGCGCCTGGACGTCCGACTCCCCACCCGAGGTGAGACGGTCGCCGGTGCCCGGACCGTCCTGGACGTCCTGCGTCAGCAGTGGACCCTGGTGCTCCTGCTGCTCGTCGGGGTCGGTGTGTTCGCCGCGATGGTCGCGGCCAGCGCCGAGGTGTACGAGAACGTCCAGGAGTCCGACGACCTGGCCGTTCTGGACCGACCGGCCCTGGACGCGGCGGTCGACCTGCGGACCCCGGGGCTGGACCGGCTGGTCACCGCCTACACCGACCTGGGCGGGACCGTCTGGGCGCCGATCGCGACCACGCTGCTCGTCGTTGGTCTGGCCCTGCTCTGGCGGTCGTGGTCGCCCGTGGTCCTCATGCTGGCCGCGACCGCGGGGTCGCTGGCGATGACGTCGGTGGGCAAGGTCGTCGTGGCCCGGGACCGCCCGGACGTCGAGCTGGCGGTGCCGCCGTTCGAGACGTCGGCGGCGTTCCCGAGCGGTCACGCGCTGAACGCCACGGTGATCGCCGGCGTCGTCGCCTACCTGCTGATCCTGAGGGCGAGGTCGGTCCGGGTGGGGGTGCTGGTCGTGGTCCTGGCGGTGACGCACGCCGTCCTCATGGGCCTGTCCCGGGTGTACCTGGGGCACCACTGGGTGACCGACGTCGTGGTCGCCTGGTTCCTGGGTGCGGCCTGGCTCGCCCTGGTCGTCACGGTTCACCAGCTCCTCCTGAGACGTCTGGCGCACCGGTCCCGCCGGCGTGAGGAGGCCCCGGATGTCGCCTGACCCCGGCACCTCCGCCCGGACGGACCCCGGCACCACCGCCCGGACGGACCCCGGCACCACTGCCCGGACGGGTGGCGGGTCCACCGCCGCGGGGACCTACGGCCGGCTGCGCGGGTCACGCGCCCGGTTCACCGGTGTCGTCGTCCTGCTCCTGCTGTTCCTGCCGTGCCTGGTGGCCAGCCTGGTCCTGTTCTGGATGGAGTCGACCGGCTCCGGCCTGGTCGCCCACGACCAGGGCGTCCTGGAGCGGGTCTCGCAGGCCCGGACACCGACCCTCGACACCGTCGTGACGATCTACAGCGACCTGGGTGACCCGGCCCCCGCGATCATCGCGACCGGCCTCGCGGTGGCGGGCCTGGGCCTGCGGTGGCGCTCCTGGACCCCCGTGGTGCTGATGTTCCTGGGGGGCGCGGGCTCCCTGGCCATGTCGATGTCCACCAAGGCGTACGCGGACCGGGTCCGGCCCCCGCTGGACCTGGCGGTCACGCCGCTAGAGCCCTCGTGGTCCTTCCCCAGCGGGCACGCCCTCAACGCCACCATCATCGCCGGTGTGCTGGCCTACCTGGTGGTCAGTCGAACCCGGTCCTGGCGGGTGGCCGCGCTCGTCGTCCCGCTCGCGGCGCTGCACATGGTCCTCATGGGCCTGTCGCGGGTCTACCTCGGCGCCCACTGGCTCACCGACGTGATCGTCGGCTGGACGATGGCCCTGGCCTGGCTGGCGTTGGTCCTGGCGGTGCACCAGCTGCTCCTGCGCCGGTCCGAGCGCACGGCCCAGAGCCCCTGACCGGCCACGACACGGACCGCTCAGCCGCGGCGGATACCCTCGCGCCGTGATCCCCCTGGTCTCCGCTGTCCCCGCCGGCATCCCCTACGTGCCGTTCCCGACGATCGAGATCGGGCCGCTGACGATCCAGGTGTTCGGTCTCTGCGTCGCCGTGGGGGTCCTGCTCGGTGGCTTCGTCACCGCCCGGCGCAACGCGAAGCTGGGGATCTCGACGGACGACACTGAGAAGATCGTCATCGCCCTGGTGCTCGCCGGCGTGGTCGGGGCCCGGATCCTGTGGGTGCTGACCAACCTCGACCGCATCGAGGGCCCGATCGACGTCATCGCGGTCTGGGACGGGGGGCTGCAGTTCTCCGGCGGGTTCATCCTGGCGCTGCTCATCGCGCCGTACCTGGTCAGGAACCTGTCCAAGGAGCAGCGCTGGCACATGATCGACGGCGCCGCCATCGGGCTGGCGATCGGCCTGATGTTCGGTCGGATCGGCTGCTACGCGGTCGGCGAGCACCTGGGCGGGACGACGACCTTCCCGCTCGGCATCACCTACCGCGGCACCCCGGGCGACACCATCGAGGGTCCGCTGGTCGTCGGCGAGACCTACTGGGCGCTGCCGGTGATCGAGTTTCTCTACGTGGGCGTGATCCTGGCCGTCATGCTGGCGGTGGACCGGAAGGGCCGCTTCGGCGCCGGGACGCTGGCGGGCGTCTTCTGCATCGGCTACGCCGTCTCGCGCTTCGCCTCCGACTTCCTGCGGACCTTCGACGACACCGTGTACGGGTTCACCGGGGCCCAGTACATGTGCATCGTGCTGCTGCCGGTCGGGCTGTGGTTCCTGCTGTCGGCGCGGCGCCGGGAGAGCCCGGCCGTCTACCAGGACCGCCTCGCGGCGGAGCAGGCCGTGGCGCGCGCCGACGCAGCGGCCCCGGGCCAGGCCGCACAGGACGGCGCGGTCACGGACGGCGTGGTCACGGACGGCGTGGTCACGGACAGCGCGGGCACGGACGGCGCGGGCAGCCCGGTCGACGGCACCGGCACCGGCGCGGACGGCGCGGTCGACGGCACCGGCACCCGCACGGTGCGCGAGGACTGACCGGACCGGACGTCAGGAGGGGTCGCAGCGTGCCGCAGCAGGACGTCCGCTTCACGGGGGTGCACGGCGGGACCCTCGTCGGGGTCCTCGACGTCCCCGAGGGGGACGCCAGGGCCTGGGCCGTGTTCGCGCACTGCTTCACCTGCAGCAAGGAGTCCCACGCCGCCTCCCGCATCTCCCGTGCGCTGGCGTCCCGGGGCATCGGCGTCCTGCGCTACGACTTCACGGGCCTGGGGGAGTCCGGCGGGGACTTCGCCGACGCGACCTTCAGCTCCGACGTGACCAACCTGCTCGCCGCCGCCGACACGATGCGGCAGCAGGGCCGGGCGCCGCGGCTGCTGGTGGGGCACTCCCTGGGCGGTGCCGCGGTCGTGGCGGCCGCGGGGCGCATCCCCGGCATCGCGGCCGTGGTCACCCTCAACGCCCCCGCGCAGCCGTCCCACGTCGCCCACCTGCTCGACGACGTCACCGACGAGCTCGCGAGCGCGGGGCAGGCCTGCGTGCGCATCGGCGGTCGGGCCTTCACCGTCCGGCAGGAGCTGATCGACGACCTCGACGGCCAGGACCAGCGGGACCGGTTGGCCTCGCTCGACGCGGCGCTGCTGGTGATGCACGCCCCGACGGACGAGGTGGTGGGGGTGGAGAACGCCCGCGAGCTGTTCGACCTGGCGCGCCACCCCAAGTCCTTCGTCGCCCTGGACGGCGCGGACCACCTGCTGAGCCGTCGGGCGGACGCGACCTACGTCGCGGACGTCGTGGTCGCCTGGGCGTCGCGCTACCTCGACCAGGAGGTGGGGGCGGACGAGGCCGACGCCGGCGCCACGACCGCGCCCGGGGTGGTGCAGGTGCGCGAGACGGGGAAGGGCCCCTTCACCCAGCAGGTGACCGCGGGCCGTCACCGCTGGGTGGCCGACGAGCCGCCCGAGGTCGCCGGCGGCCTCGACACCGGGCCGACGCCCTACGACCACCTGCTCGCCGGCCTGGGCGCCTGCACGTCGATGACGCTGCGGATGTACGCGGACCGCAAGAAGATCCCGCTGGAGCGGGTGAGCGTGACGCTGCACCAGGAGCAGGTCCACGCTGTCGACCTGAGCGCCTGCGTCGACGGGGGCGAGGACTGCATGCGGCAGTTCACCCGGGAGGTCACCCTGGAGGGCGACCTGACCGACGCCCAGCGCCGGGCCCTGCTCCGCATCGCCGACCGCTGCCCGGTGCACCGCACGCTCGAGGGCGGCGTCCGGGTCGTCACCACCCTGGTGGGTGCGACGACCTGACCACCGCCCTCGGGTGCGCTCAGGTGCTGCGGCGAGGCAGCGGGAGGGGCTCGATCAGCCGATCAGGCCCTCGGACTCCAGCCACTCCTCCGCCACGGCGTCAGCGGTCTCGCCGTCGACGTCCACCTGGGCGTTCAGCGCGGTCATCGTGTCGTTGTCCAGCGCCTCGGTGATCGGGGCGAAGACGTCGGCGATCGCCGGGAACTCCTCGAGCAGCTCGGCGCGCACGTTCGGCGACGGGTTGTAGATCGGGAAGAACGCCAGGTCGTCCTCGAGGACGGTGAGGTCCTGCTCGACGATGCGGCCGTCGGTGATGAAGACCTCGCCGAACTGGCACTCGTCCCCACCGGTCGCGGAGTAGATCGCGCCCGTGGCCAGCTCGCTGATCTGGTCGGGGCTGAACGTCGTGCCGTACACCTCCTGCAGGCCGGGCAGGCCGTCGTTGCGGACGGCGAACTCGGACTCCACGCAGATGTTGACGGGCTCGCCGGCGTTGTTGGCCTCGGCCAGGTCGCTGAGGGTCTCGATCCCGGTCTCCTCGATCGTGGCCTGGTTGGCCGCGAACGCGTAGGTGTTGTTGAAGGGCGCGTAGGGCAGCCACTCGATCTGGTTCTGCTCGAGGTCGGCCTCGGCGACGGCGGTGAACTGCTCGTCGGGCTCCTGGATCGGCTCGGCGTTGCCCAGGTGGGTGATCCAGCCGGTGCCGGTGTACTCCCAGTAGGTGTCGATCTCGCCCGCGAGCAGCGCCTCGCGCGCGGCGACGGTGCCCTGCAGGTTGCAGCTGTTGGTCACGTCGGCGCCCGCGTCCTCGAGGGCGAGGACGGTCATCTCGCACAGCACGAGCTGCTCGGTGAAGTCCTTGCCGCCGACGGAGATCGACGCACCGGACAGCTCGCCGTCGCCGCCGCCGGAGCCACCGCCGCAGGCCGCGAGGCCGAACAGGGCCGCCGTGGCGGTCGCGGTCATGGTCAGGGTGCTTCTGCTCACGTGGGTGTGCTCGCTTCCAGATCGGGGGTGGTGCAGATCAGGTGCAGGTGCAGAGGTGGAACGACCGGGGTCAGAGGCCCCGGGGGCGGAGGACGCGCTGCGCGACGGCGGACAGCCAGTCGACGGTGAGCGCGAGCGAGGCGACGAGGAGGGCGCCCACGAGGGTGACGTCGCCGCGGGCCAGCTTCTGGCCGGTGTCGATGAGGTAGCCGAGCCCGCCGGCGTTGATGAACGCGCCGAACACGGCGGCCCCGACGGCCAGCACGAGGGAGACCCGGATCCCGGTGAGGATGACGGGCACCGCGAGCGGCAGCTCGACCTTGAGCAGGGTCTGCAGGTTGGACATGCCCATGCCGCGGCTGGCCTCGATGAGGCTGCGGTCGACCCGTTCCAGGCCGACCAGCACGTTGCGGAGCACCGGCAGGACGGCGGCGATGACGATGGCCGTCACGGCGGTCCGCAGCCCGAAGCCCATGAAGCTGGGCAGCAGGAACATGACGCCCAGCGGGGGCAGGGCCTGGGCGAGGGTGAGGAACGAGACGAGCCCGCCCCGGACCCGCTCGAACGCGGGCCGGCTGAACAGCACACCCAGGGGGACGGCGATCAGGATGATGAGCGCCACGGCCCGGACCGACATGTCGAGGTGCTGCACGACGCGGCGGAGCACCTCGTCGGTGGCCAGCGCACGGGCCTCGATCTCGTCCAGGTCGCCGTTCATGACGACGACGGCGACGACGGCCGCGGTGATCGCGACGACGGGGGAGATGACGAGCTCTAGCGCCGACCGCAGACCCGTCCGGCGGGCGGCCCGGGCGTCCTCGGCGGCGGCGACGCCGTGGCGCTCGGCCGTCGCGGCGGCCGTCTCTGGCTCGTGGGCGCCCGGCGCCGCGGGGCCGGGGGTGGCCAGGCTCATGCGCCCGCCGCTGCGCTCGGGGTGGCCGTGGCGGCCGCGCCGGCGGACCCGGTGCCGACGGAACCGGTGGCGACGACCTCGTCCCGCTCGTTGACCAGGTCCTCCCAGCGCAGCGCCCCGACCAGACGACGGGCCCCGTCGACGACGGCCACCACCGGTACGTGGTGGGTGAGCATCTCGTCGACGGCCGTGTGCAGGCTGGCGTCCTTGTCGACGTAGATCAGGGGGATGTCGCGGCCCTCGTGCCCGGGGACGGACGCCCAGCGCTTCGGCTTGCCGCCGCCGTCGACCTCGGCCACCAGGTCGCCGCGGGTCACGCGGCCGGCCCCGGCCTTCAGCACGTCGCGCAGCGGCATGTCGTCCAGGGTGACCAGCGCCAGCCGGCGCACGGCGGCCCCGCCCCCGACGAACTCGGCGACGAAGTCGTCGGCGGGCTCGCTGAGCACCTTGGCCGGCACGTCCAGCTGGTGCAGCCGACCGCCCTGCCCGAACACGGCGATCCGGTCGCCCAGCTTCACGGCCTCGGTCAGGTCGTGGGTGACGAAGCAGATGGTCTTCTTGACCTGCTCCTGCAGGGCCAGGAACTCGTCCTGCAGCCGGTCGCGGGTGACGGGGTCGATGGCCCCGAACGGCTCGTCCATCAGCATGACGGCGGGGTCGGCGGCCAGGCCGCGGGCGACGCCGATCCGCTGCTGCTGCCCGCCCGACAGCTCCTTGGGGTAGCGGTCGCGGTAGTCCTTGGGCTCCAGGCCGACCAGGGCCAGCAGCTCGTCGACGCGGGCCGCGGTCCGCTTCTTGTCCCAGCCGAGCATCTTGGGCACCGTCGCGATGTTGGCGCCGATGGTCCAGTGCGGGAACAGCCCCACCTGCTGGATCACGTAGCCGATGGTCCGGCGCAGCTTGTCGACGTCGACGTCGGTGACGTCCTCGCCGTTGATGACGATGCGACCGCTGGACGGCTCGATCAGCCGGTTCATCATCTTCAGGGTGGTGGTCTTGCCGCACCCGGAGGGGCCGATGAGCATGACGATCTCGCCCTCGGGCACGGACAGGTCGAGCGCCTTGACGGCGGGCTCGGCCTGGCCGTGGAACCGCTTGGTGACCTGCTGCAGCTCGATCATCGGACGGGCTGCTGCGGTGCTGGTGGTGGGCTCAGGCACGGATCCCCCTCGGGACGGTGAGGCGTTGGACGACGGAGAAGACGGCCTCGAGGACCAGGGCGACGACGACCGTGCCGGCGATGCCGACGATGACGCTGGCCAGGGCGTTGGTGCCGCCGAAGCGGCTGATGCCGGAGAACAGCAGCTCCCCGAACCCGCCGGCCTGGACGTACGCCGCGGCGACCGCGATCGAGGTCAGGACGGTGGTCGTGGTGCGGATGCCGCCGAGGATGACCGGCCAGGCCAGCGGGAGCTTGGTCCGCAGCACCCGCTGCGTGGCGCTCATCCCCATGCCCCGGGCCGACTCCAGGACGTTGCGGTCCACGGTGCCGAGCCCGGTCACGGCGTTGACGAAGATCGGGTAGACCGCGTAGACGGTCAGACCGATGTAGGCCGCGGTCGCGCCGAGGCCCACCAGCGGGATGAGCAGGACGAACAGGGCCAGCGACGGGATGGTCAACGACGTGGCCGACACCGTCGTGACGACCTCGCGCGCGATCGGGTTGCTCTCGACCAGCAGCGCGAGACCGACGGCGACGACGGTGGCGATCACGATCGGCACCATCACCAGCTGGACGTGCTGCAGGAACAGCTCGAACAGGTCGTCGTAGCGCGAGGCCAGGAAGCCGGGCAGGTCGCTCATCGGATCACCTCGTCGCGGTGGGAGGCGCCGAGACGCTCGGCGAACGTGGCGGCGGCGGCGCGGAGCGCAGTCGTCAGGATCACGACGTTGTCCGCGAGGCGCTCGGTGGGGCCGGCGCAGGACACGGCGGCGGTGACGGACCCGTCGGCGCCCCGGACCGGGACGGCGAACGCGGACAGGCTGCGGTCGATCTCCTCGTCGGCGCGGGCGTACCCGGCCCCGGCCACGGTGCGCACCCGCCGCAGCACCTCGTCGGCGTCCTGCGGCGCGGCGGGACCGCCGCCGTCGGCGCCGTAGCGGCCGTGCAGGGCGAGGACGGCGGCGTCGGAGGCGTCCACCAGGAAGCACCGGCCGGCCGCGGTGGCCAGCAGCGGGTAGCTGAAGCCGACCCGGCCGATCGCCTGCAGCGGCGTGGCCGGCGCGGCCGTGGCGATGCTCACCACGGTGCCGCCGTCCCGGACCAGGACGTCGATGCGTTCGCGCAGCGACGCGCTGAGCTCGTCGACGACGGACCTCGCGTGCTCGGTGAGCACCCCGTCGTGGGCCCGGGCGGCGATGGTGAACAACCGGGGACCGATCCGGTACCCCAGGCCCACCGGGTCGCGGCGCAGGAGCCCGGAGTCGGCGAGGACGCGCAGCTGCCGCGACACCACCGACTTCTCCCGGCCCAGGGCCCGGGCGACCTCGACGACGCCGGGGGCCGACCGTTCGGAGCAGCCGGCGACGAACGTCAGCACGTCGACGGCCCGGGCGATGGTGTGCCCCGGGTCGCGGCCGGCGGCCGGCTCGGTGTCCACGGTCGTCATCGGGTGCTGGTCTCCTGGTCTGTCGGCGAGGTGCGGTCCGTCGGGGAGGTGCTCGAGCACGCGTCGTCCCGGCGGCGACACAGGCAGGTGCGTGCGACGCAACCGTGGTTGGCGGGATCGCATCGACAGTAGGCCGACGAGGGTGCTCCGCGTCCAGCCAGCACCCAGGTATGGCGGTCATCGTGACCGGATCGTGCCCTCGGGGGTCCTCGTGGTGACGCGCAGTGACCGGACGGGGGGCGGTTGTCACGCCCCGACGCGACGAGGGCGGGGCCGCGGGCCGGCCCTCGACGGGGTCGGCCCGCGGCCCCGCCCTCGGCGGTGACGCGGGGTGGTGCGCGGTCGGTGCGAGCCCGGTGGGCTCAGTGGGAGGTCGAGTACCCGGCCTCGCGGGCGCGGACGACGGAGCGGTTGATCTCGCGCTCCGCCTGCTCGCGACCGGCCCAGTGGGCGCCCTCGACGCTCTTGCCGGGCTCGAGGTCCTTGTAGGTCTCGAAGAAGTGCTGGATCTCCAGGCGGTGGAAGTCGGCGACGTCGGTGAGCTCGCGGATGTGGGCCATCCGGACGTCGTTCGCCGAGACGCACAGCACCTTGTCGTCGCCGCCCGCCTCGTCGCGCATGCGGAACATGCCGATGGCGCGGCAGGCGATCAGGCAGCCGGGGAACGTCGGCTCGTCGAGCAGGACCAGCGCGTCCAGCGGGTCGCTGTCCTCACCGAGGGTCCCCTCGATGTAGCCGTAGTCGGCCGGGTAGCGGGTCGCCGTGAACAGCATCCGGTCCAGCCGGATCCGTCCGGTGGCGTGGTCGACCTCGTACTTGTTGCGCTGCCCCTTGGGCACCTCGACCGTGACGTCGAACTCCATGTGCGCCTGACCCTTCTTCTCGCCTCGCGTACCGGTCCCCGGGTAGGGCCGTATCGTCGCCTCGCGCGGGCCGCCCGGGGACGGCCCCGGACCCCGGACGACGGGGACGGGCCCGCCCATCATGGCGCAGGTGGGGGGAGGACGGAGCATGGCCGGCAGGTCTGGGCGTGCAGGTGTGTCCATCGTCACGGCGTCGGCACTCTGCGTGGCCCTGGTCGCGGGGTACGCCTGGGCGGACGCCGCCGACGTCGTCCCGGGCCCGCTGACCGCGGCCCCGCCCCCCGCGCCGCTGCCCTCGCCCGCCCCGGAGGCGGTCGTCCCCGCCCCGGCCGCAGCCGCCCTGGACGACGTCGCCGCCCCGGCGGCGGCCGCGGTCGACGTCTCCGCACCCCCGCCGCCGGACGCCGACGCCCTGGCGGTGCAGCTGGGCGCGCTGCTGGGCGACCCGGCGCTGGGGCCCGGCCCGACGCTCAGCGTCCGGGACCTCGCCACGGGCGAGGAGGTGGCGCTCCGCAGCTCCGGCGAGGCGGTCGAGCCGGCCTCCACCGCCAAGCTGGTCACGGCCGCGGCGGCCCTGCAGGCCCTGGGGGCCGAGCACCGCACCGTCACCAGCGTGGGCTGGGTCCCCGCGGGTGAACGCCCCGGCGCCGTACCGGCCCTGGTGCTCGTCGGCGGTGGTGACCTGCTGCTGGGTGCCGCCGAGGGTGACGAGACCGCCACGGCCGGGCGCGTGGGTCTGCTCGACCTGGCCCGCACGGCGGCGGCGGCGCTCACCGAGGGGGAGCAACCGCTGCTGACGCCCGGTGCGACCCGGGTCGACGTCGTGGTGGACGACTCGCTGCTCGGCGCCCCGCAGACGCTGCCGCGGGGTGCGGGTGACGCGTTCTTCGCCTCCCCCCCTGCCTCGGTGGCCGTCGACGCCGGTCGGCGGGACGAGGGGCAGGGGCGTGACCCGGACCCGGCCGCCACGGCGGGGACCCTGTTCGCCGGGGCGGTCGAGCAGGCCCTGGCCGAGACGCTGGGCGACGCCGCCCCCTCGACCGGGCCCGTGCAGGTCAGCGTCGCCCCCGTCCCCGTGGGGTCCGTCGTGGCCGAGGGTCGCTCCGCCCCTCTCGAGGACGTGATCGCCTACCTGCTGGCGACCAGCGACAACACGGTCGCGGACGCCGTCGCCGGGCTCGTCGCCGTCGCCCGGGACCAGCCCGCCACCCTGGCCTCGGCCGGTGGGGTCCTGGTCGACGTCGTGGAGCAGGACCTGGGCGTGGACCTGGGGCCCACCGCCCTGGTCGACGGCAGCGGCCTGGGCGACGGCAGCGTCGCCACCGCCTCGGCCCTGACGTCGCTGCTGGCCGCCGCGGCCGCCCGGCCGCCGGGCGACGACGTCTCGCGGCTGGCCTCGCTGCTGCCGGTCGCCGGGGTCGACGGCACGCTGTCGGAACGGTTCACGGCCGCTGACGCCAGCGCCGCGGGTCGGGGCGTGGTGCGCGCCAAGACCGGGACGCTGACCGGCACGACGGCCCTGGCCGGGGTGACGACGACCGCCTCGGGGCGTGGTGTCGCCTTCGCGCTGCTGTCCGACCAGGTGCCGGCCGACGGGACGCCTGCCGGTCGGGTGGCCACCGACCGGGTCGTCGCAGCGGTGGCCGCCTGCTGCTGAGCACATACGCTCCTCGCATGCCCGCCGCCACCGCCACCATCGTCGACTGGGCCGCCGCCGGTGCCGCCGCGGGTGCCCTCGCGCCGCCCGGGCCCCCCCTGACGCGGGCCGAGATCGACGACCTGGTCGCGGAGCTGCGCGAGTGCTCGTCGCTGGCGGTCGACCCGGTCGCCGAGACGGCCGAGCTCGAGGCCGGTGACGACGCGGGAGCGGTGCTCGTCGTCGACCGGGCCGGCTGGGCGCGGGCCAACGCCGCGTCGTTCGGTCACCTGATGGACCCGGTCATCGCGCGGGCCATGGCCGCCCAGCGGGACAAGCGCGAGCAGAGCCGGGTCGGTCGCGCGCGGGCCCGGCTCGGGGACGGGCCGTCGCCGGCCACGGCGGTGGCCCGCGCGGTCAACGCCGCCGAGACCGGCGGGCTGCTGGCGTTCATGGCCACCAAGGTGCTCGGCCAGTACGACGTCCTCGCGCCCGAGGGTGGTCGGCTGCTGCTGGTGGCCCCCAACGTGGCGCAGGTCGAGTCCGAGATCGGGGCCGTCCCGTCGGACTTCCGGTTGTGGGTCTGCCTGCACGAGGAGACCCACCGGGTCCAGTTCGGCGCCAACCCGTGGCTGGGGGAGTGGTTCCGGACGCAGGTGGTCGAGCTGATGGACGACATGCTGGCCGACCCCGCGTCGTCGCTGGACCGGCTGCTGGAGGGCCTGGGGCGGCTGCCCGAGATCCTCCGCGCCCCCGCCGCGGGTGAGGGCTCGCCCCCGGGCTCGGCCAGCACGGGTCTCATCGACCTGGTCCAGACGCCCGAGCAGAAGGAACGCCTCGACGCCCTCACCGCCGTGATGTCGCTGCTGGAGGGCCACGCCGACGTCGTGATGGACGCCGTCGGACCGTCCGTGGTGCCGAGCGTCGCCCAGATCCGGTCCCGGTTCCAGGCCCGTCGAGGTGGGACGGGGCCGGTCGACCGGGTGGTCCGCCGCCTGCTGGGCCTGGAGGCCAAGGCCGCCCAGTACCGCGACGGCGCGCGCTTCGTGCGCCAGGTCACCGACCGGGTGGGCACGAGCGGCTTCAACGCCGTCTGGGCCGGTCCGGACAGCCTCCCCCGACCCGGTGAGCTGCGGGACCCCGCGGCGTGGGTGGCCCGGGTCCACGCCTGAGCGGGCCCTCCGTCGTGGACAGCACCTCCCCCCAGGAGCAGGTCGGGGCAGCGACCCGGCAGGTGCAGCTGGCGGTGCGGGCCGCGCTGGGACGGGCCGGCGGGGTGGCCGGCGGGCGCGTCGTCGTCGGGGTCAGCGGTGGCCCCGACTCGCTGGCCCTGCTGGCTGCGACCGTCCACGTGGCCGTCGGGTCACGGCTGCGGGTGCACGCGGTCACCGTCGACCACGGCTGGCGCCACGACAGCCCCGCCGTCGCCGCCCGCGTCGCCCGCGCCGCCCTGGGCCTGGGCGCCCAGGACGTGTCCGTCGTCCGGGTCACCCCGCGCCGGTCCTCCGGTGGCGGTTGGGTCGGCGGGCCCGAGGACGCCGCCCGCGACGTCCGGCTGAGGGCCCTGGCCGGGGTCGCGGAGAGGGACGGCGCGGTGGCCGTCCTGCTCGGCCACACCCTGGACGACCAGGCCGAGCAGGTCCTGCTGGGGCTGGCCCGCGGTTCGGGCAGCCGGGCGCTGGCCGGCATCCCCACGTTCCGTCCGCCGTTCGTCCGCCCGCTGCTCGGGCTGCGGCGCGGCGTCGTGGCCACCGCCTGCCCGCAGCTGCCGGCCCTGGGCCTGCCCTGGTACGACCCCGGCAACCACGACCGCACCCTGCTGCGCTCCCGCGTGCGCGCCGACCTGCTCCCCGTGCTGGCCGACGTCCTGGGGCCCGGCGCCGTGCCGTCGTTGGCCCGCAGCGCCGACCTGCTGCGTCGGGACGCGGACGCCCTGGACGACTGGGCGGGCCGGGAGGTCGCGGAGCTGACCGGGGCGTCGCCACCCGCCGGCGCAGCGGTGCAGGAGGGACCGGTCGACGTCTTGGTCGACGTCCCGGTCGACGTCCCGGTCGCGGTGCCGGTCGGTGTCCCGGTCCCGGTCCCGGTCGCGGTCCCGGTCGCGGTCCCGTCCCGCGTCCCGGTCGACGTCCCGGTCGCGCCGTTGCTCCGGCTGCCGGACGCGGTCCGGACCCGGGTGCTCCGCCGGCTGGCCACCACCGCCGGCGCCGGGCCGCTGTCGCTGCGGCACACCACCGCCCTGGACGGCCTCGTCGTGGCCTGGCGCGGGCAGGGCCAGGTCCGGCTGCCGGGTGGTGCGGCGGCCGCGCGCGTCACGGGGCCCGACGGCTGTGGCAGGCTTCGGATCGCTGTCGACCGCACCCCTCGAGAGGACCCTCATGGACGCCCGTGACGCCGGGACAGACCTCGCCAGCGTGCTGCTGACGCAGGAGCAGGTGCACACGCGCCTGGAGGAGCTCGCGGCCGAGATCGACGAGTTCTACGCGGGGTCGGAGGTGCTGCTCGTCGGCGTCCTCAAGGGGGCCGTCATGGTGATGGCGGACCTGGCCCGGGCGCTCACGGTCCCGGTGACGATGGACTGGATGGCGGTGTCCAGCTACGGCTCGGGCACGCAGTCCTCCGGGGTGGTGCGGATCCTCAAGGACCTCGACACCGACCTGACCGGCAAGCACGTCCTCATCGTGGAGGACATCATCGACTCCGGCCTCACGCTGTCCTGGCTCAGCGCCAACCTCGGCTCCCGCGGCCCGGCGTCGGTCCGGATCGCGACGCTGCTGCGCAAGCCGACCGCGGCCAAGGTGCAGGTCGAGGTGCAGTGGGTGGGGTTCGACATCGGTGAGGAGTTCGTCGTCGGCTACGGCCTGGACTACGACGAGAAGTACCGCAACCTGCGCGACATCGGGGTGCTCGCCCCGCACATGTACCGCTGACGGAGGTCGACCCGTCCGGCTTCGCCCGCGGCGAACAGCGCCCCCGGGCGGAACGCCTGCGGCACGGACCCCGTTGACACCGCAGATGGTGTGTCGTAGGCCCGCTGTACCCTCAGGACCTGGGCCTGCACGACCGGCGACACCCAGGACCACGACGAACAACCGACGCTGTCAGCAGGGAGGACGGGGCTCGCGCCCCGTTTGGTGAACCGGATGAAGATGCGCACGTTCCTGCGAAGCGGAGCGATCTGGATCGTCCTCGCGATCGTGATCGTCCTGGTGGGGGCCCGGCTCATCAGCACCGACCGGTTCGCGCAGGTCGACACCAGCCAGGCGCTGCAGCTGATCGAGGACGGCCTGGTCGCCTCGGCGCTGGTCGTCGACCAGGAGCAGCGCCTCGACCTGACCCTCGTCGACGGCGAGGAGGTCGACGGCTCGACGCAGGTCCGCACCTACTACGTCGACCAGCGTGGCGAGGACGTCCTGCGCCTGCTGGACGCCAACCCGCCCGAGGACGGCGTCAACGAGGAGAACCCGCAGGGGTCGCTGCTGACGACGCTGCTGATCAGCATCCTGCCGCTCATCATCATCCTGGGTCTGTTCTGGTTCGTCCTGACCCGGATGAGCGGCGGGGGCAACCGGGTGATGCAGTTCGGCAAGTCCAAGGCCAAGCTCATCACCAAGGACATGCCCAAGGTCACCTTCGCCGACGTCGCCGGTGCCGAGGAGGCCGTCGAGGAGCTCACCGAGATCAAGGAGTTCCTCTCCGAGCCGCAGAAGTTCCTGGCCGTGGGCGCCAAGATCCCCAAGGGCGTCCTGCTCTACGGGCCGCCCGGCACGGGCAAGACGCTGCTGGCCCGCGCCACGGCCGGCGAGGCCGGTGTGCCGTTCTACTCGATCTCCGGCTCGGACTTCGTCGAGATGTTCGTCGGCGTCGGCGCCTCCCGCGTCCGCGACCTGTTCGAGCAGGCCAAGCAGAACGCGCCCGCCATCATCTTCGTCGACGAGATCGACGCCGTCGGCCGCCACCGCGGCGCCGGCATGGGCGGCGGGCACGACGAGCGCGAGCAGACCCTCAACCAGCTCCTGGTCGAGATGGACGGCTTCGACGTCAAGGCCAACGTCATCCTCATCGCCGCGACCAACCGCCCGGACATCCTCGACCCGGCGCTGCTGCGCCCCGGCCGGTTCGACCGGCAGATCACCGTCGAGGCCCCGGACATGCAGGGCCGGCTCAAGATCCTGACCGTGCACGGCAAGGGCAAGCCGCTGGCCGACGTCGACCTGGAGTCGATCGCCCGCCGTACGCCGGGCTTCACCGGTGCCGACCTGGCCAACGTGCTCAACGAGGCGGCCCTGCTCACCGCGCGCGGTGACAGGCAGCTGATCGACGACGCCACCCTCGACGAGGCCATCGACCGCGTCATGGCCGGGCCGCAGAAGCGGACCCGGCTGATGAACGACAAGGAACGGCTGATCACCGCCTACCACGAGGGCGGGCACGCCCTGGTGGCCGCGTCGCTGCCGAACACCGACCCCGTCGCCAAGATCACGATCCTGCCGCGGGGCCGGGCGCTCGGCTACACGATGGTCCTGCCGACCGAGGACAAGTACTCCACCTCGCGCAACGAGATGCTCGACCAGCTGGCCTACGCCCTGGGCGGGCGGGTCGCGGAGGAGCTCGTCTTCCACGACCCGACCTCCGGTGCGGCCAACGACATCGAGAAGGCGACCGGCCTGGCGCGCAAGATGGTCACGCAGTTCGGCATGAGCGAGGAGATCGGCGCCATCAAGCTCGGCAGCGCGTCGGGCGAGATGTTCCTGGGCCGCGACATGGGCCACGAGCGTGACTACTCCGAGTCCGTCGCGGCGACGGTCGACCGCGAGGTCCGCCGGTTGATCGAGGCCGCGCACGACGAGGCCTGGGAGATCCTGGTCGAGCACCGCCCGATCCTCGACCGGCTCGTCAAGGAGCTCCTCGAGAAGGAGACCCTGAACGCCGAGCAGATCCGCGGCATCTTCTCCGACGTGGTCAAGCGGCCCTCCCGGGCGGTCTGGCTGTCCAGCGAGCGTCGCGCGGTCTCCGACCTGCCGCCGGTGCCGGTGCCGCCACGTCCGGTCGTCAACGCCAACGGGTTCGCCGTGGCCAACGGTGCGCCGGTCAACGGTGCCCCGGTCAACGGTGGTCCCGACGGCGGCGCGAACGGCGGCGCGAACGGGGGCTCGAACGGCTCGTCGAACGGCGGTTCCGACTCCTCGCACGTCGACGGGTCCTCCAACGGCGTCGGCCACGGCTCGGGCAACGGCGGGTCGGCCACCGACGGCGACGGCCCGGGGCAGGGCCCGGGGCCCGGTGCGACCGGCGGCCCCGACCCGTGGGTCCCCACCCCCGGCTCCCCGTCCGCGGGTGGCTCCGGTCTCCCGGGCGCGCCCGGCCGCCCCGGACCGTCCTGAGCCTCGTGGCGCAGGCCCCCCGGCGCGGACCGGCGGGCCTGCAGGGCCCGGCCGGGTCGCTGCTGTCCGGTCTCGACCGGCCGGTGGTGCTGGCCGTCCTCAACGTCACGCCCGACTCGTTCAGCGACGGCGGGCTCTGGGCGCGCGAGGACGACGCGGTGCTCCACGGCCTCGGCCTGGTCGCGGCCGGGGCCGACGCGGTCGACGTGGGAGGGGAGTCCACCCGGCCCGGGGCGCAGCGCGTGCCCGAGCACGAGGAGCTCCGTCGCACCGTGGCCGTCGTCCGGCGCCTGGCCGCCGACGGCGTCCCGGTGAGCATCGACACGATGCGGGCCTCGGTCGCCGCGGCGGCGCTGGAGGCCGGGGCCGTCATGGTCAACGACGTCAGCGGGGGGGTTGCCGACCCCGACATGGCGCGCGTCGTGGCGCAGGCCCGCTGCGCCTTCGTGGTGATGCACTGGCGGGGGCACGCGGAGCAGATGGACGACCTGGCCCGCTACGACGACGTCGCGGTCGACGTCGCCGACGAGCTGGGCCGCCGGGTCGACGCCCTCGTCGCCGCCGGGGTGGACGCCGACCGGCTCGTGCTCGACCCCGGGATCGGCTTCGCCAAGACCGCGGCCGACAACTGGCGGGTCCTGGGCGAGCTGTCCCGCCTGGACGCGTTGGGTCTGCCGCTGCTGGTCGGGGTCAGCCGCAAGCGGTTCCTCGGCGCCCTGCTCGCCGCCCCCGACGGCACGCCGCGCGACGTCGAGCACCGTGAGGACGCCTCCCACGCCGCGGCGGCCCTGCTGGCGGCGCACGGGGTGTGGGGGGTCCGGGCTCACACCGCCCGCCCCACGGCCGACGCGGTCCGGGTCGGCGCGGCCTGGCGTCGGGCCAAGGCCGGTCGGAGCGAGCAGGATGGGTTCTCGTGACCGATCACCACCTCGTGGGTGCCGGGACCGGCCCGCTGGACCGCGTGTCCGTGACCGGCGTCCGGGCTCACGGCACCCACGGCGTGCTGGAGCACGAGAAGCGTGACGGGCAGGAGTTCTCCTGCGACATCACCATGCACCTGTCGGTGGTCCGCGCGGGCCGGAGCGACGACCTGGCCGACGCGGTCGACTACTCCGTGGTGGCGCGCCAGGCGCACGAGATCCTGGCCGGGCCCTCGCTGGACCTGGTCGAGACGGTGGCCGAACGGATCGCCGCCGCCGTCCTCGCCGACCAGCGGGTCCAGGCCGTCGAGGTCGTCGTCCACAAGCCGCAGGCCCCCGTGGGGGTCCCGTTCGACGACGTCCAGGTCCGGGTGCTCCGCACGCGCGAGGACGCGGTGGCCGACGCCGCGCCCGACCGCCCGGTCCGGGCCGTGCTGGCGCTGGGCGCCAACCTCGGCGAGGCCCACGCCACCCTGCACCAGGCCGTCCTCGACCTGGCCGCGGTCGACGGCCTCACGGTGCTGGAGTCCTCGCCGGTCGTGGACACCGCCCCGGTGGGCGGTCCGCAGCAGGGGCGGTACCTCAACGCCGTCCTGCTGGTCGAGACCACGCTGTCACCGCGCGCACTGCTGCACGCCTGCCAGGACGTCGAGACCGCGCACGGGCGGACCCGTGAGGTGCGGTGGGGCCCGCGCACCCTGGACGTGGACGTGGTGAGCGTCAGCCGCACCGACGGGCGGGCCCTGGTGCTGCGGACGATCGACCTGGAGCTGCCGCACCCCCGCGCCGCCGGTCGTCGGTTCGTGCTGCAGCCGTGGTCCCTGGTCGACCCGCAGGCCCGGCTGCTCGACCTCGGCGAGGAGCGGTCCGTCGTGGACCTGCTCGACGAGGCCCTCTCCGACGAGTCGGACGTGGTCGTGCGGCCCGACCTCGCCCTGCCGTTCGGGCTGCCGGCCGCGGGTTGATGGTGGCGGGTTGATGGTGGCGGGTTGATGGTGGCGGGCTCGCCGTGAGGATGGCCCCCACGCGGGTCGGTCCGCTCCTGCTGCTGGCCGGGGTCGCCTTCGCCCTGACGACCGCCTGGTTGCAGCTGCGGCAGGCCGGCGGGGCCGCGACCCCCGCCCCGCCGTTCGTGGCCGTCGTGGTCATCGCCGCGCTGGCGTTCGCGGTCCTCGTGGTCGCCTGGCCGATCCGACGGTGGAACGCCGGCGAGCGCGACCGGGCCGTGAACCCGCTGCGGGCCGCCCGCACCGTCGCCCTGGCCAAGTCCGCCGCGATGGCCGGTGCGCTGCTGACCGGCGGGTGGGTCGGGTTCGTGGGGGTGGCGCTGCCGGCCGTGACCCTGGCCTCGCAGCCGGGCCGGGTCGCGGCGTCGGCCGCGGTGGTGCTGGCCTCGGTCGGGCTGACGGTCGCCGGGCTCGTCGCCGAGCGCTGGTGCATGATCCCGCCCGAGGACGACGACGAGCACGGCGGTGGCGCCCGCGGTGGGGGAGGCCGGCAGCCGAGCCCGGCCTAGTCGCGGTCGGCGCGGGCGGCGCTCAGCCCGGGAAGTCCCCTGCCCGGCCCAGCAGCGCAGGGGCCCGGTCCGCGCCGAGCGCCGCGGTGACGTAGTCGCAGGGGTCGGCCAGGTCGGCCACCCGCAGCCCGACGTCGACCCCGGAGCGACCCAGCGCGTAGACCAGGTCCTCGGTGCCGATGTTGCCCGTGGCGTTCGGCGCGAACGGGCAGCCGCCGTACCCGCCGATCGAGGCGTCCAGGGCCAGGACGCCCTCCTCGGCCGCGGTCAGCGCGTTGGCGTAGCCGGTGTTGCGGGTGTTGTGGAAGTGCGCGCGCAGCGGCACGTCGGACTCCGCCCGCACCGCGCGCACCAGCCTGCGCACGTCGGCGGGCACGCCCACACCGATCGTGTCGGCGATGGCGACCTCGACGGGCTCGCCCGGCAGCACGGCCCGGACGACCCGCATCACCTGCTCCGTGCCGACCTCGCCCTCGAACGGGCAGCCGAAGGCCGCCGACACGGTCACCGAGGCGGGCACGCCTGCGGCCCGGGCGCGTTCGAGCATCCGGACCGTGGCGGCCAGCACGTCGTCGACGCCTGCGCCCTGGTTGCGCCGGGAGAACGTCTCGGTCGTGATCGCCACGAGGTTGACCTCGTCGACCCCGGCGGCGAGGGCGCGGTCCAGGCCCCGCTCGTTGAGCACCAGGCCGATGTGGTCGACGTGGCTGCCGTCCGGCGCGGTGCGGGGGACCGCAGCCATGACCTCCTCGGCCCCGGCCATCTGCGGCACCCGCTTCGGGTTGACGAAGCTGACGGTCTCCAGCCGCCGCACGCCCGCGCCGACGAGACGGCGGACCAGCTCGACCCGGGTGTCGACGTCCAGCACGGCACGCTCGTTCTGCAGACCGTCGCGCGGACCGACCTCGACGACGTGCACCCCGCGCGAGGTGGGAGCGGGCACGGGGGTGGACTGGGGTGCGACGGCGGCGTCGGACATGGGTACAGCGTGCACCCCGTTCTCAGATGTATGCAACAGCCTCGGTCACCGAAAGAAAGTCGCCTGGATCTCTTGTGCTGCCCAGAGACCGCTCCTAGATTGCACACACCCCTCACCCCAGCGATGCGGAGCGGCGCATGGACTCGACGGATCGGACCACCACGGTGGACTCGGTGCGCACGATGATCCTGCGCGGCGACTACGCACCGGGGGCCAGGCTCGGCGAGGTCGAGCTGGCTCAGGCCCTCGGGGTGTCCCGCACGCCGGTCCGCGAGGCCCTCCGCCGCCTGTCGGCGGAGGGCCTCGTCGACATCACCCCCAACAAGGGCGCCCGCGTCGTCGACTTCAGCCCCGAGGACCTCGAGCACGTGTTCGTCCTGCGCGCGCACGTCGAGGGCCTGTCGGCCCGGTTGGCCGCCGCCCGGATCAGCGACGCGCAGCTGGACGAGCTGCAGGCGTCCGCGGAGCAGATGGCCGCCCACGCCCTGCCCGGCCCGGACCAGGACCTCGACCTGGTCTACGGCCTCAACGCGCGCTTCCACGCCCTCGTCGTGGGGGCCACCGGCAGCAACGTCCTGCCGGGGGTGGTGGACTCCCTGGTCCACACCGGGGCGGTGCTGCGCACGCTGCACGGCTTCGACGACGACGCCATGCGCCGCAGCACCCAGCACCACCTGGAGATCGTCGCCGCCCTGCGCGCCCACGACGGGCTCTGGGCGGAGTCGGTGATGCGCAGCCACCTGATGTCCGCCCGGGCGTCCTTGCTCGGACCACGACGCCAGCCCGCAGACCCCCTGGAGCCCGAGTGAACGACAGCCCCGCCGGCGCCGGCAACCCCGGCCACGTCGGCAGCCCCGCCGCCCCCGAGGACGCGGACGGCCGCGCCGCCCTGCCGCTGGCCGACGTGCGGGTGGTCGAGCTGGGCCAGCTGCTGGCCGGGCCGTTCTGCGGGCAGCTGCTCGGCGACTTCGGGGCCGACGTCATCAAGGTCGAGGACCCGGGCCGCGGTGACCCGATGCGCCAGTGGGGGCGCGAGAAGCCGCACGGTCAGTCGCTGTGGTGGCCGGTGGTGGCCCGCAACAAGCGGAGCGTCACCTGCGACCTGCGCACCCTGGCGGGGCAGGACCTGGTGCGGCGCCTCGTCGGCGAGGCCGACGTCCTGCTCGAGAACTTCCGGCCGGGCACCCTCGAGCGGTGGGGCCTGTCCCCGGAGTCGCTGTGGGAGGTCAACCCCCGTCTGGTCGTCACCCGGGTCACGGGCTTCGGGCAGACCGGGCCCTACGCCCCGCGCGCCGGGTACGGCTCGATCGGCGAGGCGATGGGCGGCATCCGGCACGTCATCGGCGACCCCGACCGCCCGCCCGCACGCGCCGGCATCAGCCTCGGCGACTCCCTCGCCGCCACCTTCGCCGCGCTCGGCACCATGGTCGCCCTGCACCACCGGGACCGCACCGGGCAGGGCCAGGTCGTCGACTCCGCCATCTACGAGGCCGTGCTGGCGATGATGGAGTCGCTGCTGCCGGAGTGGGAGGTCGCCGGCTACCAGCGCGAGCGGACCGGGTCGGTCCTGCCCAACGTCGCCCCGAGCAACGCCTACCCGACCGCCGACGGCGAGATGGTCCTCGTCGCCGCCAACCAGGACACCGTCTTCACGCGCCTGGCCCGGGTGATGGGCCGCCCCGAGCTGGCGACCGACCCCCGCTACGCCACGCACGGCGCCCGCGGCGCCCACGCCGAGGAGCTCGACGACCTCATCGCGGTGTGGACGGCGAGCCTGGACGCCGACGACCTGCTGTCCCGGCTGGCCGGCGACGGCGTCCCCGCAGGTCGGATCTACCAGGCCAAGGACATGCTGGCCGACCCGCACTTCGCGGCCCGCGAGTCCGTGGTCCGCCTCGCCCACCCCGACTTCGGCCAGGTGCCGATGCAGAACGTGTTCCCGCGGCTGTCCCGCTCGCCCGGTCGCGTCCGGGCCGTCGGCCCCACCCTCGGCCAGCACAGCGACGAGGTCTACCGCGGCCTCCTGGGCCTGACCAGCGACGAGATCGACCAGCTCCGCACCGACGGGGTGATCTGAGGAAGGCCCCACCCCGCCCCTGCCGCACCCCACGGCGACAACCGCCCGCGAACCGGAGGAATGCAATGGCGCACCGTCTCGGCGTGGACGTCGGTGGAACCTTCACCGACGTCCTGCTCATCGACACCGACACCGGCCGGACCTGGCGGGTCAAGACCGCCTCGACGCCGCAGGACCAGTCCGTGGGCGTGCTCCGTGGCGTCCAGCGCGTCTGCGCGGACGCCGGGATCGCGCTCGCGGACGTCACCGAGGTGCTGCACGGCACCACGGTCGCGACCAACGCGATCCTGGAGGGCAAGGGCGCCAAGGTCGGCCTCGTCACCACGCAGGGGTTCCGGCAGGTGCTCCAGATCGCCCGCTCGTTCGTCCCGGGCGGGCTGGCGGGCTGGATCATCTGGCCCAAGCCGGAGCCACTCGCCGACCTGGAGAACACCGTCGAGGCGGTGGAGCGGGTCGCCGGCGACGGTGCGGTCGTCGTCGCGCTGGACGCCGAGGACGTGCGCGCGAAGATCCGCCGCCTCAAGGCGCAGGGGATCGAGGCGCTCGCGGTCTCGCTGATCAACTCCTTCGCCAACGGCGACCACGAGAAGCAGATCGGGGCGATCGCCGTCGAGGAGCTCGGCGCGGACTTCCCGATCTCGCTGTCCAGCCACGTCCTGCCGGAGCTGCGGGAGTACGAGCGCACCGTCACCACCGTGGCCAACGGCTACGTCCAGCCGCAGGTGGCCCGGTACGTCAGCGCGCTCGCCGACGAGCTGGCCGGGCACGGGGTCGACGGCCCGCTCTACATCCTGCGCAGCGACGGCGGGCTGGCCTCGGCCGCCACGGCCGCGGCCAACCCGGTCAACCTGCTGCTGTCCGGGCCCGCCGGGGGCGTCACCGGCGCCGCCTGGGCCGCTGAGCAGGCCGGGTTCCGCGACTTCCTCACCTTCGACATGGGCGGCACCAGCACCGACGTGGCCCTGGTGCAGGACCTCACCCCCCGCATCGGCCGGCAGACCCGGGTCGGCGACCTGGACGTCCGGGCCGCGAGCGTCGACGTGCGCACCGTCGGGGCCGGTGGCGGCTCGATCGCCCACGTCCCGCCGCTGACCCAGGCGCTGCGCGTCGGGCCGCAGTCCGCGGGCGCCGTGCCCGGTCCGGCGGCGTACGGGCAGGGCGGGGAGGCCCCGACGGTCACCGACGCGAACGTCGTCCTCGGCTACCTGCCCAGCGCCCTGGCCGGGGGCGAGATCCAGCTCGACGTCGAGGCGTCGCGGGCGGCGGTGCAGACCATCGCCGACGCCACCACGCTGGACTCCGTCGAGGCCGCCGCGAGCGGCATCGTCGACATCGTCAACGAGAACATGTTCGGTGCCATGCGGCTGGTGAGCGTCCAGCAGGGCTTCGACCCGCGCGACTTCGCCCTGGTGGCGTTCGGGGGCGCCGGACCGCTGCACGCCAACGCGCTGGGCCGGCTCACCGGGTCGTGGCCGGTGATCATCCCGCCGAGCCCCGGCGTGCTGTGCGCCTACGGCGACGCCACCACCAGCCTGCGCGACGAGTCCGCCCGCACCTACATCCGCCAGTTCACCGACACGACCGACGACGAGATCCGCACGGCCCTGGACGAGCTCGCCGCCACGGCGAAGGCCACCCTGCGGGCCGAGGGCGTCGACGAGGCCGACATGAGCGTCGTGCACTCGGTCGACCTGCGCTACCACGGGCAGGGTTTCGAGATCCCCGTCACGGTGGACATGGCCGCCTTCGACGGTGACGGCGGCGGTCTCGTCGCCCTGGCCGCCCGCTTCGACGCCGAGCACGAGCGCCTCTTCGGGTTCCTGCTGAAGAACGCCCACGAGGTGGTCACCCTGCGCGCGTCGGCCACTGGTCCGCGGCCCAACGTCGGCGCCGAGACCCTGCCGCCGGGCTCGGGCGACGACGCCGCCGACCTGGCCGCGGCCAAGGTGCTGGACGCCGACATCTGGGTCTCCGGGGCCCGGGTGAGCGCGGGGGTCTACGACCGGTCGAGGCTGCCCGCGGGGGCCGTCGTCACCGGTCCCGCGATCATCACCGAGATGGACTCGACCACCCTCGTCCTGCCCGACCACGTGGCCGAGGTCCACCCCAGCGGCTCGCTCCTGATCACGCCCGCGACCGGTACCACCCAGAGCCAGGAGGGCTGAGACATGGCACGCATCCTCGAGACCGCCACCGAGCCGGTGAGCCCGGTCGACGTCGACGTCATCACCCTCGACCTGGTCGAGAACGCCCTCCGCAACGCCCGCTACGAGATGGACGAGGTGCTGTTCCGCACCGCGCTGAGCCCCGGCATCCGCGAGCAGCACGACGAGTTCCCGCTCATCGCGGACCCCGAGGGCAAGATGGTCGTCGGCCAGTTCGGCCTGTCCATCCCCGACTTCCTCGACAACTACGACGGGACGATCGAGGAGGGCGACGTCCTGCTGACGTCGGACCCGTACTCCTGCGGCGCGGCCATCAGCCACGCCAACGACTGGCTCGTCGTCATGCCGGTGTTCCACTCCGGCCGGGTGGTCGGCTGGGCGTCCATGTTCGGGCACATGTCCGACGTGGGGGGCAAGACCGCGAGCTCGATGCCGACGGACGCGCGGACGATCTTCGAGGAGGGGGTGATCATCCCGCCCTTCAAGCTGTACAAGCAGGGCGTCCTGGCGGAGGAGTCCTTGGAGATCATCCTCAACCAGGTCCGCAAGCCCGACTGGAACCGGGCCGACCTCAACGGCATCGTTGCCGCCTGCCGCACCGCCGGGCGTCGGATCCAGGAGATGTGCGACCGTTTCGGCACCGACACCTACCTGTCGGCGCTGGACGCCCTGCTGGCCCGCAACTACTCCGCCATGAAGACGTTGCTGGCCATGGTGTTCGAGGACGGCAAGGCGATCAGCTTCACCGACTACATCTGCGACGACGGCGTCGGGTTCGGCCCGTACGAGCTCAAGATGACGCTGACCCGGACCGGGGACAAGGTCACCATCGACTTCACCGGGTCGTCCCCGCAGGCGGCCGGCCCTATCAACTACTACATCAACGAGAACCTCATCCGGATGTTCTTCGGGATCTACATGATCACGGTCGCCGACCCGCAGATCCTGTGGAACGACGGGTTCTACCCGCTCGTCGACGTCGTCATCCCGGAGGACTCGTTCTGGAAGCCCCGGTTCCCGGCCGCGCTGTCGGGCCGCAACCACGGCATCGGCCGGGTGTTCGACCTGCTGGGCGGGCTGCTCGGGCAGACCAACCCGCAGCTGATGAACGCCGCCGGCTTCAGCTCCTCGCCCCACTTCATGTACTCCGGGACGTACTCCTCCGGCGAGCAGAAGGGCGAGTGGTTCCAGCTGTACTCGATCGGCTTCGGCGGCATCCCCGGCCGGCCGATGGGCGACGGCCCGGACGGGCACTCGTTGTGGCCCAGCTTCACCAACATCCCCTGCGAGTACCTGGAGTCGTACTACCCGCTGCGGATCGAGAAGTGGGAGACGGTCGCGGACACCGGCGGCTCCGGCCTGCACCGCGGCGGCAACGGCGTGGACGTCGCCTACCGGTTCCTGTCCGACGGCGAGATCGCCATCCACGACGACCGCTGGCTCACCTACCCGTGGGGCGTCCTGGGCGGGGAGCCCGGCGCGCGCGGCACCAAGTGGCTGGAGCACCTGGACGGGACCACGGAGGTGCTGCCCAGCAAGTGCCACGACGTGCCGGTCAAGGCGGGCGAGCTGCTGCACTTCGTCACCTGGGGCGGGGGCGGTTGGGGCGACCCGCTGGCCCGGGACGCCGAGCTCGTCGCGCTCGAGGTGCGGCGGGGCCTGGTCAGCGTCGGAGGGGCGCGCCGCTACGGCGTCGTCTGCTCCGAGGCGGGCGAGGTGGACCCGGCGGCGACGGAGTCCCTGCGGGCCGAGCTGTCCGCCGGTCGTCCCGACCCGTTGCCGATCTTCGACTCCGGACCCCCGATGGAGCAGATCCTGGCCAACGCGCTCGCGGAGACCGGGCTGCCCGCACCGAAGCCGCCCGTGGCCAGGGTGTGACGGCGAGGCGATGACCGGCGACGACGGGGCAGCACGCGGTCATGCCGACGGGCACGACCGGTCCGGGTGGGGCACGCCGCTGCAGCCGGGCCGGCGCCCGGCGCTGCTGTGCATCGACATGGTGCGGGCCTACTTCGACGACGGCGGGGCGTTCCAGCTGCCGTCGACCGCGTCGCTGGAGGCGGCGTCGCGGGTCCTGACCGCCGCGCGGGAGGCGGGCGTCCTCGTGGCGCACTCCGGGGTCCGCTACGCGGCGGGCGCCGTCGACGGCGGCTCGTTCGTGCGCCGGGTGCCGGGGCTGCACGCCTTCGTCGGGGACACCGAGGCCGGTCGGTTCCGGGTCGAGGTCGCGCCGCGACCCGACGAGGTGGTGCTGCTCAAGCAGATGCCCAGCGCGTTCTTCGGCACGACGCTGGCCTCGACGCTGACCGCGGCCGGTGTGGACACCGTCCTGGTGCAGGGCGTGTCGACGTCGGGCTGCGTCCGGGCCACCGTGGTCGACGCGATGTCGCACGGGTTCACGGTGTTCGTGGTCGCCGACGCCTGCGGCGACCGCTCGCCCACGGTCCACGAGGCCAACCTGGGCGACATGGCCGCCAAGTACGCCGAGGTCGTCGACGAGGCCTGGGCCCTGGACTACCTGGCGGGTCTCAGGTAGGGCGCAGGTCCCGCCGCAGGGGGAGCGGGGCGGCCGCCACAGGCCCTGGTGGCGCGGCTCAGCCGGCGGCGCGGTGCTCCGCGAGCGTGATGAGGTCCCAGGCCAGCGGGGACGAGGGGCGGGGGGCCGCGCACGTGAGCGGGGTGGGCGGGCCGCTGGGGGTCTGGGCCACGGTGACCTGCACGACGCGATCGGTCCCGGCGCGCTCGAGGTCGACGACGACCGACCCGTCCTCGGCCGCGCGGCTGCGCAGGGGGCGCAGGTCGTCGATGCGGGTCTCGCCACCGGCCAGCACCTCGCGGGCGTGGTGCTGCGCGGCCTGCACCGCGGCGGGCAGCGACGAGCGCCCACGCAGCAGGTCGGGCACGACCTGGCCGTTCTCCGTGGCCTCCACCAGGCCGGCGGCCGAGGCCGGGGTGACGCCGCCGTAGTAGAGCCCGTGGGGCAGGACCACGACGTTCGCGGCGAAGCGGCAGCCGCCGACGTGCGAGCACTCCCACACCCGCCCGGGGGCCAGCTCGTCGAGGGCCGAGGCCACCTCACGGCCCCGGACGGCGCAGCAGGTGTCGTGGCGACCGTGGGCGCAGGCCAGGTAGACCGGCCGCGTGGGGTCGCCCGGGCCCTCGTGCGGCAGCGCGACCACCGGCCCGTCGAGCGCGACGTGCAGCAGCTCCTCGTCCTGCTCGAACCTGCCCCACCGGACGGCCTCGGTGCCCGGTCGGGAGTCGACCAGCGCCCAGTGCCGCCGTCCCTGCGGGGTGTGACCGGCCCGGCCGTGCCGACGGACGAGCAGCACCCGGGCGCCGGCGGCCGTGGCCCGCCTGGACATCGCCGCCGCGACCCCGGCGTCGAGCCGGGACGACAGCAGGGCGTCACGGCCCCACGGTCCGGGCTGCTCGAGCAGGAACCAACGGCTCACGGGCGAGGCGGACCCGGCCCGGGGGTCGCCCCGCTCGGCCGCGGCGTCGGCGCAACGGGGCAGCCTGGTGGGTGCGTTCACGCCGTCGGGGCCGTCGGGGCCGTCGGGGCCGTCGGGGCCGTCGGGGCCGTCGGAGCCGTCGGAGGGGCGGGGACGGCGACGCCCTCGCGCAGCAGGCGACGCGCCAGCCGGACCGCTTCCTCGCCGTCCAGGCCGGGCAGCTCGCCCACGACGACGTCACCGCCGCCCAGCAGGGCGAGCACGGCCGTCCGGACCCGCCCGGGCAGGTCGAGGGACCGGTCGGCCAGGACGAGACGGAACCCGTCGTCGGTGCCGGTGCCGGTGCCGGTGCCGGTGTCGGTGCCGGTGTCGTCGGCGGCGCGGTCGCGGACCACCGTGCGGAGCCCGGCGCGGACGCGGAGCACCGTGGCCGCTCCGACGGAGGACACGGCGACCGCCTGCGCGAGCGGCGCGAGCGGGGCGGGGCGGTTGCCGGCCAGCACCGAAGGCGTCAGCCGGCGGGCCACCGCGTCCGAGGACACGTCGCGGAGACGGTCGGTCAGGGCGTCCACGGTCGCGGCCAGGTGCGGGGACAACCCGACCGGGTCGGTGAGGTCGATCCCCAGCGGCAGCGTCGCACGCAGCCGCGGGTCGTCCAGGACGAGCGCCGCCAGGGCCTCGACCAGCGTGGCCCGGGTGCGGACGTGGACCCCGACGGTCAGGTGCGCGGACACCTCGCCCAGCGCGGTGGCCGCGTGCAGCCAGCCGCGCGGCACGTACAGCGCGTCGCCGGGGCGCAGCACGGCCTCGAGGAACGGCTCGTCGGCCGCGGCACGCTCGACGGCGTGGCGGTGGTCCGTCCACGGGTCGTCACGCAGCGGGTCGGTGACCACAGGCCGGTGCAGGCGCCAGCGCTTCTCCCCGGCCACCTGCAGGACGAAGACGTCGTGCACGTCGTAGTGCGAGCTGAAGCCCTGGTTCTGCGGTGGCGTCACGTAGGCGTTGACCTGCACCGGGTGGCCGAGGTCCGCGGCGAGGTCGGCCGCGAAGCGCGCCAGCGGGGCGTGGGTGCGGTGCAGCGCCTGCAGGACGACGGTGGCGCCGTCGGCGAACAGCTCCGCCACGCGCTCGTCGCGCACCTGGTCGCCGACCGTGGCCCCCACGCCGCCGCCCCCGGTCCAGCGGCGTTCGGGCACCACCTGACCGTCCTTGGCGACGCGCAGGAACGGGGTACGCAGGCCCTGCTCGGACAGCAGCACGTCGACGTCGGCCAGGCTGAGCAGGTCCGAGAAGTCGCGAGGCAGGTCCGAGGCCGCGCTGAGCGACGGCTCCTGGGCCCAGACGGCGTCCGCGAACACGTCCCCGGGCACCGCGGTGCACCGGGCGAGGGCCGGGCGGTCGGGGGTGACCGCCCGGCGACCCGCGTCAGCGCCGGAGGTCAGCGCCCAGCCCCGCCGTCGGCCGGCCCGTGCGCGCCGCCGTCCGCGCCCCCGTCCGCTCCGCCGTCCGCGCCCCCGTCCGCGCCCCCGTCCGCGCCCCCGTCCGCTCCGCCGTCTGCTCCGCCGTCCGCTCCACCGTCGGCGCCCCCGTCGGCGCCCCCGTCCGCGCCCCCGTCGGCGCCCCCGTCGGCGCCCCCGTCCGCTCCGCCGGGCGTGCTGCCCGCGCCGCCGTCCGCGGGGCCGTGGGCGCCGCTGTCGGCTCCGCCGTCGGCCCCGCCGTCACCGGTGCTGGTCGTCATCTCGTCGTCGAGCGCCATGGGTCCTCCTGGGTTCGGTGGGACGGCCGGCGGTCTCCGGCTGCCCATCGGCAGCATGGCCCGGTCGACGGCCCACCGCGAGCGGACAGGGGCGGCTCACCCGTCCCCACCCCGACCGCCTCGCGACGGGTGCGGTCGGTGACGTCAACCGCGTGGTCACAGGTAGTGATCAGACCGTCACTCGGGCGTCGCCGGACAACCGGGACATCGTGCCGCGGTCGTCGTCACCGACGGTGACCAGGTGTCATGAACGTGCAGGTCAGAGGCGATTACGCCGTTCGGGCGGTCGCTGCGGACCGCCAGGACGGTGACGGTATGTCAACGCTCAACTACTCCTGGCCAACACGGGCCGACAGACAGGAGCAGACCATGAAGCAGACCCTGAAGAGCACCCTCGTCCGCGGCGTCGTCTCGGCCGCGACCGTCGTCACCCTCGCCTCGGTCGTCGGCGCCGGCGTCAAGTGGTGGTGACATGAGCGCCCCCGAGTCCGGGCCGCCGCCCGGCACGAGTGCGACCAGGGACGACCGCGAGCTCCTCGTCCCCGGGTACAAGTGGGCATGAACCACCCCGGGAGTCGGTCGGACGAGCGCCCCCAGCACCTGTCGGTGCTGCGGGCGCTCGTCCGGCTGCTCCCTGCACCGCCGGCCGCGCTGCCGTCCTACGCCTGGGCGGTGGGCCTGCTGGGCGTCGTCGCCACCGTGGTGGTCTGGTGGCTCGACCCGCCGCTCGCCCAGCTGGCCGACGAGCCGGCCCCGCTGCTGGTGCTCATGGGCTGCCTGGTCCTGGGTGAGCTGTTCCCCATCCCCGTGTCCCGCGGGGACGCCACGACGTCGAACGTGACGATCTCCACGACGTTCGCCGTCGCCCTCATCGTCCTGGGCCCGCTGTCGCTGGTGCTGCTGGCGCACCTGGTCGCGGTGTTCCTGGACGACCTGCGGGGAGGGCGCCGCCCGGTCCAGATGGCCTTCAACCTCGGCCAGTACGCCCTGTCCATCCTCGCCGCCCGGGCGGTCTTCGCCGCCACCAGCGGCGTCCCCCTGATGGCGGACTTCCGGCCCGCCGCCGGCGGCGACCTGCTGCCCGCCGTCCTGGCCGGCCTGGTCTTCGCCACGGTCAACCACACGCTGGTCGGGGTGGTCGTCGCGCTCGCGACCGGCGCCCGCCTGGTCCAGGCCCTCGGGGACGACCTCCGGTTCACCCTGGAGACCAGCGCGGTGCTCGTCGGGATGGCCCCCGTGGCCGCGCTCGTCGTGGTCGACGCGCCCTCCATGCTCCCGCTGGTGCTGCTGCCGATCATCGCCGTCCGGCGCAGCGCGCAGATGACCGCCATGTCGGAGCAGCAGGCGCTGCGGGACCCCCTCACCGGCCTGGGCAACCGCACCAGCCTCCAGCTGCACCTGACCCGGGCCCGCACCGACCCGGCGCGGCCGACCCTGGGCATGCTCATCGTCGACCTCGACCACTTCAAGGACGTCAACGACAGCCTGGGCCACGACGTCGGGGACCGGTTGCTCGTCGAGGTGTCCGCTCGGCTCACCGCCGTCGCCCCGGACGGCTCCCACGTGGCCCGCCTGGGCGGGGACGAGTTCGCCGTGGTCGTGCAGATGCCCGACCCGGTGACCGCGAGGGCCGAGGCCGAGGCCGTGGCGGCCCGGCTCCTGGAGGCCTTCGCGCGCCCCGTCGAGGTGGGCAGCACCCGGCTGGCGGTGCGCGGGTCCGTCGGCGTGGCGGTGGCGGCCGACCCCGACGAGGTGGGCGAGCTGCTCAAGCACGCCGACATCGCCCTCTACGAGGCCAAGACCGAGCGGGCGCGGTACGCCGTCTACGAGCCCCGCGACGACGACGCCGAGACCGAGCGGCTCACGCTGCTGGCCAACCTCAGCGAGGCGGTCGAGGCCGGACGGCTGACCGTCGCCTACCAGCCGCAGGGGGACTGCCGCACCGGGCGGATCGTGTCCTTCGAGGCCCTGGTGCGCTGGGACGACCCCGCCCACGCCCACGTCGGGGCCGACGTGCTGGTGCAGCTGGCCGAGAACGCCGGCTTCATCGACCGGGTCTTCGACCTCGTGCTGGACCAGGCCCTCACCGACCTCGCCGCCTGGCGGGCCGCCGGGCACGACGTGACGGTCGGGGTGAACGTGTCCGCGCGGCAGCTGTCCGACGAGGCGCTCGGCGACCGGATCGCGGCCCGGCTGCTGGCCCACCGGGTGCCGGCGTCCGCCCTGGTGGTCGAGGTGACCGAGAGCAGCCTGATGGTCGACGCCCGGCGGGCCGACGTGGTGCTCGCGTCGTTGCGCGCACTGGGTGTGGTGCTGTCGATCGACGACTTCGGCACCGGGTACTCCTCGCTGGTCCGGCTCAAGCAGATCGACGTCGACGAGCTCAAGATCGACCAGGGCTTCATCGCCGACCTGTCCGACGGGACCACCAACGACATGCTGCTGCGGACCATCATCGACCTGGCCGACAACCTGGGCCTGGAGGTCGTGGCCGAGGGCGTGGAGACCGGGTGGGCGGCGGCCACGCTGACCGCGATGGGCTGCGACCGGCTGCAGGGGTACCACCTGTCCCGCCCGGTGCCCGCCGACGGCGCCGTCGCCCTGCTGGACGAGCAGTCCCGGGAGGGGGCCGCCGTGCCCGCGTGGGCGCTGGCCCCCGACGGGCGACGCCCGGCGCTGAGGCTCGCCCCCACCCCGATCGACGAGGTCCTCGCCTCCGACGCCCCGCCGGGCGACCCCCGACCCACCGACGCACTGGGAGCGCTGCCGTGCTGATCACCGTCCTCGTCCTGCTCGCCGTGCTGACCGTCCCGCTGAGCGGGGGCACGTTCCGCGGGCTGGCCGCCACCACCTGGCGCTGGTCCTGGCTGCTGCCGGCGGTGCTGGCCCTGCAGGTCGTCCTGCTGCAGACGGCGTGGGTGCCGGAGCCGCTGGCCCCGGCGGTGCACATCGCCTCCTACGCGGTGGCGGGTGCCTTCATCGTCGCGAACCTGCGCGTGGCCGGGCTGTGGCTGCTCGCGCTGGGTGCCCTCGGCAACGGTCTGGCCATCGTGGCCAACGGCGGCACCATGCCCGCCTCGCCGACGGCCCTGCGCACCGCGGGGCTGACGGCGGAGACCGGGTTCGTCAACTCCGCCGCGGCGCAGGACGCGCACCTGGCCTGGCTGGGAGACGTGATGGCGGTCCCGGCGTCGTGGCCGCTGGCCAACGTGTTCAGCGTCGGGGACGTGCTGGTCGTCGCCGGCGCCGCGTGGGTGGCCCACGCCGCGGCGAGACAGGGCGCCGACGAGGCCCCGTCGCCTCAGCCGGCGACGGCCGTGACCGACGGCACGTCGCCGTCGACCCGGTCGGGCAGCAGCCGTCGCAGCGCGGCGTGCACCGAGTCCGGGGTGAGCACCCCGACGTAGCGGTCGTCGTCCAGCACGGGCAGCCAACCGGCGTCATGGGCGACGATCTCGCTGAAGCCCGTCTTGAGGCTGTCCCGGACGTCGACGGTGTCGTC
Source organism: Aquipuribacter aurantiacus (assembly GCF_051216895.1). Classification (NCBI taxonomy): domain Bacteria; kingdom Bacillati; phylum Actinomycetota; class Actinomycetes; order Micrococcales; family Intrasporangiaceae; genus Aquipuribacter; species Aquipuribacter aurantiacus. Next base: position 91,939 of record NZ_JBPKAO010000004.1, read on the forward strand.
GAAGCGGCGTCGTACCTCGCCCACGGTCTGGCCCCGCCGCAGGGTCCGCTGCGAGACCCAGCCCCGGAGGTCGTCGCCGTCGAGCACGACCGCGAAGTCGAGGTGGTGGGCCGCGAGCACCTGCAGGGCGTGGTCGGTGCTGTCGCTGACCTGCAGCGTCGGCGGGTGCACCAGGTCCTCGGTCTGGATCGGCGTCACCGCGAGCCGGCGCAGGCCGCGGTCGCTGCCGACGAAGGACGCCACGAAGTCGGTGGCGGGCGCCCCGAGCACGACGGCAGGCGTGTCGTACTGCTCGAGCACGCCCCCGACGCTGAGGACGGCGATCCGGTCGGCGATCCGGACGGCCTCGTCGATGTCGTGGGTGACCAGCAGCACCGTGGTGCCCAGGCGCTGCTGCAGCCGCCGGAACTCCAGCTGCAGCCGGTCGCGGACCTGCGGGTCGACGGCGCCGAACGGCTCGTCCATCAGCAGCACCGGCGGGTCCACGGCCAGCGCCCGGGCCACGCCGACGCGTTGGCGCTGACCGCCCGACAGCTCGTGGGGGTAGCGGGGGCCGTGGACCTCGGCGTCCAGGCCCACCAGGCCGAGCAGCTCGTCGGTGCGGGCGCGGGTCCGCTGCTTGTCCCAGCCGAGCAGCCGGGGCACCGTCGCCACGTTGTCGCGGACCGAGCGGTGCGGGAACAGCCCGCCCGACTGGATCACGTAGCCGATGCCGCGGCGCATCCGGGGACCGTCGGCGTGGATGACGTCGGTGCCCGCGACCTCGATGGACCCGCCGGTGGGCTCGATGAGCCGGTTGACCATGCGCAGGATCGTGGACTTGCCGCAGCCGGACGGACCGACCAGGGCCACCAGCTCGCCGCGGCGCACCTCGAGGTCGAGCGAGTCCACCGCGACCGTGCCGTCGGCGTACTGCTTGCGGACCCCGGCGAGCCTGATCATGGGCTCGCCGTCGTGCCCGGGCACGGTCGAGGCGGTGCCGGTAGCGTCGTCACGGTGCTGGTCCACCCGCTGAGCGTCGCCGAGTCCTGCCTGCAGCGCAACGCGTGGATCTGCCCGGAGTACGTCTCGACCAGGCAGGACATCCTGCTCGACGCCACGGGGCAGCACCTCTACATCACGTTCGCGGCGGTCACCATCGGGGTGCTCGTCGCCATCCCCGCGGCGCTGCTGGCCCGGCGGGCCAGGTGGCTGGAGCTCGGGGTGGTCGGCGCCGCCACCATCGCCTACACGGTCCCGTCGCTGGCGCTGTTCGCGCTGCTGCTGGCGCTGGGCACCGGGCTCAACCAGAACACGGTGGTCATCGGCCTGGCGATCTACTCCCTGGCCATCCTGCTCCGCAACATCCTGACCGGGCTCGCGCAGGTGCCGGCGGACGCGGTGGACGCCGCCAACGGCATGGGCCTGACGCCGGCCCGCCGGGTCTGGAGCGTCGAGCTGCCGCTGGCGGTGCCGGCCATCGTCGCGGGGGTCCGGATCGCCACGGTGTCCACGGTCGCGCTGGTGACGGTCGGCGCGCTCATCGGGTTCGGGGGGCTCGGCAACCTGATCTTCCAGGGTCTCAACAGCCGGTTCAACGCCGAGGTGCTGACCGCGACCGTCCTCACCGTGGTGCTCGCGCTCGTGCTGGACGCCCTGCTGATGCTGCTGCAGAAGCAGCTGACGCCCTGGGCCCGGGGGAGGGCGACGTGAACGACTCCATCCTCGGCCAGGCGCTGGGCTGGCTCACCGACCCCGCCAACTGGTCCGGCGCGGCGGGCATCCCCGTCCGCCTGGGCGAGCACGTCCTCGTCTCCGGGGTCGCCGTGGTCGTCGCGACCCTGATCGGGTTGCCGGTCGCGCTGGTCCTCGGCCACCTGGGCCGTGGCGGGGCCCTCGCCTCCGCGGTGGCCAACATCGGCCGCGCGGTGCCCACCCTGGCGATCCTCGTCATCCTCACCCTCGCGCCCGCCCCGTTCGGCATCACCGCCCCGGTGACCAACACGATCGTCGCGCTGGTGCTCTTCGCCGTCCCGCCCATCCTCACCAACGCCTACGCGGGCATGCGGGCGGTCGACGCCGACCTCGTCGAGGCGGCCCGTGGGATGGGGCTCACCCCGGCCCAGGTGCTGCTCCGCGTCGAGCTGCCGCTGGCGGTGCCGCTGGTGGTGGCGGGCCTGCGGATCGCGTCGGCCCAGGTCATCGCCACCGCGACCATCGCCGCCTTCGTGGCCGGACCGGGCCTGGGCCGGTTCATCACCAACGGCCTGGGCAACCAGGACACCGCGCAGTTCGTCGGCGGGGCGGTGCTCGTGGCGCTGCTGGCGATCGTCGTCGAGGTCGGGTTCCAGCTGCTGCAGCGCGCCGTCGCGCCGGTCAGGGAGAGCCGGACGACGGTCGCGCTCGACGAGGAGGCCGAGGGCGCGCCCGTCCGGGAGACCGCACCCGCGCTGGGGGCCTCGGGCGCGTCCCGCTGACCGCCGCCCCGGCCTGGCCGATCCGTCACCGGATCGTGACCGGCCCGGTCCCGTAGTCGGGATGCGGCCGTCGGTGCCGGGGGTTAGACAGTCGTAGCCACCAGGCGCCGTGACCGCCGCTGCGGCACGCACCGGTTCGTGCGCGAACGCGCGGACCCACGACATGCACGGCCAGACACGCGGGGACGACGTCCCCGGGACACAGAAGGCGATACCCCCATGACGACAGCCATCCTCCGCCGCGCGCTCCTGCCCGCCGCCCTGGTCGCCTCGCTCGCCCTCGCGGCCTGCGGCTCCGGCGACCCCCTCGCCGAGGACTCGGCCGCCCCCGGTGGCGACGCCGCGGGCGGCACCGCGTCCGACCCGGCCGACGTCGCCTCCGGTGCCGTGGTCGTCGGCGGCGCCAACTTCACCGAGATGCAGATCATGGAGGAGATGTACGGCGCCCTCCTGACCGACGCCGGCTACGAGGTCGAGATCATCGCCTCGGACTCCCGCGAGATCTACGGCCAGGCCCTGATCGACGGCGACATCGACGTGGTGCCCGAGTACGCCGCCACGATGGCGGAGTTCCTGAACCGCGAGGTCAACGGCCCCGACGCCGAGCTGGTCGCCACCAGCGACGCCGCGGAGACCGTGGCCGCGATGGAGCCCCTGGCCACGGAGCTCGGCCTCGTCGTGGCGGAGCCCGCCGAGGCCGCCAGCCAGAACGGCTACGCCATCCTCGAGACGGTCGCCACGGAGAACGACATCACCACGCTGTCGGACCTCGCCGCGTTCCAGCCCGACATCGTGCTGGCCGCCACCGAGGAGTGCGGCACCCGGCCGTTCTGCCAGCCCGGCCTGCAGGACACCTACGGCTTCACCATCAGCGAGGTCCTGCCGCTCGGCTTCGGCAGCCCGCAGGCCAAGGCGGCCGTCGTCCAGGGCCAGGCCGACATGGCCCTGGTCGGCACCACCGACGCGACCCTGGCGGCCGACGGTCTCGTCCTGCTCGAGGACGACCAGGCCCTGCAGCTGGCCGACAACCTGGTGCCCGTGCTCAACGCCGCCTCGGCCGAGGACGCCACCCTGGTCGAGACGCTCAACGCCCTGGCCCCGGTCCTCACCACCGATGACCTGGCCGAGCTCAACCGTCGCGTCGACGCCGACCGGGAGCTGGCCGCCGACGTCGCGACCGACTACCTCACCGAGGCCGGCCTGATCGGCGGCTGACCCCGCACCGGGACGAGCCGTCCCCGGCCCGCGGCCGTCACGGCCCGGGCGCGGACCTCGACGGTCCGTGCCCGGCGTGGCGGGACCCGTGCTGCCGCCGCCGGACCTAGCCTGCTCGTCGTGTCCGGTAGGCATTGCGCTCTGACGCGTCGTCCGTGGTGGCAGGTCGCCCTCGACCCCCGACGGCGTCGCGCCACCCTGCGCCGGCGCGACCGGCCCGGCGTGGGTCCGACGTCGGCCCTGCTGCTCACGGCCGCCGGGCTCGCGGGGGTGCTGGTGGGCTCCTCGATGGACCCCGGGGCGGGCAGTGCCCTGATGGTGGCCTCGTCGGTGCTGCCGCCCGCGGTGCTCGGGACCGCCCTGGTCCGGACCCGGACCGCGCTGGTGCACGAGACCCGTCACCGGCACCGTCTCGCCGGTCGGGTGGCGGTGTCCGACGAGCAGCTGAGCCGGATGGGCGACCGGGTGGAGCACCTGGTGGACCTGGCGCACGACCAGACCGCCGAGACGCAGCTGGTCCGCACCCGGCTCCGCGACGTCCGCGTCGAGCTCGCCACGTCCCGCGCCGCCCTGGCCGGGGTCCGTGAGCAGGCCGCCCGGGCCCGGTCCGCCGCCACGGCCGCCGTCGCCGCCCGGGACGAGGCGCGGCAGGTCGCCAACGCCGCGCTCGCCAGGGCCGACGCCGCCGCCCTCGACGCCCGTCGGGCCGAGGTGGCCCTGACCCGCGTGGAGGAAGGCCTGCTCGGGCCCGACGCCGTCCGGTCGACCCCACGGGTCGACGGCCAGCGCAGCTTCGCGAGCGTGGACATGCGCGTGTTCGACGCCTTCGTCGAGGCCGACATGGCCGACGAGGACGCCGTGCTGGACGCACCCGCGCGGCGCGGCCGGCACGCCGCCGCCCCCGCCCTGGACCCGGAGACGCAGGCGGCCGCGACCGTGGCCGCCGCGAGCCGCGCGGCGGGACGGGCCGCCGCGGCCCCGGCCGGCGCCGCCCGGGACTCGGTCCGCGACGTCGCCTGAGCCGGCCGCCCGAGCCGGTCCGGCCCTGCCTGTCACGCGCGGCCCGGCCGTGCGAGAGGATCGGGGCATGGACGACCAGCCGGAGCACGTCGAGGAGCCGTTCGACCCCGAGGGCGTCCGCTTCAAGCGGGTCAGCCCCCGGCTGACCTGGGTCCGGCTGGCCGGGGCGGGCATCTTCGCCCTGCTCGGCATCGCCCTGGCCGTCGTCCTCCGGCTCGTCCTGGACAGCCCCTGGTTGCTGCTCGTCGCCGCCCCGGCCCTGCTCATCGCCGTGGTCTCCGCCGTCGTGGTGCCGCGGCAGGTCAGGGCGCTGGGCTACGCGGAGCGTGAGGAGGACCTGATCGTGCGCCGGGGCATCCTGTTCCGCTCCCTCACGGTGGTCCCGTACGGGCGGATGCAGTACGTCGACGTGACGGCCGGACCGGTGGACCGGGCGCTGGGCCTGGCGACCGTCCGGCTGCACACCGCCAGCGCCGCCACCGACGCCACCGTCCCCGGTCTCACCGCGGACGCCGCCGCCCTGCTGCGCGACCGGCTGACCGCCGCCGGCCAGGCGCGCCTGGCGGGGCTGTGACCGAGGAGACCGCCTTTTCCGTGGTGCCGGTACGCCCGCCCCGCGTCCCGATGCGGCGTCTGCACCCGGTGTCGCCGCTGGTCCGCGGCTGGGCGGCGCTGCTCGTGGGGCTGGCGATCGTCGTGGAGGGGGTGCTGCCCGGTGAGGGCTTCGGGCCGGACATCGGGTTCCTCGGCGGGCTCGGGGTCCAGCTCGGCGGCGTGCTCGCGATCGCCGTGGTGGTGGTCCTCGGCAACGTGGTCGGCTGGGCCTTCGCCCGCTTCTCCGTCGACGACGACGCCGTGCACCTGCACACGGGCGTGCTGAGCCGGACCCAGCGCCAGGCCCGCCTCGACCGGCTGCAGGCCATCGACGTCGTGCAGCCCCTGATCGGGCGGTTGTTCGGCCTGGCCGAGCTGCGCATCGAGGTGGCCGGCGGGGCGGACTCCCAGGTGCGGCTGCGCTACCTGAAGGAGTCCGAGGCGCAGCAGCTGCGCAACGCGCTGCTGGCCGCGGCCGCGGGGGTGGAGTACGAGACCGACGAGGCGCCGGAGGCGCCGGAGCGCGAGGTCCTCGTGGTCCCGCCCGGCCGCCTGGTGGCCGGGACCGCCCTGACCGGGACCGTCATCGCCCTCACGGTCGGCACGGTGGTCGTGCTCACCGGGCTGGCGGCCGCGGCCCTGCTGCCCGGCGTCCCGCTGGCGCTCGTGCTCGCCCCGATGGCCGGGGTGGCGCCGGGGGCGGTCATCGTCATCGTCTTCACCGTCGCCAACCAGTTCGCCAAGTCGTTCAACTTCCGCCTCGCCGAGTCGCCCGACGGGCTGCGGGTGCGGGCCGGTCTGACCGAGACCCGCTCGGCGACCGTGCCGCCGGGGAGGGTGCAGGCCGTGCTGATCAGCCAGTCCTGGCTCTGGCGCCGCTTCGACTGGTGGCACGTCAAGGTCAACATCGCCGGCTACGCCGCGGCCGAGGCGCAGCAGACCTCCAGCGCCGTCCTCCTGCCGGTCGGCACCCGGCAGGACGTCCGCGACGTGCTCGCCCTGGTCGTCGCCGGGACCCCCGGGCCGGACGGGACCGGGCCGGCGGTCGGGGCGAGCCTGCTGGACGACGCGTTGTCGGGCACGGGGGACGCGAGCGGGTTCGTGACGGTGGACCGACGGGCGCGGTGGCTGGACCTGCTCGCCTGGCGCCGCATCGGGTACGCGGTCACCGACCGGGTGCTGCTGGCCCGCACCGGGCGGCTCAACCGCAGCCTGGTGGTCGTCCCCCACGAGCGCACGCAGAGCATCGGCCTGCTCCAGGGCCCGCTGCAGCGCCGGCTCGGTGTCGTCACCTTCCGGCTGCACTCCACGCCTGGGCCGGTGAACCCGGTCGTGCCGCACCTCAGCGAGGCCGAGGGGGCGCGGCTGCTGCGTGAGCAGGGCGCCCGCGCCCGCGCGGCCCGGGCCGCGTCCGGGCCCGAGCGGTGGATGCAGCGGCCGGTCTCAGCAGCGGGGGTTGGTCTCGGCGCGCACGACGAGGCCGTCCTCGTAGACGAGGGTGACCGCGGTGCCCTCGAGCGTGGGGTCGCCGAGGAACGCGTCCAGGTCGACCCGGTCGCTGGAGATGGCGGGACCGGAGTCGCCGGCGGTGCACGTGGTGACGAAGAACCGGGCCTGCGGTGACACCCCGACCTCGTAGAACCGCACGGTCTGGTTGCTGAACGACTCGCCGTCGTCGACCCGGACAGGGGTCCCCTCGGCCGCCAGGACGTCGTCGTCGACCCCGGCGACCGTGAGCCGGTCGAAGGACAGCACGGTGCCGTCCGGGGTCTCGGTGGCCTCGCCCAGGTAGCCCACGTCGTGGCGCCGCTCCTGCCGGGGCAGCGCGGCCGGGTCGCCGGACGGCTCGGCCGACGCCGTGGCCACGGCCGCGGACGCCGGGCCGGCACCGTCGGCGGGACCGGGGCTCACGGGGGCCGTGGCGGTCGGCGCCGCGGGTGCCGCGGTCACGGTGACGGTGGACGGGGTGACGTCCGGCTCCCCGTCACCGCACCCGGCCAGGAGGGCGGCGCCGACCAGCACGGGCAGCACGGGTAGCACGGGACGCACGGCCGGCAGGGACCTGGCCGTGGATCGCAGGCTCGTGATCATGGGCGACATGCTGGCACGGCGTAGGGTGCGCCGACGTGGCAGAGCAGGTACCGGTCCCCGTCCCCGCGGACGGACGGCTCGGCGTCGGGGTCGTGGGGGCCGGCCGCGTGGGGGCGGTCCTGGCCTCCGCGCTGCGGGCCACCGGCCACGCCGTCGTGGGGGCCTCGGGCGTCAGCGCCGCGAGCCGTGAGCGCATCGACACCCTGCTGCCGGGGGTGCCGCGCCTGGAGGTGCCCGAGGTGGTGCGACGGGCGGAGCTGGTGCTGCTCGCGGTGCCGGACGACGCCCTGCCCGACCTGGTGGCCGGGCTCGCCGCGACCGGGGCCTGGCAGGTCGGGCAGCTGCTCGTCCACACCTCCGGCCGCTACGGCACCTCGGTGCTGGCCCCGGCGTCGGCCGCGGGCGCCATCGGCCTCGCCGTGCACCCGGCCATGACGTTCACCGGCACCAGCCTGGACCTGGCCCGGCTGCCGGGGTCCACGATGGCCGTGACCGCCCCGACCGTGGTGCTGCCGGTGGCCCAGGCGCTGGTCATCGAGATGGGCGCCGAACCCGTCGTGGTGCCCGAGAGCGCCCGCGTCGCCTACCACGCGGCCCTGGCGCACGCGTCCAACCACGTCGTCACCGTCCTCGCCCAGGCCCGTCAGGTGCTGCACGACGCCGGCGTCGAGGCCTCCGCGCCGCTGCTCGGCCCGCTGGTGCAGGCCGCGGTCGACAACGCGGTCCGGCTGGGCGACGGTGCGCTGACCGGCCCGGTGGCCCGCGGGGACGCCGGCACGGTGGTCGAGCACCTGCGGGCGCTGCGCGCCGGTGACGAGCAGCGCGCCCCCGACGAGGCGGTCGCCGAGACGTACCGGGCCCTGGCCCGGGCCACCCTCGACCGGGCCCGCCACCAGCGCCGCCTGGACCCCGCCGACGCCGCCCGTGTGGAGGCCGCACTGGGGGAGCCTGGTGAGGGGACCGACGGGCAGCGCAGGTAGCGTTCCGTGGATGGGTGCTGCCGCTGTGCGTGACCTGACGGACCCCGCGACTGCCGTCGGGCCGCTGCTGGTGCGTGACCGGGCCGGTCTGGCCGCGGCCCGGGCGGGGCTGAGCGGGCGGGTGGCGGTGGTCATGACCATGGGCGCGCTGCACGAGGGCCACCGCTCGCTGCTCCGGCTCGCCGCGGACCACGCGGACCACGTGGTGGTGACGGTGTTCGTCAACCCGCTGCAGTTCGGCCCCGGGGAGGACCTGGACGCCTACCCCCGCAGCCTCGAGCGGGACCTGGCCGTCTGCGCCGAGGAGGGCGTCGACCTGGTCTTCGCCCCCACCCCGGAGCAGGTGTACCCCGACGGCGAGCCGCAGGTGCGGGTCCGCGCCGGGGACGTCGCCGCCCGGTGGGAGGGCGGCAGCCGGCCGGGGCACTTCGACGGCGTGCTGACCGTGGTGCTGCTCCTGCTCAACCTCGTCCGCCCCGACGTCGCGGTGTTCGGCCGCAAGGACCGCCAGCAGCTGGTGCTGGTGCAGCGGATGGTCCACGACCTCGCGGTGGGGGTGCGGGTCGTGCCGGGCGACACGGTGCGCGAGGCCGACGGGCTGGCCCGCTCCAGCCGCAACGCCTACCTGCAGGAGGCGGAGCGGGTCGACGCCGCCGCCCTGCCCCGGGCGGGTGCGGCCGCGGTGTCCGCCGCCGTCGCGGGGGCCGGCCCGCGGGAGGTGGTCTCCGCCGCGGTGGCCGAGCTCGACCGTCCGGGCGTCGACGTCGCCTACTGCGTCCTGGTGGACCCGGTCGACCTGCGCGAGGTCCCGGCAGAGCACACCGGACCGGCCGTCCTGCTGCTCGCGGCGCGGGTCGGACGCACGCGCCTCATCGACAACGTCGACGTGCACCTGACCGGACCCGTCGCATGAGGACCGTCCCCCGGCGCCTGGTGACCGGCGCCGCGACGACGGCCCCCGGCACCGACGTGGTCGTGGTGGGCTCCGGCATCGCCGGCCTGACCGCCGCCCTCGGGCTGTCCGACCACGGCCTGGCCGTCACCCTGGTGACCAAGACGGTCGTGGCGAGCGGGTCCACCCGCTGGGCGCAGGGCGGGATAGCCGCGGCGATGGCCCCCACGGACTCCGCGGACGCGCACTTCGCCGACACGATGGCCGCCGGCGGTGGCCTGTGCGACCCGGCGGCCGTCCGCGTGCTGGTCGACGACGGTCCGCGGCGGCTGCGCGGGCTGGTCAGCCTGGGGGCGCAGTTCGACCTCGACCACGCCGGCGAGATCGCCCTCACCCGCGAGGGCGGGCACGGCGCCGACCGGATCGCCCACGCCGGCGGGGACGCCACGGGGGAGGAGATCTCCCGTGCGCTCACCGCGGCGCTGGAGGGCGTGACCGCGGACGAACGGGTCCGGGTCCTGGAGCACACCTTCGCCGTCGACGTGCTGACCGATGCCCACGGTGCCGCGTGCGGGGTGCTGGTGGCCGGTCCCGACGGCACGCAGCGCCTGCCCGCCCGGGCCGTGGTGCTGGCCAGCGGCGGCATCGGGCAGGTGTACCGCTCCACCACCAACCCGCCCGAGGCCACGGCCGACGGCGTCGCCCTGGCCCTGCGCGCGGGGGCGGAGCTCGCCGACCTGGAGTTCGTCCAGTTCCACCCCACCGTGCTGTGGCTGGGCGGCGGGGCCCGCGGCCAGCAGCCGCTGATCTCGGAGGCGCTGCGCGGCGAGGGGGCGGTGCTGCTGGACGAGGGCGGGCACCGGTTCATGCCGGACCTGGACCCCCGGGGCGAGCTCGCCCCCCGCGACGTCGTGGCGCGCGGCATCGTCGACCGGATGCGGCTGACCGGCTCCGACCACGTCCTGCTGGACGCCCGGCACCTGGGGGCGCAGTTCCTGGCCGGTCGCTTCCCCAGCATCGTGCGGCGCCTGGCCGAGCACGGCTTCGACCTGGCGGCCGACCCGGTGCCGGTCGCCCCCGCCCAGCACTACCACTCCGGTGGCGTGCGGACCGACCTGGTGGGCCGCTCCGCCGTGGACGGGCTCTACGCCGTCGGTGAGACCGCCTGCACCGGTGTGCACGGCGCCAACCGGCTGGCCAGCAACTCCCTGCTGGAGGGGCTGGTCTACGCCGCCCGGCTGGCCGACGACATCGCGTCGAGGCTCGGCGCCGGTGAGCTGTCGCCCGGTGCCGCCGTGGACCGCAGCGGCCCGGCGGGGCTGGTCCCGGCGACGGCCCGCTCCCGGGTGCAGCGGGCGGCGTCGGCCGGACCCGGTGTGCTGCGCGACGCCGCCGGGCTGCAGGCCGCCGGGCGGGCCCTCGCCGGTGTCGTCACCGACGCCCACCACCACGAGGGTGTCAGCGCCCGGGTGGACCGCCCGGAGTGGGAGGCCGCGAACCTGCACACCCTGGCGGTCGCGCTCACCGAGGCGGCGCTGCTGCGCGAGGAGTCCAGGGGAGGTCACGTCCGTCGTGACTTCCCCGACGAGGACCCGGCGTGGCGCCGCCACGTCGTGGTGCGCGCCGACGTCGACGGCCGGCTCGTGCTCACCGAGCAGGCCGCCCGCGACGAGGATGCGGAGCAGGCGTGAACGCGCCGGTGGGTCCGACCGCGGACGAGGTCGAGCGCCTGGTCCGCACCGCGCTCGACGAGGACCTGGGCGGCGACCCGGGCGTGGACGTGACCACGTCGGCCACCGTCGACGCGACGGCCACCGCCGTGGTCGAGGTCCGCGCCCGGGAGGCGGGTGTGCTGGCCGGCCAGGTCGTGTGGGCCCCGCTGCTGGCCGAGGCCGCGCGGCGGCTCGGGCAGGCGGCGCCCGTGGTGGAGCTCCTGGCCGCGGACGGCGACCCGGTGCGACCGGGCGACGTGCTGGCCCGGCTGTCCGGGCCCACCCGCACCCTGCTGGTCGCCGAGCGCAGCGGCCTCAACCTGGTGGGTCGGGCCTGCGGCACCGCGACGGCCACCCGGGCGTGGGTCGACGTCCTGGCGGGCAGCGGCGTGGGCGTGCTCGACACCCGCAAGACCACGCCCGGGCTGCGCGCGTGGGAGAAGTACGCCGTGCGCTGCGGCGGTGGCACCAACAAGCGCATGGGCCTGTTCGACGTGGCCATGGTCAAGGACAACCACGCGGCCGCGGCGGGGTCGGTGGTGGCCGCCTACCGGGCCGTGCGCCGCGCGTCCCCCGACGTGGTCGTCGAGGTGGAGGTCGAGTCGACCGACGTCGCGCTGGCCGTCGTCCGGGCCGGCGGACGGTTCCTGATGTGCGACAACATGACGCCCGCCGAGCTCGCGGCGACCGTGCGGGCGGTCCGGGCGCTGGTGCTCGAGCTGGACGGTCCCGACGGGCGGGTCGAGCTGGAGGCGACGGGTGGCCTCACGCTGCAGCACGCCCCGGAGGTCGGGGCCACCGGCGTCGACTTCGTGTCGGTCGGCGCGCTCACCCACTCCTCGCCGCAGCTGGACGTCGGCCTGGACTGGGTGGGCTGAGGCAGCGGGGCCGGCCCGGTCAGTCGATCGGGTGGGCCGAGGCCATCCGCGGGATCCGGCCCCGCAGCTGGTTGGGGGTGTTGAGGAGGCGGACCTTCCAGCGCCGGTGCAGCCCGACGATGAAGTCGAGGCCGGCGCCCTCGATGGCGTCGACCTCGTCCAGGTCGACCACCACCCGGCTCAGGACCATGGTCTCGACGTCGTGCAACGCCCGGGCCAGCCGGGGCGCGGCCCGGTCGTCCAGCACGCCGTACAGGCGAACGACGACCTGGGTGCCGACCCGCTGCACCACGACGTCGCAGGAGTCCTCGCGCGGCGCGGGCACCGATCCCTGCACGTGGCTCACCTCCGTCGTCCGGTCGTCCTCGTCCGGTCATGGTCGTCCAGCTGTCAGACCGCCCGGTCCGTCCCCGGGCGGGCCCTGCCCGGCAGTCTGCCCCACATCGTGACCCGCGTCACGGCCCCCCGCACGCCGAGCCCGCTCCTCGGGCCCCCGGAGGACCTCTCAGGCCCGGGTGAAGCGGTAGGCGTGGACCGCCTGGGCCAGGTCGACCGTCCCGTCGGGGGCGGCCAGGGCCTCCGCCGACCGACGGACCTCCGCCAGGACCGTGTCCCGGGCGGGGGAGAGGGCGACGTAGGACCAGGTGGCGACCAGGCTGACGAGGTCGTCGACGCCGTAGCGCAGCGAGCTGTCGAACGTCGCCGTGCCGTCGGGGGTGAACCTCGGGTCGGGCACCGACACGTCCAGCCGGGCGGCGTAGGTGTCGGCGCCCGCCCGTGCCGCCAGGTCGGGGGCGTGCGCCACGACGGAGGACGTGATGGCCTCGGTCACCGGGTGGTGGGCGTCACGCAGGTTCCACATCAGGACCAGCGCCCCGCCGGGTCGCAGCACGCGGGCGACCTCGACGGACGTGCGGTCGTGGTCCATCCAGTGCCAGGCCTGAGCCACGAGCACCGCGTCGACCGAGGCGTCCGGCAGCGGCAGGGCCTCACCGCTGCCCGCCAGGGCCACGGCGTCGGGCGACACGGCGACGAGCTGCTCCCGCATGAGCGGGTCGGGCTCCACCGCGACGACGTCGTGCCCCAGCTCCAGCAGCAGCCGGGTCAGCTTGCCCGTGCCCGCCCCCAGGTCCGCGACCCGACGCGGCCGTGGCCCCAGGGCCCAGCGGACCACGTGCGGCGGGTAGCCGGGGCGCACCCGGTCGTACTCCGAGGCCGTCGCCCCGAAGGAGCGGGCCTGCGGCCCCTCGGGGGCGCCGCGCCGGACCGGGCCTGGGGTCATGTCCCCATGCTGCCGCCTCGGGCCGGTCGAGGTGCCCGGTCGGGACGTCGCGGCGGGTTCCCTATCCTGAACGGGTGAGCGACACCACGGCCCCCGCCGCCGCGCCCGACCTGGCCGGCCCGGCCGATCCCGTCGACCCGGTCCCCGCGGACGACCGGCCCGACGAGCAGATGGACGAGCAGATGGCGGTGCGGGCCGCGAAGCGCGAGCGGATCCTCGCCGCGGGCGGCCAGGCCTACCCGGTCCTCGTCCCGCGCACGCACTCGCTGGCCCAGGTCCGCTCATCGCCCGGGTGGCAGGCGCTCGAGGACGGCCAGGAGACCCAGGACGTCGTCTCGGTCACCGGCCGGGTGATGTTCGCCCGTGGCACGGGCAAGCTCGCGTTCGCGACGCTGCAGGAGGGCGACGAGCGGCTGCAGGTCATGCTCAGCCTGGCCGAGGTCGGTCCGGAGCTGCTGGACGCCTGGAAGCACGACGTCGACCTGGGTGACCAGGTCTCCGTCACCGGCCGCGTCGTCAGCAGCCGTCGCGGCGAGCTGTCGGTGATGGCCACCACGTGGCAGCTGGCCTCCAAGGCGCTCCGCCCCCTGCCCAACCACTACGACGGCGCCCAGCTGGCCGAGGACACCCGCGCCCGCCGCCGCTACGTCGACCTGGTGGTGCGCCCCGAGGCCCGTGAGGTCGTCCGGACCAAGGCGACGGTGCTGCGCTCGCTGCGCGAGACCTTCCACCGTCTCGGCTACCTCGAGGTCGAGACGCCCGTGCTGCAGCTGGTGCACGGCGGGGCGACGGCCCGCCCGTTCCACACCCACCTCAACGCGCTCGACGTCGAGATGAGCCTGCGGATCGCGACCGAGCTGTACCTCAAGCGCTGCGTCGTCGGGGGGCTGGAGAAGGTCTACGAGATCGGTCGGACGTTCCGCAACGAGGGCATCGACTCCACCCACAGCCCCGAGTTCACGATGCTGGAGGCCTACGAGGCCTACGGCTCGTACGACACGATGGCCGCGCTGGTCCGTGAGCTGGTCCTGGACGCCGCGACCGCGGCGGGGCGGACCGTGGTGCCCGACGGGCACGGCGGCGAGGTCGACCTGCGGGCCGACTGGCGCACCGTGACCGTCCACGACGCCGTGTCCGGGGCGCTGGGTGAGGCCGTCGACGTCGACACCGACGTCACCGAGCTGCGACGTCATGCCGAGCGGGCCGGGGTCGAGCTGCGTCCGGGGGCGGGCGCGGGCGAGGTCGTCCTCGAGCTGTTCGAGAAGCTGGTCGAGCACACCCTCCTGCAGCCCACGTTCGTCCGTGACTACCCGGCCGAGGTGCGTCCCCTGGCCCGCCCGCACCGCGACGACCCCCGCCTCGCCGAGGCGTGGGACCTGATCGTCGCCGGGGCCGAGCTGTCGCCGGCGTACTCCGAGCTGGCCGACCCGGTGCTCCAGCGCGAGCGGCTGGTGCAGCAGTCGTTGCTGGCCGCCGACGGCGACCCCGAGGCCATGCAGCTGGACGAGGACTTCCTGCGGGCGCTGGAGCACGGCATGCCGCCCACCGGTGGCATCGGCCTGGGGGTCGACCGGCTGGTCATGCTGCTGACCGGGGTCGGCATCCGCGAGACGATCCTGTTCCCGCTGCTACGGCCCGAGGGCTGAGGCGACCATGGACCTGGGTGTCCTGCAGGACGTGGTGCTGGGCCTGCTGCCCACCATCGGGGTGACGCTGCTGTTCGGCATCGCCATCCTCGCGATCGTCCGCGCCGACGCCGGTGAGCGCGAGGACCGGGCCCGGATCGAGGCCGAGGAGGACGCGGCGGCGGCCCGGGCCGCCGCGGACCGTCGTGCCGACCCCGCGCCGGCCGACGGCGGTCCCGAGGAGCCGGGCCCGGTCTGAGGTCCGAGCGGCGCGAGAAATGCGTTGCTGCATTCGGATCGAATTACTGCTGTGACACGACGTGTTGCATTCCGTCGTGTTGCCCGGTGATCACCGGAAGTGCAATCATCGTTTCTCGGCGACGGTGGCACGAGCCACCCCGGTCGGTACCCCAGCCGGATTCACGAGAATTCTGTCGCCGCCGGTCAGAGATCCGCGAAGTGGAGAAAAAACAAATGGCTCAGCAGGTCAACGTGGTGCTGGTCGACGACCTCGACGGCACCCCCGCCGACGAGACCGTCACATTCGGTCTCGACGGGATCACCTACGAGATCGACCTGACCGCCGACAACGCGGCCCGGCTGCGCGACTCGCTCGCCGAGTGGGTCGGTCACGGCCGTCGTGTCGGTGGCGCCCGCCGCAAGGGGAACCGCGCCGTCACCAAGCGCTCCTCGGTCGGTTCCGACAACGCGACGATCCGCGAGTGGGCCCGTGCGAACGGTCACGAGGTCTCCGAGCGCGGTCGTATCAAGGCCGAGGTCATCGAGGCGTTCAACGCCGCCAACGGTTGAGACCCGTGCCGGCGTCGACCTGACGTCGTCACGGAGAAGCCCCCCGGACCGAGAGGTCGGGGGGCTTCTGCGTGCTCGGGGTGGCGCCTGGTCAGCGCTCCCGCTCGGCGTCGGTGGCCTCGCGGACCGACCTCGGCGGCAGGTCCTCCTCGGCGACGCGGGCCCGCTTGTTGGACATCAGCGACGTGATCGTCACGACGACGAGTGCGCCCACGATGACGAACAGGCTCGCCAGCGTGGGGATCTCCGGGACGCCGGGCCAGATGTTGTGGGCCCAGTGCAGCAGCAGCTTGACGCCGATGAAGGCGAGGATGAACGACAGCCCGTAGGACAGGTGGACGAGCTTGGACAGGGCGCCCTCGAGCAGGAAGTACAGGGCACGCAGGCCCAGCAGCGCGAAGGCGTTGGTCGCGAACACCAGGTACGGGTCGCCGGTGATGCCGTACACCGCGGGGACGGAGTCGACGGCGAAGACGACGTCGGTGAACAGCAGGACGATGACGACGAGCGCGAACGGGGTCAGGTAGCCGACGCCGTCCCGCGTGACGCGGAACCTGGTGCCCTCGTACTCCTCGGACACCGGTGTGACCTTGCGGATGAGCTTGACCACACGCAGCTCGGAGACGTGGATCTCCTTCTTCTCGCCCTTCAGCTCCTCCATCAGCAGGTGGACCGCCGTGAAGATGAGGATGGCGCCGAAGACGAGGAACGCGAAGTCGAGCTGGGCGATGGCGACGGCGCCGATCGCGATGAACACGCCGCGCAGGACCAGCGCGCCGAGGATGCCCCACAGCAGGGCTCGCTGCTGCAGGTGACGCGGGACCGCGAACGCGGACAGGATCAGGATGAAGACGAACAGGTTGTCGACCGACAACGACTTCTCGACGATGTACCCGGTGTAGTACTCGACGCCGATCCGTGACCCGAACTGCGTCAGGACGAACACGCCGAACAGCAGCGGCAACGCGATGTAGAAGGCCGACCAGCCGGCCGCCTCCTTCATGGACACGTCGTGCGGGTTGCGGGTGGCGATGAAGTCGAAGACGAACAGGGCGGCGACGGCGGCGATGGTGGCGCCCCACAGCAACGGGGTCCCGATCGTGGTGAGCTCACCCGAGCCCGGGGCGGACCCCGAGGCGGGCAGCCCGACCAGGGCGTGGACGAAGGGGGTCATGGAGGTCCTTCTGGATGGTGCGGCGCGCCGCAGCGGTGAGGTCTCCGTCGCCGGCCCGGTGCTCGGGCCGGCTCGACCCGGGGCCGCGACGCGACCGTGCTGACCGGGACCGGTTCTGAGGACGTACTCCCCTCGGCGCCGATGGTAGGGGCAGGACCACCGATACGGTGCTCCCGTGGCCGACGACCGAGCAGACGCGGGGGCGGGCGCCGCCGGCGGGCCTCGCGCCAGGCGGCCGCAGCGGGTCTTCGGGGTCGGCGAGGAGCCCGACCCCCGGTTCACGCTCGCCAACGAGCGCACCGTGCTGGCCTGGGTGCGGACGTCGCTGGCCTTCGTGGTCGCCGGGCTCGCCGCGGCCGTCGCCGACGGCGTCGTGGACACCGGCGGCCTGCTGCAGGTGGTCGCGGTGGTCGCGGTCGCCGTGGGGGCGTGGCTGTCGCTGACCTCCCTGGTGCGCTGGGGGCGGACGGAGCGGGCGATGCGCCTGCGCCGGCCGTTGCCGTCGCCGTCGAACCTGCTCGTCGTGGTGCTCGGGCTGCTCGGGCTGGCCGTCATGGCCATCGTCGCGGTCCTCTGAGCCGTCGGTGAGCCGGTCGTGAGCGCGGCTGCGGACGGGGCCGCCGACGGGACGGCCGAAGCGGCGGCGGACCCGTCCGGGCCGTGGGACCCGGGGCTGCAGCCGGAGCGGACCGCGCTGGCCTGGCAGCGGACGGGGCTCTCGGTGGCCGTCGCGGCGCTGGTCGGGTTCCGCGACGCGGTCGCCACCGGGAGCGTCCTCGCCGTCGTGCTGTCCTCGGCGGCCCTGGCCGCGGGGGTGTACGTGCTGCGTGCGGCCCGCACCGAGCTCGACGACCGGGTCGAGGCGCTGCGGGCCGGGCTGCCCCTGCCCGCGCCGGTGGCGACCCGGGCGGCGGCGTTCGCGGTGCTGGCCCTCGCCGCGACCGTCCTCGCGATCGTCCTGGACTGAGCCCCGCGTCCCGGCGGTTCGCCCAGAGCGGACCGGCCCGCCCACCCGGAACACTCAGGCGGGAGAGGCGTTGTGCCGATGGACGACCGGACCGCGACCCTGCCAGGGGGCCAGCCGCTGCGCTCAGCGCGAACGCAGGCCCCGCGAGCAGGTGGTCGGCCGGTGCCGCAGCCACCGGACGTCTAGCATCGACTGGGAACGAGGTCCTTCGGAGCACTTCCGTCGGACGCCGCCCGCTCGTGAGGAGCGAACAATGTTCGAGAGATTCACTGACCGCGCTCGTCGCGTTGTCGTCCTGGCCCAGGAAGAGGCCCGGATGCTCAACCACAACTACATCGGGACCGAGCACATCCTGCTCGGGCTGATCCACGAGGGCGAGGGCGTCGCCGCCNTGCTGGCCCTCGCCGCGACCGTCCTCGCGATCGTCCTGGACTGAGCCCCGCGTCCCGGCGGTTCGCCCAGAGCGGACCGGCCCGCCCACCCGGAACACTCAGGCGGGAGAGGCGTTGTGCCGATGGACGACCGGACCGCGACCCTGCCAGGGGGCCAGCCGCTGCGCTCAGCGCGAACGCAGGCCCCGCGAGCAGGTGGTCGGCCGGTGCCGCAGCCACCGGACGTCTAGCATCGACTGGGAACGAGGTCCTTCGGAGCACTTCCGTCGGACGCCGCCCGCTCGTGAGGAGCGAACAATGTTCGAGAGATTCACTGACCGCGCTCGTCGCGTTGTCGTCCTGGCCCAGGAAGAGGCCCGGATGCTCAACCACAACTACATCGGGACCGAGCACATCCTGCTCGGGCTGATCCACGAGGGCGAGGGCGTCGCCGCCAAGGCGCTGGAGTCCCTCGGGATCTCCCTGGACGCCGTCCGCGAGCAGGTCCAGGAGATCATCGGCCAGGGCCAGCAGGCCCCGAGCGGTCACATCCCCTTCACCCCGCGGGCCAAGAAGGTCCTCGAGCTCAGCCTCCGCGAGGCGCTGCAGCTCGGGCACAACTACATCGGGATCCAGCACATCCTGCTCGGCCTCATCCGCGAGGGCGAGGGCGTCGCCGCCAAGGCGCTAGAGTCCCTCGGGATCTCCCTGGACGCCGTCCGCGAGCGGGTCCAGGAGATCATCGGCCAGGGCCAGCAGGCCCTGAGCGGTCGCATCCCCTTCACCCCGCGGGCCAAGAAGGTCTTCGAGCTCAGCCTCCGCGAGGCGCTGCGGCTCGGGCACAACTACATCGGGATCCAGCACATCCTGCTCGGCCTCATCCGCGAGGGCGAGGGCGTCGCCGCGCAGGTGCTGGTCAAGCTGGGCGCCGACCTCAACCGGGTCCGCCAGCAGGTCATCCAGCTGCTGTCCGGCTACCAGGGCAAGGAGCCCGCGACCTCCGGCGGCCCCGCCGCGGAGAACACGCCGTCCGGCTCCCTCGTGCTCGACCAGTTCGGCCGCAACCTCACGCAGGCGGCCCGCGAGTCCAAGCTCGACCCGGTCATCGGGCGCGAGAAGGAGATCGAGCGGGTCATGCAGGTGCTGAGCCGCCGGACCAAGAACAACCCGGTCCTGATCGGTGAGCCCGGCGTCGGCAAGACCGCCGTCGTGGAGGGCCTGGCCCAGGCGATCATCCGCGGCGAGGTCCCCGAGACGCTCAAGGACAAGCAGCTGTACACGCTGGACCTGGGCGCCCTGGTGGCCGGTTCCCGCTACCGCGGTGACTTCGAGGAGCGGCTCAAGAAGGTCCTCAAGGAGATCCGCACCCGCGGCGACATCATCCTGTTCATCGACGAGATCCACACCCTCGTCGGGGCCGGTGCGGCCGAGGGCGCGATCGACGCCGCCAGCATCCTCAAGCCGATGCTGGCCCGGGGCGAGCTGCAGACCATCGGCGCGACCACGCTGGACGAGTACCGCAAGCACGTCGAGAAGGACGCCGCCCTCGAGCGTCGCTTCCAGCCGATCCAGGTCGCCGAGCCCTCGCTGGTGCACGCCATCGAGATCCTCAAGGGCCTGCGCGACCGGTACGAGGCGCACCACCGCGTCTCGATCACCGACGCGGCGCTGGTCGCGGCGGCCAACCTGGCGGACCGGTACATCAACGACCGCTTCCTGCCGGACAAGGCGATCGACCTGATCGACGAGGCCGGTGCCCGGCTGCGGATCCGTCGCATGACCGCCCCGCCGGACCTGCGCGAGTTCGACGAGAAGATCGCCGACGTCCGTCGCGAGAAGGAGTCGGCCATCGACTCCCAGGACTTCGAGAAGGCCGCCTCGCTGCGCGACGACGAGAAGCGCCTGCTGGGCCAGAAGGCCGAGCGCGAGAAGCAGTGGAAGTCCGGTGACATGGACGTCGTCGCCGAGGTGGACGAGGAGCTGATCGCCGAGGTCCTCGCCATCGCCACGGGCATCCCGGTCTTCAAGCTGACCGAGGAGGAGTCCCAGCGGCTGCTCCACATGGAGGACGAGCTGCACAAGCGCGTCATCGGCCAGGAGGAGGCCATCAAGGGCCTCAGCCAGGCGATCCGGCGCACCCGCGCCGGCCTCAAGGACCCCAAGCGTCCCGGTGGCTCGTTCATCTTCGCCGGCCCCACGGGCGTCGGGAAGACCGAGCTGGCCAAGTCGCTGGCGGAGTTCCTGTTCGGCGACGAGGACTCGCTCATCCAGCTCGACATGTCCGAGTTCAGCGAGAAGCACACCGTCTCGCGGCTGTTCGGCTCGCCCCCCGGCTACGTCGGGTACGAGGAGGGCGGCCAGCTGACCGAGAAGGTGCGGCGCAAGCCGTTCTCGGTGGTGCTGTTCGACGAGGTCGAGAAGGCCCACCCGGACATCTTCAACTCGCTGCTGCAGATCCTGGAGGACGGACGCCTGACCGACAGCCAGGGCCGGGTCGTCGACTTCAAGAACACCGTCATCATCATGACGACCAACCTGGGCACCCGGGACATCGCCAAGGGCATCAACATGGGCTTCAGCGCGGGCAACGACTCGCGCACCGGCTACGACCGGATGAAGGCCAAGGTCCAGGACGAGCTCAAGCAGCACTTCCGTCCCGAGTTCCTCAACCGCGTCGACGACATCATCGTGTTCCCCCAGCTCACGCAGGAGGAGATCGTCACGATCGTCGACCTGATGATCGCCAAGCTCGACAAGCGCCTGAACGACAAGGACATGGGCATCGAGCTGACCCCGGCGGCCAAGGGCCTGCTGGCCGTCCGCGGCTACGACCCCGTCCTGGGGGCGCGCCCGCTGCGTCGCACGATCCAGCGCGACATCGAGGACCAGCTGAGCGAGAAGATCCTGTTCTCCGAGCTCACCTCGGGCCAGCTGATCCTGGTCGACGTGGAGGGCGAGGGCGACCTCGCGCACTTCACGTTCAAGGGGACCGAGAAGGATGTCCCCGAGGCGCCCGAGCCGGTCGTCGCCGCAGCGTCGGAGGGCCCCGGCCCCGCCGAGGCCGTGGGCGAGACCGGGACCGGCAGCTGAGCCAGGCCCCGCAGCACGACAGAGCCCGGCCGTCCCTGCAGGGGACGGTCGGGCTCCGTGCTGCTCGGCCGGCGGACGTGCCGCGCATCGCCGAGCTGGTCTCGGCGTACGTCCTGGACCGCCGCCTGCTGGCCAAGGACCTCGTCACCCTCTACGAGGACGTGCAGGAGTTCGTGGTGGCCGAGCACCGGTCGCCGCCCTCGGCGGCGCACCCGCACGGCCGCAGCGAGGTCGTGGGCTGCGGGGCGCTGCACGTGATGTGGGCCGACCTGGCCGAGGTGCGCACCGTCGCCGTCAGCAGCCGGTTGCGGGGCGCCGGGGTCGGCCGGGCGCTGGTGGCGGACCTGGTCGAGCGGGCGCGCGCGCTGGGCATCGACCGGGTGTTCTGCCTGACGTTCGAGCGGGAGTTCTTCGGCTCGTTCGGCTTCGTCGAGATCGAGGCCGCGCCGGTCGCCCCCGAGGTGTACGAGCAGCTGCTGCGCAGCCACGACGAGGGCGTCGCGGAGTTCCTGGACCTGGCCCGGGTCAAGCCCAACACCCTGGGCAACCACCGGATGCTGCTCACCCTCTGAGCCCGGCCCGGCGTCCCCCGCGGTGCCGGCGAGCCGCGCGTCACACGATCGGCTGCTTGAGTCCTCCGCGCTGCCTGCCGATGCACTGTCGACGGCAAGGCGCCGCCCACGCACGGCAGAGGAGACGCACATGCTCACGAAGTGGACGCTGCAGAACAGGCTCGCGATCCGGGTCGCGACCTCCACCGGAGCCATGACCGCCCTCGCCCTGGTCGTGGCCGCCCCCGGCAAGTGGACCTGAGTCCTAGTACCTGACGAGGGCCTGGCTCGTCCCGGTCGGCGTTCGTCGTCCTCGTTGATCGTCGACCCAGGAGGTCAGTCGTGGCGTTGTCCGACACCCTGACCCGCTACGTGCTGGGCGTCGTGCTGTGCGGGGCGGTGGCGGTGGGGACGTCGCTGGCGCACGTCGACCGGACCGCGTGGACGGCGTCCGGGGCCGTGGTGGCGGGGCTGCTGGTCGTCGGCATCGTCGTCGGGGAGTGCCTCCCGGCCCGCATCTGGCGGGGGGACGAGTTCCGGGAGTACACCTTCTCCGGCCCGTTCACCATCGCCCTCGTCGTGGTCGGACCGCTGTGGCTGGTCCTGCTCACCCAGACCTGCGCCCTGCTGGTGGCCGAGGTGCGCGACCGTCGGCCGCCCATCAAGGCCCTGTTCAACATCAGCCAGTACGCCGTGGCGGTGGTCGTGGCGTCGGCGGCCTACGCCGCGCTGACGGGCCAGCCGTTCGGGTCGGCCCACACGGGGCCCTTCACCACCGACCAGCTCCTGCCCTCGCTGGCGGCCGCCGCCGTGTACTTCCTGGTCAACGCCGTGCTGGTGGCCGTCGTCATCGCCCTGGCCGACCAGCAGCGGTTGGCGAGATCCGTGGTGACCCACGTGCGCGACGAGATCTCGATGACGACGATGCTGCTCTGCCTCGCCCCCGTGGTGGTGCTGTCGCTGCAGTTCTCACCGCTCACCGCCCCGCTGTGCCTGCTGCCCGTCGCTGCGGTCCGGCAGGCGGCACGCACGGCGGCGCGCAGCCACGTGCAGGCCATGCACGACCAGCTGACGGGCCTGCCCAACCGGGGCATGCTGATGCTGCGCAGCCGGCGCGTGGCGGACGAGGCCGACGGTGGTGAGCAGACCGCGCTCCTCATGCTCGACCTCGACCACTTCAAGGAGATCAACGACACCCTCGGCCACCCCGTCGGGGACGAGCTGCTCCGCCTCGTCGCGGCGCGGCTGCTGTCGGTCGTGGGGGAGGAGGACACCGTCGCCCGGTTCGGGGGCGACGAGTTCGCCGTGCTCAGCCACGGCTGCGGTGTCGAGGCCGCGGAACAGCTCTCGCAACGGTGCCACGACGCGTTGTCGGAGCCGTTCCAGCTGGCCCAGATCTCCCTGCACATCGGGGTCAGCATCGGCATCGCCCTGCTGCCGCTGCACGCCGACGGCATCGACCAGCTGGTCCAGCGCGCCGACATCGCGCTCTACCAGGCCAAGGCCGACCGGGGCGCCACCCGTACCTACGACGCGGAGCGGGACGTCAACACAGTCGCGCGCCTGGCCCTGATGGAGGAGCTGCGCCGCACCATGGACACCCAGCTGGTGCTGCACTATCAGCCCAAGTGCCGGGCCGCCGACGGCGTCATGGTGGGTGTCGAGGCGCTCGTCCGCTGGCAGCACCCGGTCCGCGGGCTGATCGGTCCCGCGGACTTCCTGCCCGCGGCGGAGAACGCCGGCCTCGTCGTCGCCATGACCATGCAGATCCTGCGGCGGTCGTTGCGGCAGGTGCGGCAGTGGCGTGCGCAGGGTCTGCAGGTCAACGTGGCGGTCAACATGTCACCACGCCACCTCAGCGACGTCCAGCTGCCGGAGCAGATCCGGGCCCTGCTGCAGGCCGAGGGGCTGCCGGGCACCGCGCTCACGCTGGAGGTGACGGAGAACTCGATGCTGTCCGACCCGGCGCGGGCCGCACTGGTGCTCCGCCGGATCCGCGACCTCGGCGTCGACGTGTCCATCGACGACTTCGGCACCGGGTACTCCTCGTTGGCCTACCTGCGGGACCTGTCGGCCACCGAGGTCAAGATCGACCGGACGTTCGTGTCGAACGCGAGGACCAGCGGGCGCGACCTGGCCATCGTCAGGGCCGCGGTGGAGCTCGGCCACAGCCTGGGCCTGCAGGTGGTGGCCGAGGGCGTCGAGGACGCCACCACGGCCGCCCTGATGGTGGAGAGCGGCTGCGACCTGCTGCAGGGTCACCTCCTGCTGCCGGCCTCGCCGCCGGACGACGTTCTCGCGTGGAGCCGAGGACCGCAGCGACGGGGTCGGGACCTGCCGCCGACCCGAGCCGACCGCCCCGCCGACCGCGAGCCGGTGACGCGGTGATCATCCTGTACTGCTGCCTGCTGCTGCTGGCCGTGCACGCGGTGCTGCCCGGCAGCGACCTCCGGCGTCTGGGGCGGCTGTCGATGCGTCACACCTGGCTGGTGTGGTTGGCCCTGGCCGTCCAGGTCGTGGTGATGTCCGTGCTCCCGGACGCAGGTCCGCTGAGCCAGGCGGCGCACCTGGGCACCTACGGGCTGGCGGCCGTGTTCGCCGGGCTCAACCTGCGCTCGGCGGGGACCTGGGTCGTCGCGGCCGGCGGCGCCCTCAACCTCACCGCGATCACCGCCAACGGCGGGGTCATGCCCGCGTCGGCGAGCGCGGTCGCTGCCTCGGGCTGGCAGGCCGCCCCGGGGCAGTTCGCCAACTCCGCAGTGCTGGCGCAGCCACGGCTCCTGCCCCTGGGGGACGTGTTCGCCACGCCTGCCTGGCTACCGGTGAACAGCGTGTTCAGCGTCGGTGACGTCCTGGTCGTCCTGGGGGTGGCGGTCTTCCTGCACCTGACCTGCCGTCGCCCGGTGACCGCCGCTGACGAGCGGGGCGATGTCACCGCTCGGGATCAGGTCGGCAGGCGGTAGCCACCGACGGCGGCCTCGGCCAACCCGTCGGCGAGCAGACCGGTCAGGCACCGGGCCGTCTGGTCCTGGTCGGGCCAGACGGCCTCCAGACGTGCCGCGGGCACGACACCGGTCTCCTCGCGGAGCGCCGCCAGCAGCAGGCCGCGGACGTAGCGGTCGGTGCCCACCCAGGCCTGCGGACGGGTGGTGCGGCCCCGGGCTGTGGCGTCGGCTGCGCCGTCGGGGGGCGGGGCGAGGGCGGCCCAGCGGCATCGGTCCCGCAGGGGGCATTCGTCGCAACGCGGTGCCCGGGCCGTGCAGACCACCGCGCCCAGCTCCATCACGGCGGCGTTCCAGGCCACCGACCGCGGAGGTGGTCCCGGCAGCAGCCGCTCGGCGCGCGCGACCTCGGCCCGGGCCGGGGCGCTCGGCAGGGCGTCGACCCCCTCGTGCACCCGGGACAGGACACGGCGGATGTTGACGTCGAGCACCACCGCCCGACGACCGTGCGCGAAGGCGGCCGTGGCTCCGGCGGTGTACGGGCCGACGCCCGGCAGGCCCAGCAGGGCCTCGTAGGTGGTGGGCACCTGCCCGTCGTGCTCGTCCCGCACCGCCACCGCGGCCGCGTGCAGCCGCAGCGCCCGGCGGGGGTAGCCGAGCCGGCCCCACATCCGGACCGCCTCGCCGGGGGAGTCGTCGGCCAGCGCGGTCGGTGTCGGCCAGCGCTGCAGCCATGCGTGCCACGCGGGGACGACCCGGGCCACGGGGGTCTGGTGCGACATCACCTCGCACACCAGCACGGCCCAGGCGTCGGTCCCCGGCCGTCGCCACGGCAGGTCCCGCGCGGCCGAGACGTACCAATCGACGACGTCGTCGACCAGACCGCCGTCCTCGCCGGCCGCCGCCGAGGGGGGCGGACCCTCCCGTCGGCCACCGCTCGACCGTGCCGATCCGGCCTCCTCGGTGGGAGGGGCCGACGAGGGGCTCAGACGTACCGCTCGAGGATGCTGGTCTCGGCCAGGCGGCTGAGGCCCTCGCGGACGGCCCGCGCACGCGACAGGGTCAGCCCGTCGACCTGCTGCAGGTCCTCCACACCGGCGGCCAGCAGCTTCTGCAGGCTGCCGAAACGACCGACCAGCCGCTGCACCACGACGTCGGGCAGGCGGGGCAGGCGGTGCAGCATCCGGTACCCACGCGGGCTGACGGTCGCGTCCAGGCCGGGGTCGCCGGTCTGCAGGGCCACCTGCGCGGCCACCTGGTCCAGGCTGAGCAGCTGGGAGGAGTCCAGCGAGGCGAGCCCGGCCAGCGCGTGCTCCGCCTCGGCGACCGAGCCGTCGGGGCCGACGTAGTCGCGGACCACGCTGGCCAGCTCCAGGCCGAAGCCGGTGATGAGCTCGTCCATCTGCAGCTCGACCAGGCGCCCGTCGGTGCCCAGCTCGACGACGTAGCCGCGCACCTCCTCGCTGATCCGGCGGACCATCTCGGCCCGCTGGAGCACGGTGGCGACGTCGCGCACCGTGACCAGGTCCTCGATCTCCAGCGCCGAGAGGTTGCCGGTGACCTCGTCCAGCCGGGAGGCGTACCGCTCCAGGGTGGCCAGGGCCTGGTTGGCGCGGGCCAGGATCGCGCCGGAGTCCTCGAGCACGTGCCGCTTGCCGTCCAGGTAGAGCGCAATGAGGGTCATCGACTGCGACACCGAGATGACCGGGAAGCCGCACTGGCGCGACGCCTTGTCCGCCGTCCGGTGCCGGGTGCCCGACTCCGGGGTCTCGATGCGCGGGTCGGGCACGAGCTGGACGCCGGCACGGACGATGTTCCCGCTGCCGTCGTGGTCGACCACGATGGCCCCGTCCATCTTGGCGAGCTCGCGCAGCCGGGTGGCCGAGAAGTGGACGTCCAGGACGAACCCGCCGGTGCACATGTCCGCGACCACCTCGTCGAAGCCGAGGACGATCAGGGCGCCGGTGCGACCGCGCAGGATCCGCTCGAGGCCGTCGCGCAGCTGCGTCCCGGGCGCGACCAGGGCGAGGACCTCTCGGAGTCGCTCGTCCGTACCGTCCACCGTCGCGGCCCCCGCGTGCTCGAGCGCCGGTCGTGTCGGTCACACGCGGCGCAGGTCGGTCGTGTCGTCGGCCAATGCTCGATCCCTCGGCAGTGTAGAGCCGGTCCCTCCCGTGGCGGGCTTCGCGACCGGACCGTGACCAGGCGGTGACCTGGGAGTGACCTGAGCGCGACCTGGGACCCTCAGCCCGTGCGGCCCGCCAGGTCGCGCAGGGCCCGGAACGCGCGTTCGACGTGCCCGACCTCGACGACCCGGACGCCGCTGGGCAGGGTGCCGAGGCGTTCCAGCGAGCCCGGGGGCACGAGGATGCGGCGGTAGCCCAGCCGGGCGGCCTCGGCCACCCGCTGCGGCGTCATCGACACCCGGCGCACGTCCCCGCTCAGCGCCACCTCGCCGATCGCCAGGACGTCGGCGGGCACGGGCACGTCCCACGCCGCGGAGGCCACCGCCAGCGTGACGGCCAGGTCGACGCCCGGTTCGCCCAGCCGGGCCCCGCCGACCGTGGCGACGAACACGTCCTTGTCGGCCAGCTTGAGCCCGCTCGCGCGTTCGGTGACCGCCAGCAGCATCGCGGTGCGGGCGCTGTCGAGCCCGCTGACCCCGCGCCGGGGGTTGGGCGTGGACGCCGTGGCCACCAGGGACTGGATCTCGGCCAGGAGCGGGCGGCGACCCTCGACCGCCACGGCCAGGCAGGTGCCGGGCACCGGTTCGTCGCGCTGGCCGCGGAACAGCTCGGAGGGGTCCACCACCTCGCGCAGACCGTCGTCGGCCTGCTCGAAGCAGGCGATCTCGTCGGCGGGCCCGTACCGGTTCTTGGTCGCCCGCAGCAGGCGCAGGCTGGTGTGACGGTCGCCGTCGAAGGTGAGGACGGTGTCGACCAGGTGCTCCAGGGACCGCGGCCCGGCCACCGAGGAGTCCTTGGTGGACTGCCCCACCAGCAGCAACGGGGTGGGGCGGGACTTGGCGACCCGGGTGAGCACCTGCGTGACCTCCTGCACCTGGGCCATGCCGCCCGCCCGGCCGTCGACGTCCCCGCTGGTCAGGGTCTGCACGCTGTCGACCACGACGAGGTCGGGGTCGTGCTCCTCCACGTGGTGCAGCACGGCGCCCAGGTCCTGCTCGTCGGCCACCAGCAGACCGGGCGCGTCCGCGCCGGTGCGGCGCGCGCGCACGGCGATCTGCTCCGCGGACTCCTCGCCCGACACGTAGAGCACCGTGCGGGCCCGGTGGGCCTCGGCGCCCAGCGCGCGGGACCCGGTCGCGGGCCCGACGGGGCCGAGCGCGAAACGGTGGGCGACGTCCAGCAGCAGCGTGGACTTGCCGACCCCCGGCTCCCCGGCCAGCAGGACGACCTGGCCGGCGACGAGCCCGCCGCCGATGACCCGGTCGAACTCGCCGAGCCCGGTGGGCGTCCGCTCCGTCCGCGCCTCGTCGACCTCCCCGAGCCGTCGTGCGGGCCGAGGGGCGCCGGCCGTGGCCCGGGCGCGAGGACCGCTGCCCTCGGTCAGCCCGGCGGGGACCTCCTCGACGGTGCCCCAGCCCTGGCACTGGCTGCACCGCCCGGCCCAGCGCGGGTGCTCCGCCCCGCACGCGGTGCACGCGAAGACGGCACGACGGGTACGGGAGCTGGCCACCGGGTCAACCTACGCAGTGCCGCGACACAACCCGGGGCCCTACCCCGCCCCCGGGGGCGTCGGCCCCGGCGCCGGCCTCAGATGGCCAGCAGGGTGGCGGTGAGGATGACCCCGCCGCTGACGATCGACACCGCAGGCACCAGGGCGAAGACGAGCACGGCCTGGCTCTTGAGGTGCTGGGACAGCAGCATCCCGGCGCCGGCGAAGATGGCCACGCCCACCATGGTCACGGCGAAGGCGATGCCCACCTGTCCCGGGTCCGGGGACGACGAGGTCGGCGGGACGATGAGGAACGGGAGCACGGTGGAGACCGCGATGCCGAGCGTCCAGACGGCGAACAGCCCGATGGACCGGACGTCGGGGTGCGGCCAGTTCGTCCTGCGGTGGCCGCGCGCGGTGTACTCCGCCTCCTGGCGTGGTGCCCCGTCGCTGTATCGGGTGTCCGTCATGCCTACAGGGTGCTCTGCTGCCGCCGCCGTGGCTAGTCGACGGGCCGGGCCGCCGCCGTGGCCGGGTGCACCGTGAGCGGCAGCAGCCGTCGACCGCGGCGGGGCCGCAGCTGCTCGCAGTGCTCGGCCAGGCGGGCGTAGACATCGGCCCCCACCAGCTCCACGAGCTCCTCGCGCAGCGACACCCAGACCGGTTCGGCGCCGACGTGGGCCGACGGGCTGGTCGAGCAGTACCAGTCGAAGTCGGCCCCGCCGCCGCCCCAGCCGGCCCGGGTGTACTCGGTCACGGTGACCTGCAGGTGCTCCGAGCCGTCGGGGTGCCCGACGGTGTCGTAGGTCCGGCGCAGCGGCAGCTGCCAGCAGACGTCGGGCTTCGTGGTCAGCGGCGGGACCCCCTCGGCCAGCGCCAGCGCGTGCAGGGCGCAGCCGTAGCCACCGGCGGAGCCCCGGGGGTTGTGGAACACGCAGGCCCCGTCGACGCGGGCCGTCCGTCGGTCGCCGTCCTCGTCCGACTCGGCCCAGGCGGCGTCCGCGCCGTGCTCGGGGTGGTCGTGGTTGGCCCAGGTCGAGGGGGCGAGCCGGCCCACGGCCTCCGCCACCCGGGCCTCGTCGTCGGGCTCGGAGAAGTACGCCCCGTGCACGCAGCAGCCCGCGTCCGGCTCGGTCGCGTCGATCCCGGGGCACCCCGCCCCGAAGATGCACGTCCAGGACGAGGTGAGCCAGGTCAGGTCGAAGCGGTAGACCGTGTCGGGCTCACCCGGCTCGGCGGTGCCGACGGTGCCGTCCTGGTCGTGCTCCCCGTCGTCCACCGGCTCCGCCGTGGTGGCCGAGAGCTCGAGCCACAACCGGTCGGTGGGGGCGGGGACCTCGTCGGTCGGGACGTCGGGGCGTGCCACCGGAGGAGGGTAGACCGCACCACGGTCCCGGTGAGGGCCGGGGCGACGTAGGCTCATCCTTCGTGACCGGGACACCCGCCCCCGACGGCGGAACGACGGCCGGCCCCCTGGTGGGCCTGGCGACGACGTCGGTGTACCCCGAGCCTGCCGAGGAGGCCTTCCGGCTGGCGGCCGAGCTCGGTTACGACGGCGTCGAGGTCATGGTCTGGTCGGACCCGGTCAGCCGGGACGCCGACGCGCTGCTGGAGCTGTCCGCCACCTACGACGTCAAGATCATGAGCATCCACGCGCCGACCCTGCTGCTCACCCAGGGGGTGTGGGGCCGGGACAACTGGGCGCGGCTGGTCCGCACGGCCGAGCACGCCGAGGCCCTCGGCGCCGACACCGTCGTCGTGCACCCGCCGTTCCGGTGGCAGCGGACCTACGGCGCCGGCTTCGAGGAGGGCATCGCCACCCTGGGCGAGGAGCACCACTGCACGTTCGCGGTGGAGAACATGTTCCCCTGGCGCGTCGGCGGCAAGGACGTCCGGGCCTACGCACCGGGCTGGGACCTGCTCGACCACGACTATGAGCACTGCACGCTGGACTTCTCCCACGCCGCGACGGCCCGCCAGGACGCCATGCACCTGCTGGAGGTGCTGGGCGAGCGCATCACCCACGTCCACCTCACCGACGGCAGCGGGTCGTTGATGGACGAGCACCTGGTGCCCGGGGACGGCACGCAGCCGGTGGCGGAGGTGCTGGAGAAGCTGGCGGCCGGGGGCTGGTCCGGGCACGTCGTGGCGGAGATCAACACCCGCAAGGACAAGGCCCGGCGCGAGCTGGCCCTGCAGCGCAGCCTGGCCTTTGCGCGACGCCACCTGCAGGGCCATCTGTCCGGCGGCTAGCCTGCGGAGGTGATCGCCGAGGCCCAACGGGCAGTGCTGCTGGCCGCGTCGCGCAACTCGCGACTGCGGGACGTCGTGGAGAACGCCCCGGTGACCCGGGACCTGGTGCGGCGCTTCGTCGCGGGCACGGGCGACGACCACGCCCTGGAGGTGTCCGCGGACCTCCGCTCCCAGGGTCTGCTCGTCACCCTCGACCGCCTCGGCGAGGACGTGACCGACGAGGCCGACGCCGAAGGGGTCCGGGACGCCTACGTGGGCCTGCTGGGCCGGTTGGCGGCCGTGGGCCTGGCCGACGACGGCGACGTCGAGGTGTCGGTCAAGCTCTCCGCGCTCGGGCAGGCGCTCGGCTCGACCGGGGAGTCCGTGGCGCTGGAGAACGCCCGGGTGATCTGCGAGGCGGCCGCGGTCGCCGGCACCACGGTCACCCTGGACATGGAGGACCACACCACGGTCGACTCCACCCTGCGGGTGCTGGAGCAGCTGCGCGCGGAGCACCCCTGGGTGGGGGCGGTGCTGCAGTCGCAGCTGCGCCGCACCGAGGCCGACTGCCGTGACCTGGCCACCGCCGGGTCGCGGGTGCGCCTGTGCAAGGGCGCCTACGCGCCGACCGACGTCCACGCCTTCGACGCCGCCCACGAGGTCGACCGCTCCTACGTCCGCTGCCTCAAGGTGCTGATGAACGGCGACGGCTACCCCATGGTCGCCAGCCACGACCCCACGCTGCTGGAGATCGCGCAGGCGCTGGCCCGCGACGTCGGGCGGGAGCAGTCCAGCTGGGAGCTGCAGATGCTCCTCGGGGTCCGGCCGGACGAGCAGACCCGGCTCGCCGCGCTCGGGCGGCGGACGCGGGTCTACGTGCCCTTCGGCGAGGACTGGTACGCCTACCTGGTGCGGCGCCTCGCCGAGCGACCCGCCAACCTGGCCCTGCTGCTGCGCTCGCTGGGGAGCCGGCGGTGACCGAGAGCGAGGCCGGGACGCCGACACCTCGCGAGGACGTCGTCGCGGTGCTGGGCGCCGGGGTGATGGGCGAGACCCTGCTGTCGGGGCTGCTGCGGGCCGGTCGACCGGTGTCCGCGCTGCGGATCAGCGAACGCCGGGCCGAGCGTGCCGAGGAGCTCCTCGACCGGTACGGCGTGCGCGTGCTGGACAACGCGACCGCGGTGGCGGAGGCGGGCACGGCGGTCGTGGTGGTCAAGCCGCAGGACGTGTCGGCGCTGCTCGCGGAGGTCGGCCCCCACCTGGCGCCCGGCGGCCTGCTGGTGTCGTTGGCCGCCGGCGTCACCACCGCCTCCATCGAGGCGGCCCTGACGGCCGCCGGGGCGCCGGCGGACGTGGCCGTGGTCCGTGTCATGCCCAACACGCCGGCCCTGGTGGACGCCGGCATGAGCGCGGTGTCGCCCGGGAGCCGCTGCGACGCCCGTCACCTGGACGCCGCCGAGGCGCTGCTCGCCAGCGTCGGCAAGGTCGTGCGCGTCCCGGAGCACCAGATGGACGCGGTGACCGCGGTGTCCGGGTCCGGACCGGCGTACGTGTTCTACGTCGTCGAGGCGATGATCGAGGCCGGCGTCCTGCTGGGCCTGTCCCGCGACGTCGCCACGACGTTGGCGGTGCAGACGGTCCGTGGTGCGGGCACGATGGTCTCGGAGACCGGTCAGCACCCGAGCGTCCTGCGGGAGCAGGTCTGCTCCCCGGCCGGCACCACGATCGCCGCGATCCGCGTGCTGGACGACCACCGGGTGCGGGCTGCGTTCGTGACCGCGATGGAGGCCGCCCGGGACCGTTCGGCGGAACTAGGACGGCTCGCGGGTAGTTGACGACGAGCAGTGGTCGGCGGTCGCCGACCGCGAGGCCCGGGTCCGCCCGGTTGACGGAGGTGTGACGTGGGTTGGCTCTCGAAGGTGTTCGGCGGGCGTGGACGGTCCGGTGCGTCCGGACCCTCCGGGCCCAGCCGGCTCGAGGAGGACCTGGCGCACCTGCGTGACTTCGCGACCACCCGCCGCGGGGTCGAGTTCTACCTGGAGCCGCAGACCGACGGCTTCGACACCACCATGGTCGCCGTGGCGCACGACGGGGAGTGGACCCGTCGCCGGGTCGGGTCGCCGTCGACGGCCGGCAAGCTCGCCCGCAGCCTGAGCGCACCGGTGTACGAGGCCGGGGTGACCGGCTACCCGAAGCGCATGAAGGAGTGGAGCCGCAACCACCCCGAGCGCCGGCTCGGACCCCGCTGACGGGGGGCAGGAGCCCTAGCCGATGAGCGGGCGGGTCTCGGGCAGCCGGAACAGCCGGGGCCGCTCGCGCAGGGCCAGCGCGCCGGCCACCGTCACCGGTCCCAGCCGGCCCAGGAACATGCAGACGATCAGCACCCAGTCCCCGCCGGGCGGCAGGTCGGGGGTGATGCCCGTGGACAGCCCCACGGTGGCCGTGGCCGAGATGACCTCGAACAGGACGTCGGCCATCCGCTCGCCCGACAGGTGCAGCAGCAGGATCGTCGCCGAGCCGACCACGGCCAGGTACAGGCCGATGACCGCCAGGGCCTGCCGGACGGTCTCCGGCCCGATCCGGCGCCCGAACGCGTTGGCGTCGGCGTCGCCGCGCGCCTCGGCCAGCACGGCGGCGACCAGGACGGCGACGGTGCCGACCTTGATCCCGCCCGCCGTCCCGGCCGACCCGCCGCCGATGAACATCAGGGCGTTGGTCAGGAAGAGCGAGGCGTCGGTCACCTCGCCGTAGTCGACCGTGTTGAAGCCGGCCGTGCGGGCCGTCACCGACAGGAACACCGCGGTCCACAGCTTGTCCGAGCCCTGGAACCCGCCCAGGGTCGCGGGGTTGTCCCACTCCAGCAGCAGGAACATCAGGGTGCCGCCGACCAGCAGGACCGCCGTGGCCACGAGTACGAGCCGGGTGTTGACGCTCCAGGGCAGCCGGGTGCGGCGCAGCACCTCCAGGACGACCGGGAACCCGATCCCGCCCAGCACGATCGCCGCCATGATCGGCCCGGTGACCCACTCGTCGGTGGCGTAGTCGTACAGCGCGTTCTCCGCGAACAGCGAGAAGCCCGCGTTGTTGAACGCCGACACCGCGTGGAACACGCCCAGCCACAGCGCCCGCCCCGGCGGCTCGCCGTAGTGCACCGCGAAGCGCAGCGTGAGGAGCAGGGCGACCGCACCCTCGATCACCACGGTCGTGCGCAGGATGCCGACCAGCACCGAGCGCGCGTCGGCGAGGCCGCCCACCCGGGTGGCCATCCCCGCCGTGATCCGGCTCTGCAGGCCGAGCCGGCGGGTCACCGCCAGCGCCAGCAGGGCCGAGATGGTGGCGATGCCCAGCCCGCCGACGTGGATCATCGTCAGGATCAGGGCCTCGCCCGTGGTCGACCAGTACGTCCCGGTCTCGACCAGGGTCAGCCCGGTCACGCAGACGGCCGAGGTCGCGACGAAGACCGCCGTGGTGAACGGGACGCCGTCGGGGGCCTGGCCGGGGGCCACCGCCCAGGGGGTCAGCAGGGCCAGCGTGCCGACGGCGATCGCGACGACGAAACCGAGCGGGATGACCCGGGCGGGGCTGAGCAGCGCCCGGACCCGACGGCGACGCCACAGCGGGCCGTGGGGCGGAGGGCGCCGGGGCAGGTCCCGGCCCGTCCGGCTCCGGGACGGGCCCCGCGGCAGCGGGTCCTCCGTCATCCGGCTCAGCCGATCAGGGGGCGCGCCTCGGGCAGGCGGAACAGCCGCCGGCGCTGCTTGGTGGCCACCGCGGCGGCCACCGCGACCGGACCCACCCGGCCGACGAACATGCAGCCGGTGACGAACCACATCGCCGGTTCCGGCAGCTGGGCGGTGACGCCCGTGGACAGGCCCACCACGGCCGTCGCCGAGACCGCCTCGAAGATGGTGTCGCTCAGCTCGAAGTCGGTGAGCTGGAGCAGCACGACGATCGCGACGCCGGTCAGGGCGATGGAGAAGCCGAGGACCGCCAGCGCCTGCCGGACCGTCGCCGTGGCGATCCGACGGCCGAAGGCGTGGACGTCGGTGTCGCCGCGCGCCTCGGCGTA
Source organism: Aquipuribacter aurantiacus (assembly GCF_051216895.1). Lineage (NCBI taxonomy): Bacteria > Bacillati > Actinomycetota > Actinomycetes > Micrococcales > Intrasporangiaceae > Aquipuribacter > Aquipuribacter aurantiacus. Next base: position 126,565 of record NZ_JBPKAO010000004.1, read on the forward strand.
CACCGCCAGGGCCAGCACGGCCAGGGTGCCGACCTTGATGCCGCCGGAGGTGCCCGCCGAGCCGGCCCCGACGAACATGAGGGCGTCGGTGACGAACCGACCGGCCTCGCCCATGCCGCCGTAGTCGATGGTCGAGAACCCGCTGGAGCGGGGCGTCACGGCCATGAACGCGATGGCGAGCAGCTTGGTGGGCATCGCCATCTCGCCGATGGTGGCCTCGTTGCCCCACTCCAGGGCGCCGAGCGTCAGCGCCGCCCCGACGAGCAGGACGGCCGACGTGGCGATCACCAGCTGGGTGTGCAGCGACCAGGTCCCCGGCCGCTTGAACCGGGCCAGCTCGACGAGGACCGGGAACCCCAGCCCGCCCAGGACGACCGCCGTCATGACCGGGACGATGATCCAGGGGTCGCCCACGAAGCCGATCAGGCTGTCGCTGAAGAGCGCGAACCCGGCGTTGTTGAAGGCCGAGACGCCGTGGAAGACGCCCAGCCACAGGGCTCGGCCGGGGGGTTCGTCGTAGTGCAGCAGGAACCGCAGGGTGAGCGCGACGGACACCACGGCCTCGATGACGGCCGTGGTCAGCAGCAGCCGGGGCAGGATGGTGCGGATCTCGCCGAGGTCGAAGCCCTTGGTCTCCTGGCTGGCCGCGAGCATGCTGCCCAGGCCGAAGCGGCGCAGCACCGCCAGGCCCACGAGCGAGCCGAGGGTCGCGATGCCCAGGCCGCCGACCTGGAACAGCACGAGCATGACGACGTGGCCGAACGTCGACCAGTACGTCGGGGTGTCCACGACGACGAGTCCCGTCACGGCGGTGGCGCTGGTCGCGGTGAACACGGCGACCACGGTCGGCGGGAGACCTTCCGGCCCCGTGCCGCCCTCGCTGACCGAGCGCACCGCCCAGGGGGTGTGCAGGAGCAGGGCACCGACGACGATGACGGCGAACAGCCCCAGCGGGATGATCCGGACCGGCGACAGGAAGGCCTCGAGGCCGGCGCGGCGCGCGATGGCCGACGGCGTGCGGTCCCCGCCCGGCAGGACGCGGCGGATGCTGAAGCGGTCCCGCTTGCGACGGCGGAACCGGCTCGTGGCCAGGGTGGGCTCGAGGTCGTCGTCCGGCTCGCCGGGGCCTGCGGGGCTGGTCACGGTCGGGCCGCGAAGGCCTCGATCTGGTCGACGTGGCCCGACACGATCAGCGTGTCGTCCGGGTGCACCTTCGTGGTGGGGATGGCGTAGGTGAAGTCGTTGCCGGGCCGCTTCACCCCCACCACCGTGATGCCGTACTTGGTGCGGACCCCGGCCTGGTCGAGGGTGAAGTTGTGGGTCTCCTTGGGCGGGGCCATCTTGACGATCGCGAAGCCGTCGTCGAACTCGATGTAGTCCAGCAGCTTGCCCGTCACCAGGTGGGCGGTGCGCTCGCCCATGGTCGCCTCGGGGTAGACCACGGTGACGCGGCTGCCGGTCCGGCGGACCGGGTTGTCCTTGCGCTGGCGGGTCTCACGGCTGCGTCGGGCCGCGGTGGCCAGGTCCTCGTCGCCGGTGATGCGGTCGGACTCGGCCTCGGTGGCCAGCCGCTCGAGGATCTTGCCGTGGGCGTGGGAGATGGCCTTGGCCCAGATCTGGCCCACCTTGAGGTCGACCAGGTTGAGGGTGGACAGCACGCTGGCCTCGATCGAGGTGCCGATCCCGACCACCGCGATCGGGAACTGCGCTGCGCCGATCTGCTTCATGGCCTGCAGGTTCGTGGAGTCGGCCTCCACGACGTGGGTGAGGCGGCCGGACCACTCCTGCACCAGCTCGGGGTTGCGCTCGACGGCGAGCACCTCGTGCCCGAGCCGGTGCAGCGCCTCGGCGGCCGCGGCCCCGAACCGGCCGAGCCCGACCACGAGGACGGCGTCGGAGTGCAGCTTCCCGTTTCCCACGAGGGGTCACGCTACGCCCGCGGGCGGGGTGCTGCGGGCGCTACAGGCCGACCGGGCCGCCCCGGTCGTCCAGCAGGTCCTGCAGCACGGTGATCTCGAACGTCTGGGCGTTGACCATCGACTCGGCCAGCCGCCTGACCTGGGGCTGCGTGGCCTCGTCCTGGGCGACCTCGGCCATCTCCACCCCGCCGACGTGGTGGGGGATCATCAGCTGCAGGTAGATCCGCTCGGCCTCGACGCCGTCCGCGTCCCGCAGCGCGGCCATCTGCGCGTCCGTGGCCAGGCCCATGGCGATCATCGGGTTGCCCGGGGCCCCGTCGACGGCACCGTCCGCCGACTCGTCCTCGGCCATGCCGGTCATGCCCTCCATCCCGTCGGAGAACGGCCCGGACATCCAGCCCATGATGGGCTCGGCCGACGCCTGGGGCAGGCCCCACAGCTGCAGCCAGCCGGCCATCTGGCCCTGCTGGTTCTGCTGCGTGAGCAGGACGTCCAGGGCGATCTGGCGCAGGGTCGGGTCGTCGCTGCGGTCCCGCACCATCACCGACATCTCGACGGCCTGACCGTGGTGGACCTGCATGTCCCGGGCGAAGCCGGCGTCCACGGAGTCCTCGGTCGGCACGGCGGCGCTCGCCGGACCGGCCAGGGCGGAGCCCAGCAGCAGCCCGACGACCACCAGCAGTGCGCCGCCGACCACGGCGAGGGCGGTGAGGAACGGCCGGGCGAGCAGGGGGGAGGTGCTGCGTGACGTCATCGCGCCCCGACCGCTCAGGCCGTCGTGTCGATGCTGCCGGAGCAGGCTGCCCCGGGCTCCTGCGTCTGCTCGCCCTGCAGGTACTTGACGAGGAACACCGGCAGGCGCTCGTCGTCGACGGAGTCCAGCTGCAGCTGCAGGCCCCAGGCGCTGGCCACCACGGGGGAGGGCAGGTCGGGCATGGGGGAGACCAGCAGGTAGCTGTTCTCCCCGGCGAGCCGCTCGAGCTCGGCGACGTCCTCGGCGGGCAGCTCGGGGTCGTAGGTCACCCACACGGCGCCGTGCTCGAGGGAGTGCACGCCGGCCTCGCTGGTGATGGGGGCGTCGTAGAAGCCGCAGTTCTGCCACTGGGCCAGGTGGTCGCCGCCCACCGGGGGCATCACCTCGTACTGGACCGGGGTGGTGACGTGGTTGGCGGTCTGCTCGCCGAAGTCCTCGACCCCGTCGATGTCGGCGTCGGCCGCCCGCTCGACCTGGCTGCGCTGGCCCTCGCTCTGCACGATGACGGCGACGACGACGCCGATCAGGACCAGGGCCAGCGTCGCGGCGACCCCGACGATGAGGAACGACCGACGTCGCTCCTCGCCCTTCTGGGCGGCCTGCATCTGGGCCAGGCGGGCCTGGCGGTCGGCGGGGGTCTTGGCGGCCACGGTCAGGCTCCTCGGTCGGGTCCGGCGGGTTGCACGGGCGTGCTGCGGGGGGCGAGCGCGTGGGTGCGGCGCCCTCGTCACAACACATGGTGCCCTGTCCTGGTTCCCGTCGCGGCATCCGGTCGTGCACCGGGCCGGCGGCACCGGGCTAGCGTGAGGCCATGAGGAGTCGGACGCGGGTCGTCTGGGACGAGGACTTCGTGCGCTACGACTTCGGTCCCGGGCACCCGTTCGCCCCCGTCCGCATCGCGCTGACGGCCCGGCTCTGCCGCGACCTCGGCCTGTTCGGCCACGTCGAGGTGGTGGACGCCGGGGTCGCCGGGGTCGACCTGCTCCGCACCGTGCACACCGCCGGGCTGGTCGAGGCGGTGCAGCGCGCCTCGGTCGACACCCGCGCGGACGTCGGTCACGGCGTGGGCACCCTGGAGACGCCGGCGTTCGCCGGGATGCACGACTCCGCCGCACGGGTGTTCTCTGGCTCGGTCGACCTGGCGCGGGCGCTGGTGGCGGGTGAGATCGACCACGGCGTCAACTTCGCGGGGGGCCTGCACCACGCCTCGGCCGACGCGGCGTCCGGGTTCTGCGTCTACAACGACTGCGCCGGCGCCATCCGGGCGATGCTCGACGCCGGCGTGGAGCGGGTGGTCTACGTGGACACCGACGTGCACCACGGCGACGGCACCGAGTCGATCTTCTGGGACGAGCCGCGCGTCACCACCATCTCGGTCCACGAGTCGGGCCACACACTGTTCCCCGGCACGGGCTACCCCGGCGACGTCGGCGGGGCGGGTGCCGAGGGCACGGCCGTCAACGTCGCGCTGCCCGCCGGCACCGGTGACGCCGGGTGGCTGCGCGCCGTCCACGCCGTGGTGCGCCCGGTGGTCCGTGCGGTCGAGCCGCAGGTGCTGGTGACCCAGCACGGCTGCGACACCCACGTGCTCGACCCGCTGGCGAACCTCCGCGTCTCCGTCGACGGCCAGCGGGCCGCGGCGGTGATGATGCACGACCTCGCGCACGAGGTCGCGGGGGGTCGCTGGCTCGCGCTGGGCGGCGGGGGCTACGAGCTGGTCGACGTCGTGCCCCGGGCCTGGACGCACCTGGTCGGGGTGGCCGCGCACCACCCCATCGAGCCCACCACCGCCGTGCCGCAGGCCTGGTTGGACTACGTCACCGAGGCGCTGGGGCAGCAGGCGCCGCGGCGGATGACCGACGGCGAACCCGCCTCCTTCTCGACCTGGGAGTCCGGTTACGACCCCGCCGACCCGGTCGACCAGGCGGTCATGGCCACCCGCAAGGCCGTCTTCCCGCTGCTGGGCCTGGATCCCTGGTTCGACTAGGGGGCGAGGTCGCTCCGCGCGGGCGGTAGCCTGGGCCCTCAGTCCAGGGGCGCGCGCAGGCGGGCCCGACCCTCAGCACGATCTGCGGAAGAAGGACCCACGTGGGCTCTGTCATCAAGAAGCGTCGCAAGCGGATGGCCAAGAAGAAGCACCGCAAGCTGCTTCGTCGTACCCGTCACCAGCGCCGCAACAAGAAGTAGTCGGACCCGTAGGGTCCGGGGGAGCCGTGAGCCGGCGCGTCGTGCTGGTCACCGGGGTGTCTCGATACCTCGGCGGCAAGGTCGCGGCCGCGCTGGCGGCACACCCCTCGGCCCCGGACGTGATCGGGCTCGACGTCGTACCGCCCCACGCCTGGATGGGTGGGGCGCGCTTCGTCCGCGCGGACATCAGGAGCCCGTCCATCGCGAGGCTCCTGGTCGACGAGCGGGTGGACACCGTCGTCCACATGAACGTCATCGCCACGCCCCGCTCCGCCGGCGGGCGCGTGCCGATGAAGGAGATCAACGTCATCGGCACCATGCAGCTGCTCGCGGCGCTGCAGAAGGTGCCCGGCGTCACCCGGCTGGTGGTCAAGTCCACCGCCGGCGTCTACGGCGCCGGCCCGGGTGACCCGGCCATGTTCACCGAGGACTCCACGGCGGCCACGCCGCCGCGGACCGGGTGGGCCAAGGACTGCCTCGAGGTCGAGGGCTACGTCCGCGGCTTCACGCGGCGACGCCCCGACGCCTCCGTCGCGCTGCTCCGCTTCGCCAGCATCGTCGGCCCCGGCCTGGAGACCCCGCTGTCGCGGGCGTTCGCGCTCCCGGTGGTCCCCGGGCTGCTGGGCCACGACGGCCGGCTGCAGTTCGTCCACGAGGTGGACGCGGTCGAGGCCATGGTCGTCGCCACGCTGGGAGAGGTCACCGGCCCGGTCAACATCGCCGGGGACGGGGTCCTGACCACGAGCCAGGCCGCGGCCATGGCCGGGCGCCCCGTGCTGGGCCTGCCGGAGCTGCTGGCCCCCACCGCGTCGCGCTGGCTGACCCGGCTCGGGGCCGCCGAGCTGTCGTTCGAGGACCTCAGGCTGCTGGGGTACGGCCGGGTCCTGGACACCAGCCGCAGCCGTGACGTGATGGGTTTCGTGCCCGCCCGCACCACCCGCGAGGCGTTCGCGGAGTTCCTGGCCGCCCACGGGCTGCGCGGGGTGCGTCCGGTCGTGGACCTGGTCGCCGACGAGGTGAGCAAGGCCGTGGTCGACACGGTCGGCGCCCCTCGGGCTGCGAAGGGGACGACGCGATGAGCCCCTCGGGCCGGGACCCGGCCGGCGGGGGCAGCAACCCCGTCTCCCTGGGGGCGGACCGGGCCGCGGCCGAACGTGACCGCCGCCGTCGCCGGGGGACGCCGCTGCTGAGCGCGTCGGGACCGGCCGCGCCGCGCACCCGGCCCCCGGTGCGGCGCACCTCGCCCGTCGTGACGCCGCTGCGCCGTGACGACCCCGTCGAGACGGTGATCGACCTGGTCGCCGAGGAGGCCGGCCAGCGGGTCGTCGAGGCCCTCGAGGCGGGGGCGCCGCCCCACCTGGCCGTGGTGCCGGACGAGCCGGCGCCGGACGGGCCGGGACCGGACGAGCCGGGACCGGACGAGCCGGGACCGGACGGGGAGCTGTCGGGGGGCGGCGAGGCGCCGGTGGACCCGGACGGCAGCGCGCACCTGCAGGAGCTGCTGCTGGACGCCGTCGACTTCGTCCGGCGCCGGCTGCAGGGCGACTACGCCGTCGACGAGTTCGGCTTCGACCCCGAGCTGACGGAGCGGGTGATGCTCGCCGTGCTCCGCCCCGTGTACCGGCGCTGGTTCCGGGTCGAGCTGCGCGGGGCCGAACGGATCCCGGCCGACCGCGGCGCCCTGCTGGTGGGCAACCACTCCGGCACGGTGGCCTGGGACGCCCTGATGACCCAGGTGGCGGTGCACGACAGCACCGACGGGCGGTTCCTGCGGCTGCTGGGCGCGGACCTGGTGTTCGCCACGCCGGTCGTCGGCGACGTCGCGCGTCGGATGGGGGCCACGCTGGCCGCCAGCAGCGACGCCGAGCGGCTGCTGTCCTCCGGCGAGCTGGTCGGGGTCTGGCCCGAGGGGTTCAAGGGCATCGGCAAGAACTACCGCGACCGGTACCGGTTGCAGCGCTTCGGCCGCGGCGGCTTCGTGTCCGCCGCCATCCGCACCCAGGTGCCCATCGTGCCGGTGAGCATCGTGGGGGCGGAGGAGATCCACCCGATGCTCGCCGACGTCCGGCCGCTGGCCCGGCTCACCGGGGCCCCCTACTGGCCCGTGACCCCCACGTTCCCGTGGCTGGGGCCGCTGGGGCTGGTGCCGCTGCCCAGCAAGTGGCTGATCGAGTTCGGCGAGCCGATCCCCACCGACCAGCTCGACCCCGGCGCCGCGGAGGACCCGATGGTGGTGTTCGAGATCACCGACCGGGTCCGCGAGGTCATCCAGCAGACCCTCTACGCGCTGCTGGTGCAGCGTCGCAGCGTGTTCCTCGGATGAGCGCTCGCGCCGCGAGGCCGCCGGTGCAGGTCCGGCTGATCGGCAAGCCCGGCTGCCACCTGTGCGACGAGGCCCGGGTCGTGGTGCAGGCGGAGTGTCGGCGCGCCGGCGCCGAGCTGACCGAGGTGTCCGTCCTCGACGACCCGGAGCTGCACGCCCGGTTCTGGGACCGGATCCCGGTCGTGGAGGTCGACGGCGCCACCGTCGAGCAGCTGCGGGTGGACCCGGTGCGCCTGCGGCGGCTGCTGAGCCCGGGCCGGCGGCGTCGCCTGCTCTGGTGAGGCCGGGCGGGGGCTACGGCGGACGCGTCGCGCCACTTTGTGCACGTCGTCACAAGCCCTTACGATGACACTTCCCGGCCGAGGAGAGACCCAAGTGCCCTTGCAGCGACTGCGACTGCCCCGCACGGGCTCCCGCGCGCCGAAGGGCCCCCTGGTCCAGGTCCGGACCGACGACGCCGTCGCCCGCACCGCCGCCGCCAGGGGGGTGCCCGAGGCCACGGTCGCGAGGCTCCCCACCTACCTGCAGGCGTTGCACGCCCTCGCCGACCGGGGGACCAGCACGGTGTCGAGCCAGGAGCTGGCCGACCTGGTCCACGTGTCCGCGGCCATGCTGCGCAAGGACCTGTCGCAGCTCGGCTCCTACGGCACCCGCGGTGTGGGCTACGACGTCGCGACCCTGGTGCACGAGATGTCCGCCGTGCTGGGCCTGGAGCACGACTGGCCCGTCGCCATCGTCGGCGTCGGCAACCTGGGCCGGGCGCTGGCGCACTACGGGGGGTTCACCAGCCGCGGCCTCAGCATCGCGGCGCTGTTCGACGCCGACCCCGCCGTCGTGGGCACGACCGTCAACGGCCGCACCGTCCACCACGTGGACGAGGTGCACCGGCTGGTGCAGGAGCGAAACGTCCGGATCGCCGTCATCGCCACCCCCGCCGAGGCCGCCCAGGTCACCAGCGAGACCCTGGTCCGGGCCGGCATCACCAGCATCCTCTGCTTCGCCGGGGCGGCCGTGCGCGTGCCCGACGGCGTCACCGTCCGCGCCGTCGACCTGTCCAGCGAGCTGCAGATCCTCGGGTTCCACGAGCAGCGCAAGCGCAGCGACGTCCTGGGGCCGCTGCGCCCCCCCGAGGGCCTCCGGGGGACCGACGCCGTCCTGCGCGCCGAGAGCGGTGCCCGGTGACCCTGCTCGTCGTCGGTGCCAGCCACCGGACCTGCCCGCTGCCGTCGCTGGAGCGCCTCGCGGAGGCCGCGGCCGACCCGGCCGCCCTGGCCCGCCGGGTGCTCGACGAGCGCTACGTCAACGAGGCCATGGTGGTGTCGACGTGCAACCGGGTCGAGGTCTACGTCGACGTCGACCGGTTCCACTCCGGCGTCGCCGCCGTGTCCAGCGCCCTGGCCCTGGGGACGGGGGTCGACGCCGCCGACCTGGGTGAGCACATGTACGCCCACTACGACGGGGCCGCGGTCGAGCACGTCTTCCAGGTCGTCGCCGGCCTGGACTCCATGGCCCTGGGCGAGGCGCAGATCCTCGGCCAGGTGCGGGGCGCGTACAGCCGCGCCCGGGCCGCCGGGCACGCCGGGCGGGGGCTGGCGGCGGTCGTCGAGCGTTCGCTGCGGGTCGGTCGACGGGCCCGCGCCGAGACCGGTCTGGACCGCCTCGGCAACCGCATGGTCACCGAGGCGCTGCACCTGGCCACGGCGCAGGTGGGGCCGCTGCCCGGCGCGCGGGTGGCCGTCGTGGGCGCCGGGGGCATGGCCGGCCTGGTGACGGCCACGCTGGCCCGCCAGGCGGCCGGCGCCATCACGGTGGTCAACCGCACGCACGACAAGGCCGTCCGGCTCGCGGAGTCGGTCGGGGGCGACGTCGCGACCCTGGCCGACCTCCCCCGTCTGCTGCGCGAGTGCGACGTCGTCGTCAGCTGCACGGGCTCCGTGGGGCACGTCGTCGAGGCCGACGACGTCAGGGCCGCCGTCGCCGCCCGCGGCGGCCGCCCGCTGGTGCTGGTCGACCTGGCCCTGCCCCGCGACGTCGCACCGCTGCCGGCCGGCCTGCCCACCGTCACGCTCGTCGACCTCGAGGGCCTCGGCGGCCTGCTCGCCGCCGAGGGCGACGGGACGACCGAGGTGGCCCGGGCGCGTGCCGTGGTGGCCGACGAGGTGCTCCTCTGGCGCGCCGAGGTCGAGGCCGCCACGGTCACCCCGACCGTCGTCGCGCTGCGAAGCCAGGCGGACGCCGTCGTGGCGGCCGAGCTGCAGCGGCTGCGGGGCCGGCTCGGCGACCTGGACCCGGCCGTGGCCGCCGAGGTCGAGCGCACGGTGCGCCGTGTGGTCGACAAGGTCCTCCACACCCCCACGGTGAGGGTCAAGGAGCTGGCGAGCGGACCGGACGGGTCGATGTACGCCGAGGCGCTGCAGACCCTCTTCGGCCTGCACGTGGCCGACACCCTGGACCCGGTCAACCGGCTGGGCACGCCGGGCCGGGCCGAGGGGACCAGCTCGTGATCCGCGTCGGCACCCGGGCCAGCACGCTGGCGCGCACCCAGTCCCAGCTGGTCGCCGACGCCCTGGCCCGGACGCTCGGCGAGGACTGCGAGCTCGTCCTGGTCTCGACCCACGGCGACCGCTCCGCCGAGCCGCTGCGCGAGCTGGCCCGTGACACCGGCGGCACCGGGGTGTTCGTCTCCGCGCTGCGCGACGCCCTGCTCGCCGGGCAGGTCGACGTGGCCGTGCACTCGCTCAAGGACCTCCCGACCGCCCCGTTCCCCGGGATCGACCTCGCCGCGGTGCCCGAGCGCGAGGACCCGCGCGACGCGCTGGTCTCCGTGGGCGGGACCCGGCTGGTCGACCTGCCCGACGGGGCCCGGGTCGGGACCGGCTCGCCCCGGCGGGCCGCGATGCTCGCGGTGGACGCCGCCCGCCGCGGACGCAGCCTGAGGGTCGTGGACGTGCGCGGCAACGTCGACACCCGGATGGGACGCGTCGGGGTGGACCTGGACGCGGTGGTCCTCGCCCTGGCGGGGCTGCGCCGGCTGGGTCGGGACGGCGAGGTCAGCGACGTGCTGGGCACCGACGTGCTGCTGCCCGCGCCGGGCCAGGGCGCCCTGGCGGTCGAGACCCGCAGCGGCGACCCGCTCGGCGCCCGGGTGCGCGACGCCCTCGACCACGCCCCGACCCGGGCCGCGGTCACGGCCGAGCGCACGATGCTGCGGGTCCTGGACGCCGGCTGCTCCGCGCCGGTCGGCGCCCTGGCGACCGTGAGCGGCGAGGAGGTGGTGCTGCACGCCGCCCTGGCCGACGACCCGGTCGCGGACGCCGCCGACGTCGGGGTCGCTGCATCCGCGACGGCCCCCCGGACGGCATCACTGACGACGGACCGTACGACCACGGTCCTCGACGGCCCGGACGTGGTCCCCCGCCTGCTGCGGCTGCGTCAGGTCGGGGCGGTGGCCGACGCCGCGTCGCTGGGGGAGCGGGCAGGCCACGAGCTGCTCCGGGCCCGGCTGGAACACCCACGCACCGACCACGAGGAGACCCTTCGATGAGCACGCACAGCGACGACCGGGCGGCCACGCCCAGCGACGCCGGCCGCCGCGCCCACGTGGGTTTCGTGGGGGCCGGTCCCGGTGACCCGGGCCTGCTCACGCTGCGCGCCGCGGCCCTTCTGGAGGTGGCCGACGTGGTCGTCACCGACCTGGCGGACCCCTCCGACCTGCTCGCCCGCTGCGCCCGCCCGGGTGTCGAGGTGGTCTCGCTGGCCACCGACGCGGACGGCACGCCGCTGAACCGGGCGGCCCGCTCCCGTCGGGTGGCCCGCCTGGCCGTCGACGGGGCCCGGGTGGTCCGCCTGGTCGCCGGCGACGCCACCACGTTCTCGTCGGTGTCGGCCGAGATCAAGGCTGCGCGTGCGGCCGGGGCCGAGGTCGAGCTGGTGCCCGGCGTCTCCGCGGCCTTCGCCGTGCCGGTGTACGCCGGGGTGCCGGTCGCGCCGACCGGGACCGACCGCGTCCACGTCGTCCACGTCACCGACGGCTCCACCGAGCTCGTCGCGCCCGGGCGCGGCGGCGGGGACACCGTCGTCGTGCTGGGGGCCGCGGCCCTGCTGGGTGGTGCGGCCGACCGGATGGTCGCCATGGGCTGGAGCCCGGACACCCCGACGGTCGCCGTGTCGCAGGCCACGACCACGCACCAGCGCAGCATCGGGGTGGCGCTGGCCAAGGTCGGTGACGTGGTCGGTGAGCTGCCCGAGCCCGTCAGCCTGGTCGTCGGCGAGGCCGTCAAGCAGCGCGAGGCCGTCTCCTGGTTCGAGACGCGCCCGCTGTTCGGCTGGCGGGTGCTGGTGCCCCGGACCAAGGACCAGTCGACGTCGGTCGTGGAGCACCTGCGCGAGCTGGGCGCCGACCCCGTCGTCGTCCCCACCATCTCCGTCGAGCCGCCGCGCACCCCGCAGCAGATGGACAAGGCCGTCCGCGGCCTGGTCACCGGTCGCTACGAGTGGGTCGGGTTCACCAGCGTCAACGCCGTCCGCGCCGTGCGCGAGCAGCTGGACGCGCTGGGGCTGGACGCCCGGTCGTTCTCGGGGCTCAAGATCGCCGCGGTGGGCGGGGTGACGGCCGACGCGCTGCGCGAGTGGGGCCTGGAGCCCGACCTGGTGCCCACCGACGAGCAGTCGGCCCACGGCCTGCTCGACGTCTGGCCCGCGTTCGACCCGCAGCTGGACCCGATCGACCGGGTGCTGCTGCCGAGGGCCGACATCGCGACCGAGACCCTGGTCGCCGGTCTGCAGGAGATGGGCTGGGAGGTCGACGACGTCACGGCGTACCGCACCGTCCGCGCCGCGCCGCCCGCCGCCCCCGTCCGCGACGCCATCAAGTCCGGCGGGTTCGACGCGGTCCTGTTCACGTCCAGCTCCACCGTCCGCAACCTGGTCGGCATCGCGGGCAAGCCCCACGCCGCGACCGTGATCGCCTGCATCGGCCCCCGCACCGCGGCCACGGCCGAGGAGCACGGCCTGCGGGTCGACGTGCTCGCCCCGCTGCCGGAGGTGCGCGCCCTGGTGGACGCCCTGGCCGACCACGGCCGCGCGAGCCGGGCGGCGGCCGAGGCGGACGGCCAGACCTGGTCACGGCCCTCCGAGCGCACCCCGGCGGCCCGCCGGCGCGCCCGGTGACGGCCGGGGCCCCTGGCGTCCCCGCGGCCGGGGCGTTCCCCCTGCGCCGCCCCCGGCGGTTGCGGGGGACGCCTGCGCTGCGGCGCCTGGTCGCGCAGACGCGGCTCGACCCGGCCGACCTGGTGCTGCCGGTGTTCGTCAAGGAGGGCCTCGACGAGCCCCGGCCGATCGCCAGCCTGCCCGGCGTCGTCCAGCACTCCCGGGCCTCGCTGGTGGCGCTGGCCCGTGACGCGGTCGACGCGGGGGTCGGTGGGCTGATGGTGTTCGGGGTGCCCAGCCGCCGGGACGCCACCGGGAGCGGGGCGGACGACCCCGACGGCGTCCTCAACGTCGCCCTCGCCGACCTGGCCGACGCCGTCGGAGGGGAGACCGTGCTGATGGCGGACCTCTGCCTGGACGAGTTCACCGACCACGGCCACTGCGGCGTGCTGGACGACCGGGGTCGGGTCGACAACGACGCCACCCTGGAGCGCTACGCCGACGTGGCCCTGGCGCAGGCCGGCGCGGGCGCCCACCTGCTGGGCACCAGCGGGATGATGGACGGGCAGGTCGGGGCCGTCCGCGCGGCCCTGGACGGCGCCGGGCACGACGACGTCGGCGTGCTGGCCTACGCGGCCAAGTACGCGTCCGGCTTCTACGGCCCCTTCCGCGAGGCCGTCGAGTCCACCCTCACCGGGGACCGGGCCACCTACCAGCAGGACCCGGCCAACACCCGGGAGTCGCTGCTGGAGGTCCAGCAGGACCTGGCCGAAGGCGCCGACGTCATCATGGTCAAGCCCGCCCTGCCCTACCTGGACGTGCTCCGGCAGGTCGCCGACGCCAGCCCCGTGCCCGTCGCGGCCTACCAGGTGTCGGGGGAGTACGCGATGGTCGCCGCCGCGGCCGCCAACGGCTGGGTGGACGGTGACCGCGTCATGCTGGAGTCGCTGCTGTCGATCCGCCGGGCCGGGGCCGACGTCGTCCTCACCTACGCGGCGCTCGACGTGGCCCGCGCTCTGCACGCAGCGTGACGACGGTCACCGGGAAGCCGGCTCGCCGTCGCGTCCCGCAGCTGTCCGCAGAGCGGACGGTAGGCTTCGGCGCCGTGACCAGGGGTGAATGGCTCGACTCGGAGCAGCAGGCCGCGTGGCGGGCGTGGCTGGAGGGTTCGGCCCTGCTCGACGACGCGCTCGGGCGGGACCTGCTGGCCGTCGGTCTCACGTTCAGCGAGTACGACATCCTCGTGCAGCTGTCCGAGCAGGAGGGACGGTCCCTGCGGATGAGCGAGCTCGCGGGCCTGGTCCTGCACTCCCGTTCCCGGCTCACCCACACCGTGAGCCGGATGGAGTCCCGTGGCCTGGTGCGGCGGGAGCCCTGCGAGGAGGACAAGCGCGGCGTGCGGTGCACCATGACCGAGGCCGGCCTGAGCGCCCTGGTCGCCGCCGCGCCCCACCACGTCGGCAGCGTCCGCGAGCACCTGGTGGACCCCCTGACGCGTGAGGAGTTCCTGGCGCTGGGGGCCGCGATGGCCAAGGTGCGCGACCGGTTGCGACCCCTGGCCTGAGCACGCAGCAGCGGTTGGGACACTGGGAGGCGTGACAGCCGAAGCGACGACCTCCGCACCCGGTACGACCCGCTCCCGGGCCCTGCTCGAGCGTGGCTCCCGGGTGGTCCCCGGCGGCGTGAACTCTCCGGTCCGGGCCTTCCGCGCCGTGGGCGGCACGCCCCGGTTCATGACCTCGGCGTCCGGCCCGTGGCTCACCGACACCGACGGCAACCGCTACGTCGACCTGGTGTGCTCCTGGGGACCGATGCTGCTGGGCCACACCCACCCGCAGGTGCTCGAGGCGGTCCGTGACGTCGCCGGCCGCGGCTTCAGCTTCGGCGCGCCCACCGAGCTGGAGGTCGAGCTGGCCGAGGAGATCGTCCGTCGGGTCCCCGCGGTGCAGCAGGTGCGCCTGGTCAACAGCGGCACCGAGGCCACCATGAGCGCCGTCCGCCTCGCCCGCGGGTTCACCGGGCGGCCGGTCGTGGTCAAGTTCGCCGGGCACTACCACGGCCACGTCGACGCCCTGCTGGCCGAGGCGGGGTCCGGGCTGGCCACGTTCGGGCTGCCGTCCAGCCCCGGCATCACGGGGGCGTCGGCCGCCGACACGGTCGTCCTGCCGTACAACGACCCCGACGCGCTGCGGGCGGTGTTCGCCGAGCACGGCGACCGCGTCGCCTGCCTCATCACCGAGGCCGCCGCGGGCAACATGGGCGTCGTGCCGCCCCGGCCCGGTTTCGCGGCCCTGATGCGCGAGGTCACCGCCGCCCACGGTGCGCTGCTGGTCTACGACGAGGTGATGACCGGGTTCCGGGTCGGGCCCGGCGGCTGGCACGGCCTGGAGCAGGACTGCGCGGCCGCGGGCGACGAGCCGCTGCCCGCCCCGGACCTGTTCACCTTCGGCAAGGTGATGGGCGGCGGGTTCCCCGTGGCGGCCTTCGGCGGCCGGGCGGACGTGATGGCCCACCTGGCCCCGCTGGGGGCGGTCTACCAGGCCGGCACGCTGAGCGGGAACCCCGTGGCGGTCACCGCGGGCCTGACCACGCTGCGGCTGGCCGACGCGGCCGTCTACGCCCGGGTCGACGAGGTGTCGCGCACCGTCTCCGCCGCGGTCGACGAGGCGTTCACCGCCGTGGGGATGCCGCACGTCGTGCAGCACGCCGGCAGCATGTTCAGCGTCTTCCTCACCGACGGCGTCCAGGGGCGGGTCGACGACTACGCCACGGCCCGGACCCAGGACTCGACGGCCTTCGCGGCGTTCTTCCACGCCATGCTCGACGCCGGGGTGCACCTGCCGCCGTCGTCGTTCGAGTCCTGGTTCGTGTCGGCCAGCCACGACGAGGAGGCGGTCGAGCACGTGCTGGCGGCCCTGCCCGGGGCGGCGCGCGCCGCCGCGGCCGCGGGTGGTGCGGCATGAGCCCCGCAGTCCGCACCGTCGTGCACCTGGTGCGCCACGGCGAGGTGCACAACCCCGACGGCGTCCTGTACGGCCGGATCGCCGGATACGGGCTCAGCGAGCGCGGCCACGCCATGGCCCGCCGCGTCGCGGAGCACCTGGGCGACGCCGACGTCGGCGCGGTGGTGGCCTCCCCGCTGCAGCGGGCCCAGGAGACCGCGACCCCCGTCGCGACCGCCCACGGCCTGAGCATCCGCACCGACGAGCGGCTGATCGAGAGCGGCAACGTGTTCGAGGGCCTCACCATCGGCGTCGGCGACGGCGCCCTGTCCAGCCCGAGGCACTGGCGGCACCTGTACAACCCGCTCCGCCCGTCCTGGGGCGAGGCCTACCGCGAGATCGCGGCCCGGATGCTGGCCGCCGTCGAGGCGGCACGCGACCTGGCTCCCGGCCGCCAGGTCGTCTGCGTCTCCCACCAGCTGCCGATCTGGACCGTCCGGTCCGCGGCCGAGGGCCGCCGGCTCTGGCACGACCCGCGTCGTCGCCAGTGCGGCCTGGCCTCGCTCACCTCGTTCACCTACGACGGCGACGAGCTGGTCGGCGTGGCCTACCGCGAGCCCGCGGCGGACCTGTGACCGGCGGACCTGTGACCGGCGGACCCGTGACCAGCCGACCCGTGACCCGGGCCCGGCGCGGTCCGGCGCGTGCGGGTCTGCTCGCCGGCGCCCTGCTGCTCGCGCTTACCGGTTGCTCGTCGGGGCAGGCAGGGGTGCCCGGCCTGCGCGAGGAGGCCGGCGCCGCCTACGTCTCCGGGGACAGCACGGTCCAGGTGATCGCCGCCGACGAGCGCGGCGAGCCCGTCGACGGGTTGACCGGCCAGACCCTGACGGGGGAGGCCCTCGACGTCACGGGCCTGCGCGGCGGCCTGGTCGTCCTCAACGTCTGGGGCTCGTGGTGCGGGCCCTGCCACGCCGAGGCGCCCGACCTGGTCAGCGCCGAGCAGGTGCTGACCGGTGCCGACGGGCCGGGCGTGGCCGTGCAGTTCGTCGGGCTCAACATCCGTGACCGCTCCGTCGAGGCCGCGGCCGGCTTCGAGGAGGAGTACGGCATCGACTGGCCGAGCCTGCACGACCCCGACTCCGCGCTGCTGCTGCGCCTGGCCGGCGAGGTGCCCACCAACGTCGTGCCGGCGACGCTCGTGCTGGACGAGCAGGGCCGGGTGGCCGCCCGGATGCTGTCCCAGGTCGACGAGGCCACCCTGGTGGGCGTCGTCGAGGACGTCGCGTCCGGAGGGGGCCAGGCGTGAGCGTCGGGGCGGTCGGGGCCGACGTGGTGGCCGGAGGGCTGCTGGCTGCGGGGTCCTCCGTGGCCGCGCAGACCGTCCTGGACGGCTCGCTCCTGCTGGCCGTGCCCCTGGCGCTGCTGGCGGGGCTGGTGTCGTTCGCCTCGCCCTGCGTGCTGCCGCTGGTGCCGGGCTACCTGGCCTACGTGTCCGGCATGGCCGAGCCCGGCCCGGCCGCCGCGGTCGCGTCGAGCCCCGCGAGCACCAGCGCCGCGAGCACCAGGACCGCGAGCACCGGGACCGCGAGCACCGGTGCCGCGAGCACCGGTGCCGGCCCCGCCCGCGGTGGCACGGCCGTGCTCGCCGACCCGGAGACCGTCCCCACGGGGCGTCTGGTGCTGGGCACCTGCCTGTTCGTCGCCGGGTTCAGCGTCGTGTTCATCAGCATCAGCATGGTCGCCGGCGTCGCGGGGGCGCTCGTGCCCAACCTGCGGGTCGTGTACGTCGTGTCCGGCGTGGTCGCGGTCGCCATGGGGCTGGTGTTCATGGGCGCGCTGCCGTTCCTGCGCACCGAGCGGCGACCCCGTTGGCGCCCGGCCGTCGGCCTGGGCGGCGCCCCGCTGCTGGGGGCGGCGTTCGGCGTCGGCTGGATCCCCTGCGTGGGACCCACCCTGGCCGCGGTCCTGGGGCTGTCGTTCGTCGACGGCGGGGCCGGGCGGGGGGCGCTGCTTGGCGCGGCGTACTGCGTCGGGCTGGGCCTGCCGTTCGTGCTGGTGTCCCTCGGGTACGCCCGCGGGTTGCGCGCCCTGGGGCCGCTGCGCCGGCACCGGGTGCTGGTCCAGCGGGTGGGGGGCGTCCTGCTCGTCGTCGTCGGTCTGCTGCTGATCACCGGTCTGTACGAGGCCCTCGTCGAGGCGCTGCGCGCCCCCATCAGCCGGTTCCCGGTGCTGCTGTGAGCGCCGACACCCGGACCCCGGACGCCACCGGCGCCTCGCCCCTCCCGCCCGCGCCCACGCCCCCGCCGCTCGGGGCGAGGGGGACCGCCCGCTGGCTCTGGCGGCAGCTGACGAGCATGCGCACGGCCCTGGTGCTGCTGCTCCTGCTGGCCGTCGCGACGATCCCGGGGTCGCTGTTCCCGCAGCGCGGGGTCGACCTGGCCGCGGTCAACACCTACCTGCGCGAGAACGAGAGCACGGGGGAGTGGCTGGACCGGCTCGGCTTCTTCGACGTCTACGCCTCGCCCTGGTTCGCCGCGGTCTACCTGCTGCTGTTCGTGAGCCTGCTGGGCTGCATCGTGCCGCGCGCCCGGGCGCACGTCACCGAGTGGCGCCGTCGCCCGCCCACGACCCCGCGCCGCCTCGAGCGGCTGCCCGGGCACGGCGGCGTCACCGTCGCCGAGCCCGTGGACGTGGTCGTCGACCGGCTCACCGTCGCGCTGCGGCGGCGGGGCCGTGGCGGGGGGCCGCTGCTCGGTCACCGGGTGGACGTCCACGCCGAGACCGGTGGCGGCCCGGGCGCCCGGTCGCTGGCCGCGGAGACCGGCCGGCTGCGCGAGACCGGCAACCTGCTGTTCCACGTCAGCCTCGTCGGGGTGCTGGTGGCCATGGCCACCGGCTCGCTGTACTCCTACCGCGGTGAGGCCCTCGTGGTGGAGGGCGAGTCGTTCAGCAACGTCCTGCAGCAGTACGACTCCATCAACCCCGGGGCCCGGTTCGACGCGACCGGGCTGCCGCCGTTCTCGTTGCGGCTCGACGCCCTCGACGTGGCCTTCGAGGAGGAGCAGGTCAGCCAGCTCGGCTCGCCCCGCAACTTCGAGGCCGCCGTCACCGTGACCCCGTCGCCGGGGGCGGAGGGCGAGCCGGGCACGATCCGGGTCAACTCCCCGCTGGAGGTCCAGGGCACCCGCCTGTTCCTGACCGGCAACGGCTACGCCCCCGTGGTCGAGGTCCGGGACGCCGACGGCGAGGTCCGGTTCGCCGGGCCGGTGCCGTTCCTGCCCGAGGACGGCGGGTACACCTCGACCGGCGTGGTCAAGGCGGCCGTGCCCGGGGGCGACGACATCGGGCTGAGCGGGGTGTTCCTGCCCACGGCGGGCGCCGACCCGCTCGCGGCGCCCGTCTCGCTGTTCCCCGACGCCCGCGTCCCCCGGCTGGTCCTCACCCCCTGGGTCGGCGACATCGGTCTCGGCGACGGCACCCCGCAGTCGGTCTACGACCTGGACACCGACGACATGACGCAGATGCTGGACGACGCGGGTGAGCCGGTCCTGCTCCTGCTCGCCCCCGGCCAGAGCGTCGACCTGCCGGACGGGGCGGGCAGCGTCACGTTCGTCGAGCTGCCCAGGTTCGCGGCCTTCCAGGTGCGTTCCGACCCGTCGGGGCCGCTGGCCCTGGTGTCGGCGTCGCTGGCCATGCTCGGTCTGGTCGTCAGCCTGTTCCTGCCGCGACGACGCCTGTGGGCCCGCCTCACCCCGGACCACGGCGAGGACGGCGCCCGGCGTACCGTGGTCGAGGTCGGTGGTCTGTCCCGGAGCCGGGACGCCGGGCTGCAGGGCGAGGTCGACCGCCTGCTGCTCGTGGCGGCCGCCGCCCCGCCGACCGGCAGCCCCCCGCGCTCCACCGAACCGCGCAGCACCCAACCGCTCAGCACCGACCCGCGCAGCACCGACCCGCTCAGCACCGAACCCCGCAGCACCGACCCGCGCAGCACCCACCCGCCCGGCCCCGGGCCTGCACCCACGAGCGAGGACCGATGACCGCGCCACCCCTGGACCTGCTGGCGCTGCCGGCTGTCCTCGTCACCGGCCGCGCCGCCGACGAGGGCCTGGCCGGCATCAGCGACGCCCTCGTCTACTCGGCCATGGCCGTGTACGCCGTCTCGCTGGTCGCCTACGCGATCGACCTGGGCGCACGCCGGGCGCGGCCGGAGCCGCAGGCCCTGGTGACGGCTGGGGCGGGCGTCGGGGCCGGGGCCACCGCGGCGCGGTCCGCCGGCGCCGACGTGCACCCGGACGGGCGGACCAGCCCGCTCCCGGGGGGCCCGGACGACGCGGCAGGCCAGGAGCGGCAGGGCCGGGCCGCCCGCATCGGCACCAGCCTGTTCGTGCTGGCGACGCTGCTGCACGTCGGGTCCATCGTGGCCCGCGGCCTGTCGGTGCACCGGGTGCCCTGGGGCGACGCCTACGAGTTCGCCCTGACCGGATCCGTCCTGGTCAGCCTGGTGTTCGTCGTGCTGCTCCGCCGGGCGCAGCGGTGGAGCTGGCTCGGCTCGTTCGTCGTGGTGCCGGTCCTGCTGGCGCTCATGATCGCGACGTCCTTCTTCTACACCGAGGCCAGTGCCCTGTCCCCGGCGCTGCAGGACTCCTGGCTCGTCGTGCACGTGTCGATCGCGTTCCTGTCCTCGGCGCTGTTCACCATCGGGTTCAGCCTGGCCGTGGTGCAGCTGGTCCAGCACCGCCAGGAGGCGGTCCTGGCCGCCGGGGGCCAGCCCAGCCGGTTCCTGTCCCGGGTGCCCGACAGCCGCACCCTGGAGCAGACCTCGTTCCAGCTGCACGCGGTGGCCTTCGTGCTGTGGACGTTCACCGTGGTGGCGGGGGCGATCTGGGCCGCCGAGGCGTGGGGCCGGTACTGGGGCTGGGACCCCAAGGAGGTCTGGTCGTTCGTCATCTGGGTCGTCTACGCGGCCTACCTGCACGCGCGGTCCACCGCCGGCTGGGCGGGACCGCGCTCGGCCTGGATCGCCGTGCTCGGCTTCGCGTGCCTGATGTTCAACTTCTTCGGCGTCAACTACCTCTTCGTGGGCAACCACTCCTACGCGCTGTAGGCAGGGGGCTCACGGGCCGACGAGGCGGTTCCGGCCCTTGCTCTTGGCGGTGTACAGGTGCCGGTCGGCCGCCCGGAGCAGGTCACCCGCGGGTGACGCCGCGTCGACCGGCACGCCGATCGCCACGCCGGCCGACGCGGTGACCTCCAGGTCACCGGAGTGCTCGTCCCGCACCGGCACCCCGATGTCGGAGAAGTCGACGGCCGCCACCGACCGCCGGACCCGTTCGACCAGCGCGACGACCGCGCGGTCGTCCATCCCGTCGACCGCGAACGCGACCACGAACTCCTCGCCGCCGACCCGGTACAGGCCGACCTCCGCCGTGGGCCCGGTGCCGGTCAGGGCGGGCAGCGCGGCGAGCATCGCCGCCCCGACGCGCACCAGGACCTCGTCGCCCACCACGTGCCCGAACCGGTCGTTGACGGACTTGAAGTGGTCCAGGTCCACGATGGCCAGGGCCAGGCGGGCGCCCTCGCGGGCGTGGGCGACCATGGCGTCGGTGAACGCGCGACGGTTCTCGATGCCGGTCAGGGGGTCCACCCGGGCGGCCCGTCGCTCGTGCTCCGACGTGCGGCGCCAGGTGTCCCGCTCCCGCTCGACCTCCTCCCGGCGGAGCCGGGCCGCGTTGACCGCGGCGGTGTTGTGCACCTGCATGTCGCGGGAGGCGGTCACGGCGGTGACGTAGCGCCGCATCGCCGCCAGCGCGCCCCGCAGGTCACCGCGTCGCTCACGGCAGACCGCCAGCATGTGCCACACCATCACGCTGGTGACCGAGCCGAGCCGGTCGGTCGCCTCGGTGGCCTCGACCAGGATCTGCTCGGCCTCGTCGAGGCGGTCCAGGTCCATCAGGATCTCGGCCAGCAGCGCCCGGGCACGGGCGAGCACGTCCAGCTCGCCGAGCGTGCCGACCAGGCTGACGGCGTCCTGGGCGTGGGTCAGGGCGGTCGGCAGGTCCCCGCTCAGCTGCGCGTGGCGGGCCTGGCACCACGAGGCACCACGTCGGTTGGCCAACCCCTCGCCGACCGCCACGGCGCGGTCGGCGGCGTCGACGGCCTCGGCGGTCCACCGCCCGATGTCGCGCAGCAGCCGCTCGTGCTCCTCGCCCTGCAGGGGGGACTGCCCCTCGTACCCGCGCAGCAGGA
This sequence comes from Aquipuribacter aurantiacus, assembly GCF_051216895.1. NCBI lineage: Bacteria > Bacillati > Actinomycetota > Actinomycetes > Micrococcales > Intrasporangiaceae > Aquipuribacter > Aquipuribacter aurantiacus. Next base: position 148,084 of record NZ_JBPKAO010000004.1, read on the forward strand.
ACGACGCCGCGGCCACCGAGCTCATCAGCACCCACTCCTGCTGCCGGGGGTGCCCCAGCTCGCGCGCCTCCCGGCGGGCGTCGGCCAGCAGCCCCAGCGCGCCCCGGGCGTCGCCCAGGTCGTACAGCGCCACCGCGAGGTTGTGGCGCATGACCGAGCGCAGCCGCGTGGCCTCGGGGCCCTCCGCGCGCAGCAGCGCCTCCAGGCCCCGGTCCAGGCAGCGCAGCTGGGCGTGCAGGTCGCCCAGGTAGCCGGAGGAGATCGCGTGCATGTTGAGCGCCTGCGCCGCCAGCAGCGGCTCCTCCTCCGCGTCGAGCAGCAGCAGCGCGGCGGCGGTGTCGTCGTGGGCGCCCAGGTCGCGACGGAAGTGCCCGGCCCGGGCCCGCAGCAGCAGCAGGTGCGCCACGTCGGTGCGCCGGTCGTCGTCGACGGCGTCGGGCAGGTCCTCGCGCCCACCCGGCAGCAGGTCGCCCAGCAGGGCGTCCAGCTCGGCCGTGGCGCGGACCGGGTCGGAGTCGACGAGGGTGGCGAGGCGGACCGCGTCGTCCGCCGGTGGTGCGGCCGCACCCGGCTCGCTGGGCACGGCGTTCACCTCCGTCGTCGTCGTGGAGAAGCTCCTGGGCGGGTCGTGGGGGAAGTATGGCCGGGGGCGAGCGGCGCGCGCGCCCGGTGTGCCCGGATCGGGCCCCGCGGCGCCCGGACGGCCCTGCCCGCAGGCGTTGACGTGGTCGCCCGGACGCGTAGCGTGCGGGCATGAGCAGCCCCCAGCACCCGCCCGCCCCGACCGACGCCCCCGGCGGCGGCTTCGACGGGGTCAGCACGCCCCCGCCGCCGCGCAACGAACCCGTGCTCGGCTACGCGCCGGGCTCGACCGAGCGGTCCTCGCTGGAGCAGGCGCTGCGCGAGCTGTCCGGTGAGGTGACCGAGCTGCCGGTGTTCATCGGTTCCGACGTCCGGATGGGCGGCGGCGAGCCCTTCGACGTCGTGCGTCCCGACCGGCACTCCCACGTCCTGGGCCGGGGACACGGTGCCACCCACGCCGACGCGGAGCAGGCGCTGCGGGTCTCGCGGGAGGCCGCCGGACCGTGGCGGCGCCTGCCGTTCGACGCCCGCGCCGCGATCCTGCTGCGCGCGGCGGACCTGCTGGTGGGTCCCTGGCGGGCCAGGATCAACGCCGCCACCATGCTCGGGCAGTCCAAGACGGCGCAGCAGGCCGAGATCGACGCGGCCTGCGAGCTCGCCGACTTCTGGCGGTTCAACGTCCACTACGCCCGCCAGATGCTCGCCGAGCAGCCGCCGCGCAACTCCGACGGGGTGTGGAACCGGCTCGACCACCGCCCGCTCGAGGGCCCGGTCTACGCGATCACGCCGTTCAACTTCACCGCCATCGCCGGCAACCTGCCCACGGCGCCGGCGCTGATGGGCAACACGGTGATCTGGAAGGCGTCGCCGACCCAGACCCTCGCGGCGGTGCTCACCATGCAGCTGCTGCGCGAGGCGGGCCTGCCGGACGGTGTCATCAGCCTGCTCACCGGGGACGGCCTCGCGGTCAGCGACGTCCTGCTGGCGGCGCCCGACCTGGCCGGCATCCACTTCACCGGCTCCACCCCCACGTTCCAGCACCTGTGGCGCAGCGTCGGGGAGAACATCGCCTCCTACCGCTCCTACCCGCGCCTGGTGGGGGAGACCGGCGGCAAGGACTTCGTCGTGGCCCACCCCAGCGCCGACCCCGACGTCCTGGTCACCGCGCTGGTCCGCGGTGCCTTCGAGTACCAGGGCCAGAAGTGCTCGGCCGCGAGCCGGGCGTACGTCCCGGCGTCGCTGTGGCGGGCCGGCGTGCGCGACGCGCTGGCGGCCACCACCGACTCCCTGACGTACGGGCCGGTGGACGACCTGGACAACTTCGGCGGGGCGGTCATCGACGCCCGTTCCTTCGCGCGCAACGCGGCCGCGGTCGACCGGGCGCACGGCAGCACCGGCATCGAGGTGCTGGCGGGCGGCACGTACGACGACTCCGAGGGCTTCTTCGTCCGACCGACGGTGCTGGAGGTCGCCGACGCGGACGACGAGGTGTTCTCCACGGAGTACTTCGGCCCGGTGCTGGCCGTCCACGTGTGGGACGACTCCCGACCGGGGGCATGGTCGCAGATGCTGGCCCAGATGGAGTCCGTGGCGCCCTACGCGCTGACCGGCGCCGTGATCTCGCGGGACCGGTACGCGGTGGAGGAGGCGATGTCGACCCTGCGGTTCGCGGCGGGCAACTTCTACGTCAACGACAAGCCGACCGGGGCCGTCGTGGGGCAGCAGCCGTTCGGCGGCGGGCGCGCCTCGGGGACCAACGACAAGGCCGGCGCGGTCCACAACCTGCTGCGCTGGGTGTCGCCCCGGACCATCAAGGAGACCTTCGTGGCCCCGACGGACCACCGCTACCCGCACATGGGCTGAGCCCGGCGGGCCGGGTCGTGCGGGTCAGTCCGCGACGACCCGGTCCCGGCCGCGCCGCTTGGCGCGGTACAGGTTCTGGTCGGCGTGGCTCAGCAGGGCGCGGTGGCTGCGGTCGCCGGCCGCGCCCACCGTGCCCACGGCCAGCCCGGCCGACACCGTCAAGGTGATGGTCGAACCGCCCGTGCGCACCTCCTGGCGCGCCACGGCCCGGCGGACGTCCTCCAGCGTGGCCAGCGCCTTGCCGGTCCCCCCCGGCTCGTCGTGGCCGAGCACGGCCGCGAACTCCTCCCCGCCGATCCGGAACAGCTGGGCCCGGGGGTCGCCCGCCAGCAGCCGGTCGTTCATCGTGGCCGCCGACGCCCGCAGCACCTCGTCGCCCACCAGGTGCCCGTGCACGTCGTTGACCACCTTGAAGTGGTCCAGGTCCAGCAGCGCCAGGTACGTGGTCCGTCCCCCGGCGGCCAACGACGACAGCGCGTCCTCGAAGGCCAGCCGGTTGCCGACCCCGGTCAGCGGGTCCATCCGCGCCAGCCGGCTCGCGTGCCGGCTGTCCTCGCGGGCCAGGTCGCGCTCCGCCTCGGCCCGCTCCCGCATCACCGTCACCGCGGCCATCGAGGCCGTGTTGCGCAGCCGGACGTCCCGGGACACCCCGCTGTGCCGGACGTACTCGTGCAGGGCCGCGATCGCCTCGCGGTGCCGTCCCAGGGCCTCCAGGCAGTCCGCCACCAGGTACCAGGCCGTCAGCTGGAACGCGGTGGTGATGACCCCCCGGCCCTCCACGACCTCCTCGAGCTGGGCCAGCGCCTCCGCGGGGCGGCCCATCGACACCAGCAGCTCACCGGCCAGCGCCCGGCAGCGGATGAGGTGGTCGGGCTCGCCGCGCTCGGCCGTCAGCCTCACCGCCTCCTCCACCAGCTCCAGGGCCCGGGGCAGGTCGCCGCGCACGTGGGCGGCGCGGGCGGCCGCGTAGACGGCGTGACGCCGGTTGGACAGCAGCGGGTCCCGGGCCGCCGCGGCCTCGCCGGCCTCGGCGGCGGCGGCGGCCCACAGCTGGACGTCCCGCTCCAGCTCCGCCCGACGTTCCTGCGGGGCTCGCTCGACCCCGTCGGGGCGGACCAGCCACAGCCCGGCGACCGTGACGGCGGTCGAGTGGATCTGCTCCAGCTGCTCGGGGTCGTTCAGCAGCCGGCTGTCCGGCATGGCGGCGGTCAGCAGCGACAGCGCCCGCTCGATGTCGCCCAGGTCGGCGAGGATCTCGGCCAGGTTGATGCGCACGGCGGCCCGGACCGCCACCGATCGCTCGCGGTCGGCCCGCTGGACGATCTCCAGCGCGTGGGTGAGGGTGCCGATCTGGTCCTCGATGCGCCCCTCGAAGCCCTCCCAGATGGCGCGCCCGTTCAGGACGAGGGCCGCCAGCAGGGGGCTGGTGCGGGGGTCGACGATCTGCGCGGCCTGCTGCAGGTCGGCCAGCGCCTTCGGCTCGTTGCGGTAGTGGCGCTGGGCCGACCGGGCGTACAGCAGCTGGGCGCGCCAGTGGGACAGGTCGACCTCGACGGACACCCCTGCCCGCTCCGGGCCGACCGTCGTCGCCCGGTCGAGGTGCTCCAGGGTGGCGGTCAGCAGGTCGTCGGCCGCCTGCGGGTCCTCGCCGAGCAGCTCGCGGGCGCGCGCGTCGACCGCCGCGAGGTCCTCGACGGTCAGCACCGTCCCGTCCGGCCCGTCCGCGGGCGCGACCGACCCGGGTGCGCTCACCGGCTCCGGTCGGTGCGGCCGGTCCCGGCCACGCGACCCCTCCCGCGCTGCCCTCTCACCGGGCGGTCACAGACCCTTCCACTCCCGGTAGGCGTCGACCTGCGCCTCCAGGGCGGCGTCGAGCGCGGGGGCGACGGCCTTCTCGATCCGGCCGCCGACCAGGGGCACCTTGGCCGTGACCTGGCCGGTCACCTGCTCGACGGCGCCGTCGCCCTCGGGGCGGACGACGGTGGAGCTCGCCGAGGTCACCGGCGCCCCCTCCACGTGCATGGCCACGTCGGCCCGGCGGGCGCCGTCCGGATCGGCCTCGGCGTGCCAGGTGGTCGTCTCCACCAGCGTGAGGCGCTCACCGGTCATCTTGCGGGCGAAGTCGGGGAACCGGTCGGTCGGCATCACCCGGCGGACGACGGTCCGCAGGCCGTCGACCTCCACGGAGTGCTCGATCGCCCCGGTGCGTCGGGCCAGGACCTCCAGGTAGCCCGGGTCGCAGCGAGCGGCGACCACGTCGGCGGGAGGAGCGGGCCAGTGCAGCGTCGTCCGGATGTCCACCCCCCGACGGTAGAGCAGAGCGGACCGTCCTGGCCGCGCACTCCCGCGCCGGGGGCGTGCCGGACGCCGTCCGGCACTACGGTCGGGGGATGGTCGACGAACGTGCGGCACTGCTGGGACGAGCCGACGCCATCGCGAAGGAGCGGGGCTGCTCGCGGGGCGACGAGGTGCTGCTGGCGGGGTACTTCGCCGACGTGTCCGACGAGGACCTCGTCGACCGTGACCCGACGGACGTCTGCGGTGCCGTGCTGGCCCACCGCAGCCTGGCGGCCTCCCGCCCGGCGGGGACCTCGCTCGTCCGGGTGTTCACCCCGACGGTCGAGCACGACGGCTGGACCACCGCCCACAGCGTCGTCCACGTCGTCACCGACGACATGCCCTTCCTGGTCGACTCCGTCACCAACGAGCTGTCCCGGGCCGGGAGGGGCATCCACCTGGTCGTGCACCCCCAGGTCGTGGTCCGCCGGGACGAGGACGGGACGCTGCTGGACGTCCTGGACGTCACGCACGGCGAGACCGACCCGTCCACGGTCGGCGAGGACGTCGTCGTCGAGTCCTGGATCCACGCGGAGATCGACCGGTCGGCCCCGGGCCGGTTGTCCCCGGCACGCGGGGAGGTCGGCGACGACGGGTCGCAGGACGGGGACGACCGCCCCGGCACCGGCGACGACGAGCGCGCGCAGGACGACCCGGACTCCCGCCTCGCCCTGGCCCTGCAGGGCGTGCTGGGTGACGTGCGCGCCGCGGTCGAGGACTGGCCGACCATGCGCGACAAGGCCCGGGAGCTGGCCGCCGACGTCGACGAGCTGGCCGGGCGGCTGCCGGCCGGGGCGTTGGACCCGGAGGACGGCGCCGAGGCGGCGCGGCTGCTGCGGTGGCTGGCCGACGAGCACTTCACCTTCCTGGGCTACCGGGAGTACGCGCTGCGCCCCGGCCGCTCCGACGACACCGCGGTGCTGGAGTCCGTGCCCGGCACGGGCCTGGGCATCATGCGTCAGGGCGACGAGCGGCCCACCGTCAACCCGCTGAGCCCGACCGTCACCGCGCACGCCCGCCGGCACGACGTCCTGGTCCTGACCAAGGCCAACAGCCGCGCCACGGTCCACCGCTCGACCTACCTGGACTACGTCGGGGTCAAGGTCTACGACTCCACGGGCGAGGTCGTGGGGGAGCAACGGTTCCTCGGGCTGCTGTCGTCGGCGGCGTACACCCAGAGCGTGAGCCTGGTGCCCGTGGTGGACCGCAAGGTCGCCACGGTGCTCGCGACGTCGGGGTTCGGCCCCCGGACGCACTCCGGCAAGGACCTGCTGACCATCCTGGAGACCTACCCGCGGGACGAGCTGTTCGCCTCCGACGTGGAGACCCTCACCCGGATCAGCCTCGGCGTGCTGCAGCTGCAGGAGCGTCGTCGGACCCGGCTGTTCGTCCGCCACGACGACTTCGGCCGGTACGTGTCCTGCCTGGTCTACCTGCCTCGGGACCGGTACACGACCGAGGTCCGCCTGGTCATGCAGGACGTGCTGCTGCAGGCGTTCGGGGGCAGCTACGTCGAGCACGCGGCGCGGGTGTCGGAGTCGGTGCTGGCCCGGCTGCACTTCGTGGTGCGGCTGGGCGACCGCGACAGCGGCCGGCCGGTGGACCTGGACCTCGTGGAGCAGCGGCTGGTCGCCGCGACCCGCACGTGGGAGGAGGACCTGGCCGACGGGCTGCGCGCCGAGCTGGGCGAGGCCGAGGCCGTGCGGATGAGCCGCCGCTGGGCGGCGACGCTGCCGGAGGGCTACAAGGAGGACACCTCGGCCCGGGTCGCCGTCGGCGACCTGGTGCGGCTGGAGGCGATGGAGCGCGCGAGCGGCTCCGCGGCCGAGATCGACCTGCTGCTGTACTCCCCGGTGGGCTCGCCCGCGCGCACGTCGCGGCTCAAGCTGTACCGCCGGGAGAAGCTGGGCCTGTCGGAGGTGCTGCCGTTCTTCGACCACCTGGGGGTCGAGGTCGTCGACCAGCGGCCGTACCACCTGCGCAGCGACGACGCCGACGGCCGGGCCGCCGACGAGGTGGTCGACCACTGGGTCTACGACTTCGGGCTGCACCTGCCGTCGGTCGCGGTCGAGCCCGGGACCACGACCGACCCGGCCCGCCTGGCCCGCCGCTTCACCGAGGCGTTCACGTCGGCGTGGACGGGGACGAGCGAGTCCGACCGGTTCGACCGGCTGGTGCTGCGGGCCGGTCTGACCTGGCGCCAGGTGGTGGTGCTCCGCACCTACGCCCGCTACCTGCGTCAGACCGGGACGACGTTCTCCGAGGACTACATCGCCGCCGTCCTGTCGTCCAACCCCGAGGTCGCCCGGCTCCTGGTCGCGGTGTTCGAGACCCGGTTCGCGCCCGACCGGTTCGCTCAGGCGGACGGCCAGCACCCCAACCCGGCCCGTCTCGGCGCGACCGAGCGCGCCGTCTCCGCCGTCGAGCAGGCCCTGGAGGACGTCGACAACCTGACCCAGGACCGCATCCTGCGCGCGCTGCTGGCCACGATGGTCGCGACCCAGCGGACCAACTTCTACCGGCCCGGCCCCGACGGGCGCCCGCGGCCGACGGTGGCGGTCAAGCTCGACCCGCAGCAGGTCCCCGACCTGCCGGAGCCGCGCCCCGCCCACGAGATCTGGGTGTGCGGGCCCGACGTCGAGGGCGTGCACCTGCGCTTCGGCGCGGTCGCCCGGGGCGGGCTGCGCTGGTCGGACCGGCAGGAGGACTTCCGGACCGAGGTGCTCGGCTTGGTCAAGGCGCAGCAGGTCAAGAACGTCGTCATCGTCCCGACCGGGGCCAAGGGCGGCTTCGTCGGCAAGCGGCTGCCCGACCCGACCAAGGACCGTGAGGCCTGGTACGAGGCGGGCAAGGAGTGCTACCGGACCTTCATCAGGGCCATGCTCGACGTCACGGACGACCGTGACCTGACCGCCGGGACCGACCCGGCGCCGGTGGTCCCGCCGTCGCGGGTGGTCCGGCACGACGGCGACGACTCCTACCTGGTCGTCGCGGCGGACAAGGGCACGGCGGCGTTCTCCGACGTGGCCAACGCCATCGCGGTGGAGCGCGGGTTCTGGCTGGGCGACGCGTTCGCCTCGGGCGGGTCCAAGGGCTACGACCACAAGGCCATGGGGATCACGGCGCGCGGGGCGTGGGAGAGCGTCCGGTTCCACTTCGACGAGCTGGGCCGCGACGTGGACACCGACCCGTTCACGGTCGTCGGCATCGGCGACATGAGCGGGGACGTGTTCGGCAACGGCATGCTGCTGTCGCGGGCGACACGGCTGGTGGTCGCGTTCGACCACCGGCACGTGTTCATCGACCCCGACCCGGACCCCGGCACGTCCTACGTCGAGCGGGAGCGGCTGTTCGCGCTGCCGCGCTCGTCCTGGGCCGACTACGACACCTCGCTGCTGTCCGCCGGTGGCGCGGTCCTGAGCCGCAGCGCCAAGTCGGTGACGCTGTCCGCGGAGGCGGCGGCCGCCGTCGGGCTGGCCGCGAAGGAGACCACGCTCACCCCCACCGAGGTCATCCGGGCCGCGCTGCGAGCCCCGGTGGACCTGCTGTGGAACGGCGGGATCGGCACCTACGTCAAGGCCTCCGACGAGTCCCACGCCCAGGTGGGGGACAAGGCCAACGACGCGCTGCGCGTGGACGGGGTGGACCTGCGCTGCCGCGTGGTGGGGGAGGGCGGCAACCTCGGCCTGACCCAGCGCGGTCGGGTCGAGGCCGCCCGGTCGGGGGTCCGTCTGAACACCGACGCCATCGACAACTCCGCGGGCGTGGACACCAGCGACCACGAGGTCAACATCAAGATCCTCCTGGACCGGGTGGTGGCCGCGGGCGACCTGACGGACAAGCAGCGCGACGCGCTGCTGGTGGACATGACCGACGACGTGGCCGCGGGTGTGCTCCGGCACAACGTCGAGGCCAACGTGCAGCTGGGCAACGCCCGCCACCAGGCGGTGGAGATGCTCCCGGTCCACCGCCGGTTCGTGCAGCACCTGACCTCGTCGGGGGCGCTGGACGCGGCGCTGGAGTTCCTGCCGGACGAGCTGGGCTGGGAGGAGCGGGCCGAGGGCCGTCGCGGCCTGGTCTCGCCCGAGCTGGCCGTCGTGTCGGCGTACAGCAAGCTCACCCTCACCGCGCAGCTGGTGGGCTCCACCGTGCCCGACGAGGCCTGGTCGGAGCGCTACCTGGTCGACTACTTCCCGCCGCGGCTGCGCGAGCAGTACCCGCACCAGGTCAGCACGCACCCGCTGCGCCGCGAGATCGTGGCGACGTCGCTGGCCAACGCCGTCCTCAACTCCTCGGGGACCACGTTCGTGTTCCGCCTCGGCGAGGAGCTCAACGCCTCGCCCGACCGGGCGGTCCGGGCCTGGGCGGTGGCGCGGGAGGTGTTCGGGCAGGAGCAGTGGCACGCCGACGTGGCCGAGCAGGCGGCCTCGCTGCCGACCCCGGTGCGCCTGGAGCTGCTGCTGTCGTTCCGGCGGCTGCTGGACCGCGCCTGCCGGTGGCTGCTGCAGAACCGGCCCGACCCGCTGGACGTCGAGGCGGAGATCGCCCGGTTCGCGCCGGTCGTCGCGTCGCTGCGGGGCGCCCTGCGCGACGCCGTGGCGGGGCAGGAGGGCCGGGACATGACGGCCCGGACCGACGAGCTGGTGGAGCAGGGCGTGCCGCAGCCCCTGGCGGAGCGCTCCGCCGGGTTCCTCGAGGAGTTCTGCCTGCTCGACGTCGCCGAGATCTCGCTGCGGGAGGGGGAGCCGGCCGAGGACGTCGTCGCGGTCTACTTCGCCCTGTCCGACCGGTACGCCGTCGACGGCGTGCTGACCCGGATCACGTCCCTGCCCCGCTCCGACCGGTGGCAGTCGCTGGCCCGGGCGGCGCTGCGCTACGACCTGTACGCGGCGCTGGAGGAGCTGACGACCTCCGTGGTCCGCACGACGTCCGGCGACGCCAAGGCGCGGATCGAGTCGTGGGAGTCGGCCAACACGGCGGCCCTGGACCGGGCGCGGGTCACCCTGGACGAGGTCCAGCGGTTGTCCGGGCACGACCTGGCGCCGCTGTCGGTCGCGCTGCGGACGCTGCGCAGCGTGGTCAAGAGCGGGACGGCCGACGACGCACGCTGAGGACTGCGTCATGATGCCCGCGTGACCACCATCACCGACATCGTCCGCCGCCACGCCGACGTCGAGGAACCGGACGTCGAGTGGCTGCGGACCCTGGTGGGGGACTGGCAGCTGGTCTCCGACCTGTGCTTCGCCGACCTGGTGCTCTGGGTCCGTGACCGCTCCGGCGGCTGGTCCGCGGTCGCCCACGCCCGGCCCAGCACCTGGGCCACGGTGTTCTACGACGACGTCGTGGGGACGGTGGCCCGGCCGGGGCTGACGGGCCGTCTGGACGCGGTGGCATCGGGGACCGCGGACCCCGAGGCCCCTTCCGGCGACGCGCAGCCACCGTTGATGGAGGACCAGCCCTGGCAGGTCGACCTGTTCCCGGTCCGCCGCCGCGACGGCGCGGCGCTCAACGGCGTCATCGGGGTGGTGGCCCGCAGCACCGACCCCAGCTCGACCCGCACGCCCGGGCGCCTGGAGCTGGTGTACCGCGAGAGCGGCTCGCACCTGCTCGGCATGCTGGCCGAGGGCACCTACCCGTACAGCTCCGCGCCGACCGGCCCGCGCCGCGGCGCCCCCCGCGTGGGCGACGGCCTGCTGCGGATGGACGCGGACGGGGTGGTCACCTACGCCTCGCCCAACGCGGTGTCGGCGTTCCGCCGGGTCGGCGTCGTCACCGTGAGCGGGCGCAGCCTGGCCGAGGTCGTCACGGCCAGCCTGCAGGAGCGCGACCCGGTCGACGAGGCCCTGCCCCTGGTGGTGATGGGCCGCGCGCCCTGGCGCTGCGACCTGGAGATGCGCGGGTCGGTGCTGTCGCTGCGGGCGGTGCCGCTGATGCGGGGGGCGGGGTCGGTGCCGGAACGGGTGGGCGCGCTGGTGCTCGTCCGCGACGTCACCGAGGTGAGGCGCTCCGAGCGGGCGCTGATGACCAAGGAGGCGACCATCCGCGAGATCCACCACCGGGTCAAGAACAACCTCCAGACGGTGTCGGCGCTGCTGCGGATGCAGGCCCGGCGGACCTCCAGCGACGAGGCCCGCGCCGAGCTGCAGGAGGCGGGCCGGCGGATCGCGGCCATCGCCGGGGTCTACGACACCCTGGCCCACGAGATCGACGAGACGGTGCCGTTCGACTCCGTCGTGGACACCGGCCTGGCCAACGCCCTGGAGCTGGCCACCGCGACGGGTCCGCACCGGGTGCGGCTCGAGCGGCACGGGTCCTTCGGCCGGGTGCAGGCGGCCGACGCGACCCCGCTGGTGCTGGTGCTCAACGAGCTGGTCAGCAACGCCGCGGAGCACGGGTTCCCGATGGCGGGGGTCGAGGGCCCCGTCGGGGTGATCGGGTCGGGCACGGTGACGGTGACGGCCGAGCGGGACGGGGCCCGCCTGGTGGTCCACGTCGACGACGACGGGCAGGGCATCGACCCGGCGGCGCAGCCCGGTCTGGGCAGCCGCATCGTCGACAACCTGGTCCGGACCGAGCTCAACGGCACGTTCACCCGTGGGCCGGGTCCCGACGGCGGCACCCGCGCCACCGTGGCGGTCGTGCTGCGCTGACGGCCGGTCCCGGGCACGACGAAGGGCGCCCCACCCGCAGGTGGGACGCCCTTCGTGGTGCTCGAGCCGTGCTGCTGGGTGCTGACCCGGAGGTCGGCTCAGCTGGCGCGGCGGGCCCGGGCGGCACGACGCTTGAGAGCGCGGCGTTCGTCCTCGGACAGCCCGCCCCAGACGCCCGAGTCCTGTCCGGACTCGATGGCCCACTTGAGGCAGGTGTCGACCACGTCGCAGCGGCGGCAGACAGCCTTGGCCTCCTCGATCTGGAGGATCGCGGGGCCGGTGTTGCCGATGGGGAAGAACAGCTCGGGGTCCTCTTCGAGGCAGGCTGCACGGTCACGCCAGTCCATCTTCATCTCCATCTCACGTCAACGCACGGAAGGCCGTGCGAGTTTCACGTCGGGGTGTGCTCCGGAGGCCGGGTCGGCCTGTCCGGTGACGACGGCCGGGGTCCCGGGCCGCTGGCTCACTCGATGGGCGCGTCAGGTTCCCGCGCCGTCCTGATACAAGGAGACCACTTCGTGAACGCCTTCACAAGACCCGTTCCGCAATTAGTTGTGCCAACTACGTCACACGGTTGTAACCGAACTGTCGACCAGGTGTGACCCGGTCGTCACCCGGTCATCCGCTCGCGAGGACGACGCTAGGTGCACCGTGAGGCTGCTGCCAGCCCTGTTGTGCCATTGACAGGGCTTTCCCAGGTTGACCGGGTCTGAAACATCCGGTTCGCGTGCCGGCCCGCCCGCAGGCCCCGGTTAACGTGGACGCCATGCCGCAGGACCTGCCCGACCCGCCGTCCGCCGCCGCCGACCGCGGCCTCGCCCGGGCGAGGAAGGGCCGCGCGCTCGCCGTCGGGGTGGCGCTGCTGGAGGCCCTCGTCGCGGCGGGGGCCGGTGTGGTGGCCCTGGTCACGGGGCTGCAGGGCGGCTCGCTCGTGCTGGGTCTGGGCGTCGGGGCCGCCTGCGCCGGGCTGGCCTACCTGCTCCTCGAGGTCGCCCGCGGGTTCGCGGCCTGGCGGGCCTGGCCGACCGGCATCTTCCTGACCGTGCAGGTGCTGGTCGTCCTGGTGGCGCTCAGCGTGGGCTCGCGCGCCGTGCTGTCGCTGGTGAGCAACCCGCGGGTCGGGGGCCTGACGCTGCTGGCGGTCCTGGTCGGGGTCGCCGGTGTGGCCGGGGCCGTGCTCATGGCCGGCCGCACCCGGCGCGGCAGCAGCCCCCCGGTCCTCTGAGGCGGACGTCCGACCGAGGGCCGGGGTTGCGGGCTCAGCCGGGGGCGTCGGGCCGGGTCATGTCGGCCCGCAGCCGGGTGAGGGTGCGGCTGAGCAGGCGAGACACGTGCATCTGGCTGATGCCCACCTCCTCGGCGATCTGCGCCTGGGACATGCCCCGGACGAAGCGCAGCGCGATGATGCGCCGTTCGCGGGGCTCGAGCTTGGCCAGGACCGGCCGCAGCGTCTCCCGGGTCAGCACCTCGTCCAGCGCGACGTCCTCCTCGCCGAGGGAGTCGCTGACCCCGTTGTCCACGTCCAGGGGGACCGTGGTCAGCGAGTAGGCGCTCTCCAGCACCTCCAGCACCGTGTCGGTGTCCAGCCCGGCGCGCTGGGCTACCTCCTCCACGGTGGGGGTGCGACCCATCTCGTGGGTCAGCGCCTCCCGGGACTGGGTGACGGCGACCTGGACCTCCTGGACGCGGCGGGGCAGGCGGACGGTGCCGGCCCGGTCCCGGAAGTAGCGGCGGATCTCGCCGGTGACGGTCGGTACCGCGTAGCCCGCGAAGGGGACCCCGCGGCCGGGCTCGTACCGGTCGACGGCCTTGATGAGCCCGATCGTGCCCACCTGGACGACGTCGTCATGGGGCTCGCCGCGACCGGCGAACCGGCGGGCGATGTGGTGCACCAGCGGCAGGTGGCTGGTGACGATCGTGTCGCGCAGGTGGGTGCGCTCCGGGTGGTCCTCGGGCAGCACCGCCAGGCGTTCGAGCAGCGGGTCGGTGTCGGGGCCCGAGTGCTGCCGCTGGCGGCGACCGGACGGCGCCGCCGCCTGCCCCTCGTCGGACGGGGTGCCGACGGGCACGGGCCCGGTGTCCGGTGAGTCGGTGGGCAGGTGCGTGCGGGTGTCCACGGGTCAGGCCGCTCGCGCGCGGGTGTGGGTGAGCGAGATCCACGAGCCGGCCGGCTCGACACCGGAGTCGACGTCACCGGCCAGGGCCTCCAGGACGGCCCAGGCGTAGCTGCTGTCACCGGGAAGCAGCGGGTTGGGCCCGTGCACGCGCACGGCGAGCGAGGAGCGGGACACCGAGAAGGTGGCCCGCAGCCGCACGTCGTTGTCGTGGGGGGCCCGGCCGGGCGGCAGCACCAGGGTGCAGGCCTCGTCGACGGCGATCCTCAGGTCCTCGATCTCGTCGAGGGTCAGGTCGAGCCGGGCCCCGAGGCCGGCGCACGCGGTGCGCACGACCCCCAGGTAGGCCGGGTCGGCCGGGAGCTCGAGCTCGACGACGTCCGGTGCCGTGGCGGCGGGCTGCGCAGGCACCGTCGCGTCACCCGGCTGCGCGTCGCCGGCCGGGGCGTGGCCGTCGCGCTGGTGCGGGGTCGAGGGGGCGGGCGTCATCGGGGTGGGTCTCCTGTCTAGGCGTCTGACGAACGGTAGTGCTCGCCACGACCGGTTGGGTTCGGTACCGCGAGAAATCGGTCGGTCGGGGGCCGGGCGCTCCCCGGACCACGACCGCACGGCTGCCCGTGGGGCTACCCAGCCGTACCCGCCAGCGCGATCTGGATGCGCGCCGCACGCCCACGTTCCACGAGCACGCCCCGGCCGGGCAGGTGGGTGCGCTGCCGCAGCGGGTCCCGGCAGCCCAGGACGTCGCGCACGTCGGTGCGACCTGCGCCGAGGACGACCCCGAAGCCGTGCCGTCGGACCACGGCCGGGACCCCCCGGAACTCCCCGGCGAACCAGTCGGTCGACCCGGTCACCACCACCGTGGCGGCGTCGGCGAGCAGCCCGGCCAGGGCACCGGTGCCGCCGGACAGCCACTGCTCGAGGTGCTGGAGGGCGTCGGGGGAGCAGCGTTCGACGTCGTCCACGAGCAGGAGCCGGACCGGTGCGGGTGGCGGGCCGTCACCGCCGGCCGAGCCGTCGTCACCGGCGAGGCAGGTGCGGGCGGACCCGGGCAGGGAGAGGTCGGACAGCCCCGCGGTGGGCACCCCGGCCGCGAGGGCCTGGCGGCGGATCGTGGCCAGCGCGGTGCTACGACCGCTGCGGGCCGGTCCGACGACGGCCAGGACAGGGGTCGCGCCCACCTCCAGCCACCACGGCGACCCCTGCGGCGCGACGACGCCCAGCGGCAGCCCGGCCGAGGAGGCGACCGGGAGGGACGTGACGTCGACACGGGCCGGCAGCGGACGGACCGGCCACCCGGCGCTCGCCACGAGGCCTCGCCCGCCTCCTCGCCCGCCTCCTCGCCCGTCCGAGCGCCCCGGAGGTGCGTGGTCCGCTCCGTCGGGGGCCAGGACCTGGGCCTCGACCACCGAGGGCCCGTCCCTGGTCGTGGGGTCGTCGACCGGCAGCCCCACGACCAGGCAGCGACCGGGCACGTCGGCCCCGACGCGGACGCCGCCGGGCACCCCGGCGAGGGTGGCGTCCGCGGGGTCCGCCGTGCGGTGGACCAGCCGCAGCCGGGTGGCGGCCGCCAGCCTCGACACCGCCGTCGCCCGGCCGCCCGCCAGGGCCACCCCGATGCCCGCCCGGTGCCCGGAGCGCAGCACCCGGAGCAGGAGGTCGGCCGGCTCGGGATCGGCGGCGGGGTCGAGGACCGTGTCGCAGTCGTCGACCAGCAGCAGCACCCGCAGCCGCCCCGTGGTCGTGGTCGTGGTTGCAGGCGCAGGCGCAGGCGTCGCCGTCGTGGGCCGCGTCGGTGCCGTGGTCCCTGCCGGTGCGGGGGTGGGCGGAGGCGCGTCGGGTGGTGTCTCGGCGAGCCGCATCAGCACGTCGACAGCGTGGTCCCCCTCGACGGTGGCACCGTCCAGCCGGACGACGGCGACCTCCAGGCGGTCGGCAGCCTGGGCCATCGCCTGTAGCGTGGTGCTCCGGCCGCTGCGCGGGCCGCCGAGGACCAGGGCGGGACCGTCGTGGACCGGGTCCCAGGTCAGCTCGCCCCGGGCCTGCGCCCACGGGAGGTCCGTCAGGCCCAGCCGCAGCCGCGACCCGGTCGGCCCCCCGTCGTCGGGCAGGTCGCCGCGACGCAGGCGGGCCGGGAGGGGTGGGAGCCACGGGCAGGCCGCCGGTGCGCGACCGCTCGACGTCAGCGCAGCCAGCACCTGGTCGACGACCTCCTCCGCCCCGGCACCCTCGTGGGTCTGTGGGGTCGGCTGGGGGGTGCCCCGACGGGGGTCGCGCCCGCTGTCCCCGTCGTCCCCGTCGTCCCCGTCGGGGGCGGCGAGGGTGGGCCACCAGGAGGCCCCCGGACCCAGCACCGTCAACGAGGGCCCCGGTTCGGCCCCGCCGCCGACCCATGCGGCTTGAAGGGTCTCGTCGACACCCGCACCGACCACCACGGCCCGCCCGGGGCGGTCGTGGGGGAGCCAGGCCGCGTCGGGGCGGTCGACGACGTCACGGGACTCACCCACGTCCTGCACCCGCAGCGCGATGCGCAGCCCGGTGTTGGCGCGGATGTCGGCCGACACCACACCGGCCGGCCGCTGGGTGGCCAGGACCAGGTGCAGCCCCAGGGAGCGACCCGTCGCCGCCAGCCGGACGAACTCCGCGAGCACGTCGGGTGCGTCCTCGGCCAGGACCCGGAACTCGTCCACCACCACCAGCAACCGGGGCAGGTCCACACCGCGCCAGGCTCGCAGCTGGTCCAGGTCTCGCGCGCCAGAGGCCGCCATCAACCGCTCCCGTCGCCGGACCTCGGCCCGGAGGGAGTGCAGGACCCGGGTCGTGGCACCGGAGTCCAGGTCGGTGAGCAGGCCCACGACGTGAGGCAACCGCGACAGCTCGTCGAAGGTCGCCCCTCCCTTGTAGTCGACCAGGAGCATCGCCACGTGCTCCGGCGGGTGGCACAGGGCCAGCCCCAGCAGCCAGGCCCGGAGCAGCTCGGACTTGCCCGACCCCGTCGTCCCCGCGACGAGCGCGTGCGGCCCGGCCGCGACCAGGTCCAGCACGACCGGCCCCGCGCGACCCATGCCGATCGGGACCGGCAGACCGGAGCCCGACGCCGCCCACCGCTCGAGCGTCGCGGCCGGGGAGCCGTCCAGCAGGTCGTCGAGCGGTGCCCGCTCCGGCAGCGTCGACGGCGCACGCTCGGCCGGAGCCCTCAACGGGGCCAGGTGTCGGGCCAGGCGTTCCGACCACCACGGCCCCACCCGGTCCGCCACGCACACGGCGGCCGAGCCGTCCCCGACGACGGTCACGGTCAGCTCGACACCGTCGGGGGCGGTGGGCGCCGCGACCGTCCCGCAGCCGCGGGGCAGCATCGTGGCGTCGGGCGCGACGACGACGACGTGCACGTCGACCGCCGCGGCGTCCGGCAGCCAGGCCAGCTCGCCCGAGGCCAGCTCGCCGTCGGGGTCGTCCACGACGACCAGCAGCGCGGTTCTGCCCGACGGGCCCGGGTGTGCGGCAGCCGGCCCGCCGCGGGCGGCGGTCCGTTCCCGGACCAGGTCACCCACCCAGCGGGCGCAGGTCCTGGCCCCCGCGCCGGCCGGTGCGGGCCGACCCCGCCCGTCCACGGTGCCGAGGACGTGCGGGGTGAGGGTCAGCCAGCGCCACCGCTCGCGGGCACGCGCGCCCAGCACAGGGAGCACGTGGAGCCCTCCTGGGGGGAGGAGCGTCGCCAGCTGGCCCACGACGAACCTCGCCACCGACGGGTCGCCGTCCGGCTCGACGAGCCCGAGCGGACCGGCACGCAGGTCGACCGAGACCAGGTCGGCGGGGGTGCTCACCGGCCGTTCGACGCCGTCCGGGTCCACCAGCACGACCTGCGGTCGTAGGGACGCGGCCTGCGGCCCGTCGCCGTCACCTGCGGCCCGACCCAGCCGGACCCGGAGCGCGTCCGCGTCACCTGGCTCGCGTTCCCAGACCCTCGGCCCGTGCCCGGCTGCCTGCCGCAGCAGCATGTCGGCGTCCGGCATCGAGACCCGGCGGGCCCCGGCCAGCGCCGCGGCCGCTCGCTGGGCCCGCCCGTGCAGCCGGGCGCAGGTCCGGGCGTGCTCTCCTCGACTGAGCCGGCCGTCGCGCCGGGCCTCACGCCGGGCGCTGACCCAGCCACCCGCCACGAGGAGCGGCCCCAGGGCGGCGAGCAGCAGGTAGACCGCCGAACCGGTCCACAGGGCCAGTCCCCCCGCCGCCGCGGCCGGGAGCAGCACGGCCAGGACGGGGAAGCCGGTGGTGCGAGAAGGCCGGGCCGGGGTCGGGAGCTGCACGACCGTCGCCGTCTCCGGGAGGTGGACGCGAGGTGACCTCCGCAGCAGCAGGGTGCCGTCGCCTGCGGGCCTGGCCGTGGTGACGACCGCGGGTGCCACGGCGCGCAGCGTCACCAGGCTCGCGCCGATGACGCACTCCTCCCCGAGGCCCAGCCGTGGCCCCTCGACGTCCGCCGCCTCGCCCGGCGGCGAGGTCTCGGACGGAGGGAGCACGGTCGTGCCGTTCGTCGACCCCAGGTCGACGAGCCGGACGCCGTCGCTGCGGACCACGAGCTCGCAGTGCTCGCGCGACATCCGCGGGTCCCGGACCGCGACGGCGCAGGTGACGGCCCGGCCGCAGACCAGCCGTTCGCCGTCCAGCGGGTGGACCGTGCCGGCGTCCGGGCCCGCCAGCACCGCGAGCTCCAGCAGGCGTCCCGTGCTGCGGGGGCTCCGTCGTCGAGGACCGTCCCCGTGGGACAGCACGACCACCGCGCCGTCCAGCAGCGGCGGCGCGCCGACCACGGCGGTGCGGGGGTCGACGGGGGCGCCGCCCACCGTCACCCTGGGCGGTCGACCTCCTGCCGCCGTCGCACCGAGGCCCGGTACCTGCGCCAGCGTCGTCCCGGCCGGGCAGTCCAGCACGACGTCGCGTCGACCGACCGGCCCGGACCCGTCGTCACCGGGGTGGCCGCGCACGACCACCGTCCACCTCAGCCGCACGTCGGACCCCCTCGTCCCGCACCGGCGCCTCGTGCGACCGGTCCCGCTGCGACGACACTGCCCCGGTCGACGGCCGCCGGCGGTGGTGGCGTCACATCTGTGGACGACGCGGCGTCGTCCACAGGCTCGGACCGGCCCTTCCCGACGGGGCCCGGGCTTCGTAGTCTGCGGGCACCGGTCCGGGGAGGGCCGGGATCCGGAGGGGGACGCGTGGACGCTGTCGCGGCGGTGACCGACGAGGCGCGGGAGCTCATCAGGCGCCGGGACCTGGACCCGGGCACGGACCCCGCCGGGATGCGTCGGCTGGTCGAGGACCTGGTCGCGGACTACGACGAGCGGTCGCTGTCGGGGACCCTGCCGCCGCTGGTCGACACGGGCACGACCGTCAAGCAGGTCCTGGACGCCGTGGTCGGCTTCGGCGTGCTGCAGCCGTACCTCGACGACCCCGAGGTGGAGGAGGTGTGGATCAACGAGCCGGGCAAGGTGTTCGTCGCCCGCCGCGGTGTCTCCGAGCTGACCACGACGATCCTGACCGACGCCGCGGTCCGTGACCTGGTGGAGCGGATGCTGCGGTCGTCGGGGCGGCGGGTCGACCTGAGCAGCCCGTTCGTGGACGCGACGCTGCCCGACGGGTCCCGGCTCCACGTCGTCATCCCCGACATCACGCGCCGGCACTGGGCGGTGAACATCCGGAAGTTCGTCGTCCGTGCCGACCGGCTGGCCGACCTGGTCGCGCTGGGGACGATCGGCGAGCAGGCGGCCCGGTTCCTCGACGCGGCCGTGGTCGCCGGGCTCAACGTCCTGGTCTCCGGCGGTACGCAGGCCGGCAAGACGACCCTGCTCAACTGCCTGGCCGCTGCGGTGCCGGCCCGTGAGCGCGTCATCACCTGCGAGGAGGTGTTCGAGCTCAAGGTGCCGGGCCGGGACGTGGTCGGGCTGCAGTGCCGTCAGCCCAGCCTCGAGGGGACCGGCGAGATCCCGCTGCGCCGCCTGGTGAAGGAGGCCCTGCGGATGCGGCCCAGCCGCATCGTCGTCGGCGAGGTCCGGCAGGCGGAGAGCCTGGACCTGCTCATCGCGCTCAACTCGGGGCTGCCGGGCATGTGCACCGTGCACTCCAACAGCGCTCGCGAGGCAGTGACCAAGATGTGCACCCTGCCCCTGCTGGCCGGCGAGAACGTGAGCGCGAGCTTCGTCGTGCCGACCGTGGCGAGCTCGATCGACCTGGTCGTGCACGTCGAGCTGGCGGCCGACGGTCGGAGGCGTGTGCGTGAGGTGCTCGCGGTGCCGGGGCGGGTGGAGGACGGCGTCGTCGAGACCGCGACGGTGTTCCGCCAGGGCGCGGACGAGGTGCTGGTCGCCGCGGGCGGGTACCCGCCGCACGAGGAGCGGTTCCGTCGGGCGGGTTTCGACGTGGCCGGGCTGCTGGCACCGGGGTGAGCACGGGGGAGGGCCTGGCGCTGGGCCTGGTCGCCGGTCTGGGGGCGTTCTGCATCTGGTGGTCGTGCTGGGTGCCCGACACCGAGCCGCGGCCCGCCGTACGGCGCTGGACGACGGGGCTGGAGGACGCGCTGGTGCAGGCGGGGGTCCGCTCGGTCAGCGTCCGGTCGCTGCTGGCCCTCTGCGCGGGCGCCGGGGTCGGGGTCTTCGCGGTGGTCTACCTGCTCAGCGCCGCCCCGTGGATCGCGCTCTGCTTCGCGCTCATGGCGTCGTGGGGGCCCTTGGCCCTGGTCCGGTACCGCGCCGAACGACGCCGCGCCGACCTGCGTGAGGTGTGGCCGGAGGTGGTGGACAACCTGGCCTCGGGCGTCAGGGCCGGCCTGTCGCTGCCGGAGGCCCTCGGGCAGCTGGGCGAGCGGGGGCCGGAGCAGCTGCGACCGGCGTTCACGGAGTTCGCCGAGGACTACCGCGCCACCGGTCGCTTCGCGGAGTCGCTGTCCCGGCTCAAGGACCGGCTGGCCGACCCCGTGGCCGACCGGCTGGTGGAGTCCCTGCGCATCACCCGTGAGGTCGGTGGGTCCGACCTGGGGCGGCTGCTGCGGACGCTGTCGACCTTCCTGCGTGAGGACGCCCGGACCCGGGGCGAGCTGGAGGCGCGGCAGTCGTGGACGGTCAGCGCCGCCCGGTTGGCGGTGGCGGCCCCGTGGGTGGTGCTCGCGATCCTCGCGACGCGCGAGGGCGCGGTCGCGCCGTACAACCAGCCCGCCGGGGTGGTCGTGCTCGCGATCGGGGGTGCGGCGTCGGCGGTCGCCTACCGTCTGATGCTGCGGATCGGGCGCCTGCCCCAGGAGCAGCGGGTGCTCCGATGAGCGACGTCGTCCTGGGGGCCGTCCTGGGCGGCCTGGCCGGGATCGGGCTGCTGCTGGTGGTGGTCTCGGTGCCGTGGTGGCGCCAGGTGGACCTGGGTGACCGGCTCGAGCCCTACCTGCGCGACACCCGCAGGTCCCGGCTGCTGCAGGACCTGCCGGGCCGGCGAGCCAGGTTCGGCACCCTGGAACGGTTGCTGGCCCCGGTGATGACCGACCTGGTCCGCTGGGTCGAGCGCATCTCCGGGGGGCCGGGCACGGTGCGCCGCCGGCTCGAGCAGTCCGGGACCGGGACGACCCTCGAGCAGTTCCGGGCCGAGCAGGTCGTCTGGGGGGTGCTGGGCGTCGTGGCCGGTGCCGGGGCGGCTGCGGTGATCGGTCTCACCCGAGGACCGGCGGTGCTGCCCATGGTGGCCGTCGTCGTCATCGGGGGCCTGGTGGGCGTCCTGGGTCGCGACCAGTACCTGTCGCAGCAGGTCAGCGCCCGCGAGGAACGCATGATGCAGGAGTTCCCGACCGTCGCGGAGCTGCTGGCGCTGAGCGTCGGCGCGGGCGAGGGTGCCGTGGGCGCGCTGGAACGGGTCGCGCGTACCTGCCGGGGTGAGCTGTCGGTGGAGCTGCGTCGCACCTTGGCCACCGCGCGCGCCGGGGCCAGCCTGGTGCAGGCGTTGGAGGGCCTCGCGGCCAGGACCAGCCTCCCGCCGCTCGCCCGCTTCGTCGACGGCGTGGCCGTGGCGGTGGAGCGCGGGACCCCGCTGGCCGAGGTGCTGCGCTCGCAGGCCCAGGACGTCCGCGAGCTCGGGCGTCGCCGGCTGATGGAGAGCGGCGGTCGCAAGGAGATCGCGATGATGGTCCCGGTGGTGTTCCTCGTGCTCCCCGTCACCGTGCTGTTCGCCGTCTACCCCGGTCTCGTGTCCTTGGACCTGCAGCTGTGAGGGGCGTGGCGATCGGTCCCGAGGTACCTGGGGACGAGGGCTGCCGCGCGAGCACGATCCGGGCCACAATGCGCGGGACGAGTGGTGGACCGTCGGGCAGAGGCCGCGACGGGGGACGGGGGAGAAGCGATGAACACGACACCGGTGAGGTGGGCGGCCGCGCGCCTGCAGATGATGCGCGGCGACCGTGGGGACGTGCCGGGCTGGGTGCTCGTCACCCTGATGACGGCGGGTCTGGTGATCGCGCTGTGGGCCGTGGCCGGCGACCGGCTGACCCAGATCTTCACCGACTCGATGGACTCGGTCGTCGAAGGTCCCTGACGCGGGGCCCGACCCGAGGCTCGGCGGCCGTCGACTTCGTCCTGGTCTCGGCCCTGCTCACGCTGCTGTTCGTCGGGGTGCTGCAGCTGGCGCTGTCGCTGCACGTCCGCAACACCCTGGTGGACTCCGCCGGGGAGGGTGCACGCCACGGGGCGCTGGTCGGCCGCGGTCCGGAGGACGCGGTGGCTCGGACGCAGGACCTCATCGCCTCCGCCCTGACCGACGACCTGGCCGGTGACGTGACGGCGGGGACGCAGACGCTGGACGGGGTGCAGACCGTCGTGGTGACCGTGCGGGCCCCGCTGCCGGTCCTCGGGCTCGTGGGGCCGCGCACCCTGGAGGTCGACGGGCACGCGGTCGACGAGAAGGCGTTGCCGTGAACGCCCCTCCTGCCCGGGCCCCGCTCGCCCTGCGGCGTCGGGCCGCCGCCGTCGCAGCCTCGGGCGACGGCGGCAGCGCCGTCGTCGAGTTCGTCACGATCGGCGTGCTCATGCTCGTGCCGGTGGTCTACCTGGTGGTGGCGATGGCCGGCGTCCAGGCCGCCGCCTTCGCCACCGAGAGCGCGGCCCGCGAGGCCGCGCGCATCGTCGTCACCGGGTCCGACGAGCAGGTGTCCCAGCAGCGCGTGGTGGCGGCCGTCGGCTGGGCCCTGCGCGACCAGGGCATCGAGGCCGACCCGACGGGGGCGGTGCAGGTCCGCTGCAGCGCGCAGCCGTGCCTCACGCCGGGCGCCGACGTGACCGTGACCGTCGCGGTGGACGTCCCCCTGCCCGCCGTGCCGGCCGGGGTGTCGCGGGTCGTCCCGCTCGTCGTGCCCGTCAGTGCGACCCACACCCAGGTCGTCGACGAGTTCGGGGCCGGACCGTGACGGCGGACGGCGCCGCCCGGCCCCGGCCCCGTGCGGGTGACGACTCCGGCCAGGTGCTGCTGCTGGCCCTGGTCTACGGCCTCGTCGCCATCCTGCTGGTGCTCGTGGTCGTCGCGGCCTCGGCCGTGCACCTGGACCGCAAGCGGCTGCTGGCGCTGGCCGACGGGGCCGCGCTGGACGCGGCCGACGCCCTCGACGAGCCCGCGTACTTCGCGGTCACCGAGCGCGCGGAGGGCATCGACGCGGTGCCGGTGACCGACGACTCCGTCCGGGAGTCCGTGACGGCGTACCTGCTGCGCCTGGACGCCCCCTCCCGCTTCACCGACCTCTCGGTGGACGTCGGCTCGACCGGCACGAGCGACGGCACCACCGCCGTGGTCGTCCTCACCGCGCGGTCCCTGCCGCTGCTGCCGGAGGCCGTGGCCGGGCGCTACGGGGCGGGCGTGCCGCTGCGGGTGACGGCGAGCGCGGTCAGCCAGGCGGATCCCTGATCGGGCTCAGACGGGAGGCGGGACGAGCTCGCCGACCGGGACCTCGGCGGTGATCGTGTTGCCCCCGGGGGCCAGCGGGCAGGCCCACGCGGCGTCGTAGGCGCAGGACGGGTTGTAGGCGAAGTTGAGGTCGACGACCAGCTGCGAGCCGCCGTCGGCGCCACCCAGGTCGGCACCCTTGACGGTGTCCAGGACGTAGCGACCGCCACCGAAGGTGCCGCCGTCACGACCGGCCAGGCCGTCGCGCAGGGGCAGGAACAGGCCGCCGCCGTAGGTGGCGAGCCACCACACGTCCAACGTCCCCAGCCCCGGCAGGTGGACCACGCCGACCCGGTCGAACGGCACGACGCCGTCGGTCCCGGTCGGCACCTCCATGCGGTGCGGCTCCGCCACCTCGACCTCGACCTCGAAGCGGAACTGGGGGTCGTACGGCGCGACCGGCAGGCCTCGGAAGCTCTTCCGGGCCTCGGCGCTCAGGGGAGAGGCGGGATGGGTGGCGAAGAGCTCGTCGCGCCGGCGGCACCAGATCGAGTGCGCCAGCGTGACGTGGGACTCGGTCCGCACCGCGTCGTAGGCCTCCCGGACACGTCGCCGCCAGTCCAGGACCTGCAACCTCGCCATGCCGTCTGCCATGGCCTCGACCTTGTCACGTCCGGTCCGTGGCCGCAGGCCCCCGCGGGCCGGGGTGCGGGGCGGCCCCCGTCGTGTGAACGTGGGGCGTGCCCACCGCCTCGCCCGTCACCCTGTCCGGTCGCCCCGTCCTCGTCACCGGTGCCGCCGGCGGGCTCGGGTCCCGCATCGCACGCCGGCTGGACGAGGCCGGCGCCCTCCTCACCCTGGTCGGCCGTGACCTCGCGGCCCTGGACGCGCTCGGGATCGACGGCGCCACCACGGTGTCGGTCGACCTGACGACCCCCGACGGCCCGGCCCGCGCCGTCCAGGCCGCGGTGGCCGCCCACGGGGGGCTGGCCGGGCTCGTCCACGCCGCCGGGGTCGTCGCGTTCGGCCCCGTCCACGAGGTCGACGACGACACCGTCGACGAGCTGTTCCTCGTCAACGCCCTGGCCCCGCTGCGGTTGCTGCGGGCCGCCCACGGTCCCCTGACGGAGGGCGCGCGAGAGCACGGGGACGCCTTCGTGGTCACCATCAGCGGGGTGGTCGCCGAGAGGCCGACGGCGCACATGGCGGCCTACTCCGCCAGCAAGGCCGCCTCGTGGGCGCTGTCGGCGGCAGCCGCCGGGGAGCTGCGGCGGGCCAAGGTGCGGGTGCTCGACGCCCGACCGCCCCACACCGAGACCGGCCTGGCCACCCGACCCGTCGCCGGGACCGCCCCGGCCCTGCCGGAGGGGCTCGCCGCCGACGACGTCGCCGACCGGGTCGTCGCGGCGATCCGCGACGGCGAGCGCGACCTGCCCACCAGCGCCTTCCAGAGCCGCTGAGAGGGGCCTGACCCACCCCGGGCCCCCGGCGGCGCAGGTCCGTTCGGGTGAGAGCGCGTACCCTGCACCGACGTGGCTGCAACAGACTTCTCCGCCGAGATCGCCGACCTCCGAAACACCCTGGAGGGCGTGCTGGCCGTGGTCGACATGTCTGCGCTGCGCTCCCGGATCGAGGAGCTGAGCGAACAGGCCTCCGCGCCGGACCTGTGGGACGACCCCGACGCGGCCGCCCAGGTCACCAGCGCCCTGTCCGCCTCCCAGTCCGAGCTGGAGCGGATGGAGAAGATGGAGTCGCGCATCGACGACCTCGAGGTGCTCGTCGAGCTGGCCGGGGGCGAGGACGACGCCGACAGCTGGGCCGAGGCGGAGAAGGACCTCGTCGCCCTGCGCCGTCAGCTCAACGAGCTCGAGGTCCGGACCCTGCTGACCGGGGAGTACGACTCCCGCGACGCCGTCGTCACCATCCGGGCGGGGGCCGGTGGCATCGACGCCGCCGACTTCGCCGAGATGCTCATGCGGATGTACCTGCGCTGGGCCGAGCGCCGCGGCTATCCGACGTCGGTCTACGACACGTCGTACTCCGAGGAGGCCGGCATCAAGTCCGGCACCTTCAAGATCACCGCCCCCTACGGCTACGGCACCCTGTCGATCGAGCAGGGCACCCACCGGCTCGTCCGGATCAGCCCGTTCGACAACCAGGGCCGTCGCCAGACCTCGTTCGCCGAGGTGGAGGTGCTGCCCGTCGTCGCCGAGACCGACCACATCGAGATCCCCGAGAAGGACCTCCGTGTCGACGTCTACCGCTCCTCCGGGCCCGGCGGGCAGAGCGTCAACACGACGGACTCCGCGGTGCGGCTCACCCACATCCCGTCCGGCACGGTCGTCACCTGCCAGAACGAGAAGTCCCAGCTCCAGAACAAGGAGTCGGCCATGCGCGTCATGCAGGCCAAGCTCCTGGAGCTCGAGCGGCGCCGCCGCCAGGCCGAGCTCGACTCCCTCAAGTCCGACGCCGGTACCAGCTGGGGCAACCAGATGCGTTCCTACGTCCTGCACCCGTACCAGATGGTCAAGGACCTCCGGACGGAGTACGAGGTGAACAACCCCGACGCGGTCTTCGACGGCGACATCGAGGGGTTCCTGGACGCCGGGATCCGCTGGCGACGTCAGCAGGACGTCCCGGCCTGATCCGTTCGCAGCGTCACCGACGGACGCTGCCACCCCGTTTCACTCACGCTGAGTCAGAACCGGTTGCACTAGGTGCCGTGATCACCGGTTGTCATCAACCGTTCGGACCATTCTGCCCACAGGCGGTGGCCGTAGACGCCTTGAGTGGCCCCTATCGGGGTAGTTTCGCCGCAGGGACACACGGAGGGTCACCAGACAGACCGTCCGTGACCGTCTGAAACACACCTCAAGCGGACGGAAGCGACGGAATGTACACAACTCTCAGCATCGGACGGCGACTGCGCCGCGCGATCGGTGTCACGACGGGGACGGCTCTCATCGCCGGTCTGTCCGTCGTCGCCCTCGCGCCGGGCGCCGTGGCCAAGGACGACCCGAAGACCAAGCCGGACGCGAGCATCACCTGCGACTCGCTCGGATACACGAAGAAGGACTCGAGCCGAGGCTCTGAGACCTTCGAGTTCGGACGTCTGAGCTGGGGGGGTCGCTCCCTGAACTACCAGCTCGAGGAGGGGTGGACCGTCGACCTGTGCGTCAAGGGTGGCAACGGCGCCCCGACGACCGAGATCGTCTCGGGCACCGGTGCGCTTACGGGCCAGTCCGTCTCGCACATCGGGTACCGCAACCCCACGCCTCCGACCGAGCCGGCCGAGCCGACGACGGACCCGACGACGGACCCGACCACGGACCCGACCACGGACCCGACCACGGACCCGACCACGGACCCGACCACGGACCCGACCACGGACCCGACCACGGACCCGACCACGGACCCCGCGTCGTTCTGCCCCGGCATCGACGACGACGTCGACTACCGGACGCTCTTCCGCTACCGGTACTACGCAGCCGACCCCGGCATCAACCTCGGCTCGACCTGGCGGTGGGACTCTGTTGTTCACGTCCAGCACGGAGTCAGCCCGGTCCGCACAGGTATCGAGCGCATGATGGTCCGCGCCGAGGTCTCCCTCCGCAGCGGCGTCGACATCAGCGGCACAGACTGCTCCTACGACTTCTCGCTGGCGTCCTACGAGACCCAGGGAGACAGGTTCGAGACCTCCGGCGTCCAGACGTTCATCGACCACGACACGGCCACGATCACCGCGAACCGCACCACGGTCTCGCTCGCCGTGGCGCCAGCAGAGTGCTTCGGCCAGTCCGACCTGTATAAGACGGACAAGGTCTACGACGGCGCGCTGACTCCCCGTGGCCCGGCCTACAACCCCATCTCGCTCGACGGAAATCTCATCGCGGCCTGGACCGGTGGAACGGAGTGCGAGCCTGAGCCCGGCACCGGTGAGCCCGCCGCGACCTTCGAGTCCTCCTGCCTGGACGACGTCGTGACCGTCGACGTGCTGCTCGACAACTCGACGGTCACCGAGGAGACCACCTTCGAGGTCGTCACCGAGACCGTGGCCTCCGGCTCCGTCGACAGCGCGACCCAGGTCGTCGTCGTCGCCGCCGGCGGGACTGGCGAGGCGGACTTCGACGTCCAGCTCGACGAGACCGTCACGGTCGAGGTCGTCGTGGACGACGAGGTCATCGCCACCGAGACCTTTGTCGGCGAGGAGTGCTCCGTCCCCGAGCCGGAGGAGCCGATCGCGGCCGCCTTCGCGAGCTGTGAGAACGAGCAGCTGTCCATCGACCTCGTGCTGGACAACCCGGGCGTCGAGAACGTGACCTTCGAGGTCGTCGTCGACGGCGAGACCACCTCCGTCCTGGTCGAGGACGGCACCACCGAGAACCTGGTCTTCGACCTGGATCTGGGCGACGTCCTCGACCTGCAGGTCCTCGTCGACGACGACGTCCTGGTCGACGAGGTGTTCGACGCCGACGACTGCCTCGAGGGCGGCATCGTCGAGCCCGCGGCGGCCCTGGTCGCCGACTGCCTCGACGACGAGCTCGTCGCCGCGCTGGCCCTGGCCACGGCCGAGGAGGGTGTGACCTTCGAGGTCGTCCTCGGCGGCGAGACCGAGCTCGTGGACGTGCCCGCCGACGGCGTGGAGGTCATCGAGCTCGTCGTGGCGCAGGACGAGACCCTGACCGTCGAGGTCCTCGTCGACGGACAGGTCCTGCTCCCGGAGGAGGTGCTCGACGGTGAGGAGTGCGCCCCCGACGGTGGCAGCACCCCGACCCCCACCCCCGGCACGGAGACCCCCGCGGCCGGCGGCCCGACCACCCCGGGCACGCAGCCCAGGGTGCTGGCCCGCACGGGCGTGGAGACCTGGACCGTCGCGCTCGTGGCGGCCCTGCTCCTGGCCGCCGGTGGCTCGCTGGTGGCCCTCGGTAGCAACACCCCCCGGGGTCGTCGCCAGGCCTGACCGCCCGGTCCAGGGCGCAACCAGCCCTGACCAGCACTGACCCGCACGACCGGGAGCCCGTCACCGCACCGCGGTGACGGGCTCCCGTCGTCGGCGCACCGACTCGGTGGTCCGTCCCGCACAGGCTCCGGGCTTACCATCGACAGTCGGTCTGGCGGGTTCGTCCCCACCGACCACCGTCCTGTCCCCGACCCCTGGGTGTGCCGTGATCCGGTTCGACAACGTCACCAAGGTCTACAAGGCCAAGCAGCGTGCTGCGCTGGACAACGTGTCGGTCAACATCGACCGCGGCGAGTTCGTGTTCCTCGTCGGTGCGTCCGGCTCGGGCAAGTCGAGCTTCCTCCGGCTGTGCCTGAAGGAGGAGAAGGCCAACTCCGGGACGGTGCACGTGGCCGGCCGGGACCTGGCCAAGCTCGCGTCCTGGAAGGTGCCGCGCTTCCGTCGCCAGATGGGGGTCGTCTTCCAGGACTTCCGGCTGCTGCCGAACAAGACCGCGGGGGAGAACATCGCGTTCGCGCTGCAGGTCATCGGCAAGCCCAAGCACGTCATCGACCGCACGGTGCCCGAGGTGCTGCAGCTGGTCGGTCTGGACGGCAAGGCCGACCGCCGTCCCGACGAGCTGTCCGGCGGTGAGCAGCAGCGTGTGGCCATCGCCCGCGCGTTCGTCAACCGCCCGGCGATCCTGCTGGCCGACGAGCCGACCGGGAACCTGGACCCGACCACGAGCGTCGGGATCATGAAGCTGCTCGACCGCATCAACAAGACCGGGACCACGGTGGTGATGGCCACCCACGACGACGAGATGGTCGACCAGATGCGCAAGCGGGTCATCCAGCTCGAGGAGGGCGTCATCATCAGGGACCAGGCACGCGGCGTCTACGGAGGTGCCACGTGAGGGCCCAGTTCGTCCTGACCGAGATCGGCGTCGGGCTGTGGCGCAACCTGTCCATCACCATCTCGGTGATCATCGTGACGGCCGTCTCGCTGTTCTTCCTGGGCAGCGGTCTGCTGTTCCAGCGACAGGTCAACGAGCTGCGCAGCCTGCTCTACGACGAGGTGCAGGTCTCGGTGTTCCTCTGCGGGGCGGAGAGCACCGCGATCTCCTGCGCCGACGGCGAGGTCACCCAGGACCAGCGCGACGCGATCGTGGCCGAGCTCACCGACGGTGAGGTCGCGCCCCTCATCGAGGACTTCACCTACGAGTCCAAGGAGCAGGCGTACGAGCGCTTCCTCGTCCAGTTCGAGGGCTCGCCCATCACCGAGAACCTGACGGCCGACCAGCTGCCGGAGTCCTACCGCATCCAGCTGGTCGACCCGGAGCAGTCCGCGACGGTGGCGTCCAGGTTCGAGGGCCAGCTGGGCGTGGAGTCCGTGGACGACCAACGGGAGCTGTTCGTCGGGCTGTTCCGGTTCCTGAACGGCGCGACCGCGTTCGCCTGGTTCTTCGCCGGCATCATGCTGATCGCGGCCACCCTGCTGGTCGCCACCACGATCCGGCTCGCGGCGTTCAACCGACGGCGGGAGATCGGGATCATGCGCCTCGTGGGCGCAAGCAAGTTCTTCATCCAGCTCCCGTTCATGCTGGAGGGGATCTTCGCCGCGACGATCGGCGCCGTCCTGGCCAGCGGTTTCCTGGTCGGTTTCACCCGGGTCTTCGTGCAGGACTACGTGGGTGGACGGTTCAACATCGGTGGTCTCGTGGGCACCGGGGACGCCCTCCTGGTGGTCCCGGTGCTGCTCCTGGTCGGCATCCTCCTGGCGGGCGTTTCCTCGTTGATAACCCTCGAGCGGTACCTCAGGGTGTAGAACAGGACCATCCGTGCCGGGTCCTGGTGCGGGAGAGCACCCGTAGGTCCACGAGGAGGTCGTCAGTGCTGCGCACCCTGGTCGCCACCGGCAGCGCTGTGCTGCTCGGCCTGGCCGTCCTGGTCCCGACCGGTCTGCCGGCCTCGGCCAGCCCCGACCGAGAGGACGTCGAGCAGCGCCAGGACGAGGTGCAGCAGGGTCTCGACCAGAGCCAGGACGACCTCGCCCACGTCACCGGTGAGCTGGTCGCGGCGTCCCAGCGACTGGCCGACCTGCAGGGTCAGCTCCCGGCCGCGGAGGCGGCCGTGGCCACGGCCGACGCCGAGGCGGCCACCGCCCGCGCCCGTGACGCGGAGCTGGCGGAGGAGCTCGCCGTGGCCGAGGCCGCGGTCGTCGCCGCCGGCCTGCAGCTGGAGGAGCGCGCGGGCGAGGCCGACGCCACCGAGCAGGTCGTCGCTGGGGTCGCCCGCGAGGTCTACCAGGGGTCGGGCTTCACGCCGCTCACGATCCTCGTCGAGGCCGAGAGCGCCCGCGAGTACGCCGACATGGTGTCCTTCGCGGCCGTCGCCCGCCGCAGCCAGGAGCAGGCGCTGTCGCGGCTGCGCGTGCAGCAGTCGGACATCCGCAACGCCGAGGCCCGCCTCGAGGCCGAGCGGGTCCGCGTGGACGACCTCAAGGCGCTGGCCGCCGAGCAGGTCGTGGCGACCGAGGCCGCCGAGCGGGCCGCCCGGGACGCGCAGGCCCAGCTGGAGACCCTGGTGTCGGCCGAGGACCAGGCCGTCGCCGAGTTCGAGGCCGCCAAGGCCGCCGACGAGGCGCAGATCGCCGAGCTGGAGGCCGAGAGCCAGGCGCTGGAGGCCCAGCTGGCCGCCATCGCCGAGGCCGAGCGCCAGGCCGAGCTGGCCCGTCAGGCCGAGCTGGAGCGTCAGCGCGAGGCCGAGGCGGCGGCCGAGGCCGCGCGCCAGGCGGAGCTGGAGCGGCAGCGCGAGCAGGCCGAGCGCGAGAACCGTCCCGCGCCGCGCGACCCGGGTCCGCCCCCGGCCGCCCCGGCGCCGCCCCGGCAGCAGACCCCGGCCCCGCCGTCGTCGGGGAACTACCTCTCCGCGCCGGTCAACGCCCGTATCTCCTCCCACTTCGGCTACCGCATCCACCCCATCCACGGGTACCGCAAGCTGCACGCGGGCACGGACTTCGCGGCGCCCTGCGGCACGCCGATCCGGGCGGCGGCCGACGGTCGGATCGTGTCGGCCGGCTGGGGCGGCGGCTACGGCAACCTGGTCGTCATCGCCCACGGCAACGTCGGTGGCAACTCCCTCGCCACCGCGTACGCCCACCTGAGCCGGTTCGGACCGCGCAGCGGCGAGGTGAGCCGCGGCGACGTCATCGGCTACATCGGGACCACCGGGTCCTCGACCGGGTGCCACCTGCACTTCGAGACCCGCCGCAACGGCACCGCGGTCAACCCGATGGGCTACCTCTAGACCGACCTCGGTCGTCTCGACCCCCGCCGCCCACCTGGAACCGGTACAACCCGGTCGAGGTGGGCGGGCTCGGTCGGGCACACTGGTCGGATGCCCAGAGAGCTGGGGCGCACCGTCGTCGCCTCCAACCGCAAAGCACGCCACGACTACGCGATCGAGGACACCTTCGAGGCCGGCATGGTCCTGTGGGGGACCGAGGTCAAGTCGCTGCGTGCCGGTCGGGCGTCCCTGGTGGACGGCTACGCCACGGTCGAGGACGGCGAGGTGTGGCTCGAGGGGGTCCACATCCCCGAGTACACGCAGGGCACCTGGACGAACCACGCGGCCCGTCGCCGGCGCAAGCTGCTGCTGCACCGCCGCGAGATCGAGAAGCTGATGGGCGCCCTGTCCGGCACCGGTCTGACCGTGGTCCCGCTGCAGCTGTACTTCAAGGACGGCAAGGCCAAGGTCGAGATCGGCGTGGCCAAGGGCAAGAAGGCGTACGACAAGCGGCAGACCCTGCGGGAGCGGCAGGACCGGCGCGAGACCGAGCGCGCCATCAGCGCGGTCAAGCGTCGCGAGGCCTGAGCCGCCGGTCCGCGGGGTGAAGCGGCTGCGGCTGCGCCCCCGCGTACGGGACACTTCGGCACGTGGGACTGACACCTGAGCTCGCCCGGGCGGCGACCGAACGCCGTGGGCCCGTCGCCGCGGCGCCCGCCCGCACGGCCGAGCTGATCACCTTCGACGTCTTCGAGACGGTGCTGGTCCGGGCGGTCAGCCCGCCGGAAGCGGTCTTCGAGGTCGTCGGGCGCCGGGCCGCCGCCGAGGGCCTGGTCAGCTGCTCCCCGCAGGCGTTCACCAGGGCCCGGGTCTGGGCCGAGACGAGGGCGTTGCGCTGGCACCGCGGCGGCTCGAACCTCGCGCACATCCACGCCGAGCTGGCGGGCTCGCTGCTGCTGGACCCCGCCACCAGGTCCAGGCTGTCCGAGCTCGAGATGGCGGTCGAGGCCGAGCTGCTGAAGCCGGTCCCGGGTGCTCTCCCGCTGGTCGAGGAGGCCCGTCGTCGCGCCGGTCGCGTCGTGTGGATCAGCGACATGTACCTGCCGGCGGTCTTCATCGAGGAGCAGCTGGCCCGTCACGGCTTCTGGCAGCCCGGCGACGTGCTGTACGTGTCGCACACCCACGGCCAGACCAAGCGCAGCGGGTCCCTGTTCCGCATCGTCGCCGAGGCCGAGGGCGTCCCCGTGCAGGCGATCCGGCACCACGGCAACGACCGCCGCTCCGACGTCCGGGGGGCCACGAGCGTCGGGGCCACCGGGGTGCTGCTGCCCGTGGGCAACCCCAACCGCTACGAGCGCGCCCTGCAGCGGCACCAGGACTCCACCGACGGCCTCACCGCGGCGATGGCCGGTGCCTCCCGGCTCGCCCGGCTGCACGTCCAGCCTCGAGACGCCCACGAGCAGGCCCTGGTCGACGTGGCCGCCGGCGTGATGTCGCCGTTGCTGGTCTCGTTCGTCACGTGGATCCTGCGCCGGGCCCAGGCACTCGGCCTGCGCAAGGTGTACTTCGTGGCCCGCGACGGGCAGGTCCTGCTGCGCATCGCCGAGCGCCTGGCCCCCCGGCTCGGCATCGACGTGGAGCTGCACTACCTGTACGCGAGCCGCCTGGTGTGGAACCGGGTGGTCTCCAGCCCGTCACGCAACCCGCAGGTCTGGCACAGCCTGATCGGCCTGTCCTCCGACGGCGTCAGCAACCGCGACATCCTCGAGCGGTGCGGGCTCGCGCCGGAGGTGGTGGACCGCCTCGTCGCGGAGTCCGGCGTCGGTCCCGAGGTGTGGGCCTCCACGCAGGACCGCGACGTCCTCGACCGCACGCTGGAGCAGATCGACCGCGACGGCACGCTCGCCGCGGCCGCCGAGCGCAACAAGCAGGTCGTGCTGCAGTACCTGGACTCCCACGGCGTGATGGACGGGACGCCGCACGCGTTCGTCGACGTCGGGTGGCGCGGGACGCAGCACGACGTCCTGCTGGAGCTGCAGCAGGAGCGGGGGACCGAGCTCGCGCGGGGGCTGTTCTTCGGCCTGGACGACAGCGTCAGCCCGTGGGGCGACCACCGAGAGGCGTACTTCTTCGACTCCCGCGACGCGGACACCCCGCTGGCCGACCCGCTCGTCCCCGTCGGCGGCCCGGCCTACCTGCCCTCCAGCCTGGGCCCGCAGGGGCAGTTCCTCGGCATCTCGCAGTTCGCGCTGGTCGAGATCTTCTGCTCGGGCGACCACGGCACCCTGACCGGCTACGAGGTGACCCCGGAAGGGGTGCGTCCCGTCCTCACCGAGGGGCGGGCGGAGGCGGTCCGGGCCTGGGGCCTGCCGCTGGTGTGGCGCACGGTCGACGCCTACGTCGAGCACCTGGCCGTCGACGCCGACAACCCGTACCTGCACGTGGACGTGCACACCGCCCTGACCTCGGTGATGGGGTTGTTCTGGGAGTGGCCCACCGACCAGGAGGCCAGGTCCTGGGCCGCGTTCCCCTGGGAGGTCGGCCAGGGCCGTCTGCAGCGCATCGTCGACCTGGCCGGTCCGTTCCGGCTGCGAGGCCTGGCGGCCGGGGTCGTCCGCGCCGCGCCGTCGGTCCGCCGGTCCAAGCACGCCGTCCGGGTGGCCCGGCGCACCGAGTGGGTCGCGGCGTCGATGGCGCTCAGCCCGTTCCCGGCCCGGGCGCTGCTGCGTCCGCGGGCGACGGTGCGGCACACGCTCGGACGCGCGGTGCACCGGGTGAGGGCCGTGCTCGACCGGTTGCCGCAGGTCAGACGGGCGCTGGCCGGCGGGTCCTGACGCCCGCGCCGACCGACCGCCCAGGTCCGGAACAAACGGGGGGCGGCGGTCGCTACACTGGTGAAGTTGATAACTCCACAGGGGGTGACAGGTTTCGACGGCGGTTGTCGCGCCAGGAGAAGCGGGTCGAGAAGCACAGGTCATCTCGTAAACGTTCCTGTGAAACTAATAGCTGCCGATTCCAAGCGCAGCGACTTCTCCCTCGCCGCCTGAGCGGGGACTAGCAGAGGTCCGTCGGCCCGGGGATGCTTCCGCCCCGGGTACCGGCGTCGACTAGGGAGCCACTGGGTCCGTCCTTCGTCACGGGGGCCGGTCCGACACTTACGTGACTGAGCCCGTCAGCGACTTGCTTGCGTGATCGCTGGGGCCGAGAAAATCAGCAGCAAGCTGCACCCGGAGAAGTCCTGGTCGTTCACCGTCGGACGCGGGTTCGATTCCCGCCACCTCCACCCTGTACGACGTCAGGCCCGGCCCCCCCAGGGGGACCGGGCCTGACGTCTGCCCCGGACCGGTCGGGTCCGAGGCCGCGGACCTCCGAGTCGACCTGCCGCTCACAGGTCGGCGAGCAGCTCCTGCATGATGGCGATCTCGGCGCCCTGGGAGGCGACGGTGCCGTCGACCATGTCGGCGACGATGGGGTGCTGGGCGCCCGTGGCCTCGCCCGCCATGTCGATCGCGCCCTCGTGGTGGGTGGTCATCAGCTCCAGGAACAGCCGGTCGAACTCGGCCCCGTCGGCCGACTCCAGCTCGAACATCTGCTCCGGCGTGGCCATGCCGCGCATGTCCTCGTGGGAGTCGTGGCCGGCCTGGGGGTCCGCCTCGGGCAGCCCCTGGGCCGTGAGCCAGGCCTGCATGGTGGCGATCTCCGGGCCCTGCCCCAGCGTGATCCGCTCGGCCAGGCCCCGGACCCGCTCGTCCTGGGCCCGGTCGGCCGCCAGCTCGGCCATCGCGAGGGCCTGCGTGTGGTGCGGAACCATGTTGGTGACGAACGTGACCTCGTCCTCGTCGTAGGCGCCGGGGTTGGCCATCGAGCCGGTCCCGCCGGGGTCGATGACCTCGGGGGACTCCCCGGGGGCGCCGGGCACGATGACGGGCACCTCACCCGCGGTGAAGGTCGTCGTGGGCTCGGGGCGCGCGACGTCGGACCCGGTCTCGGCGGCGCACCCGGTGAGGCAGACGGCGGCGACGAGGCCCAGCATCGGGGCGGTCCAGTGGGGCACAGCACTCCTCCGGGATGGCCGGCCGGGCCTGGGCGGCCCGACGCGCGGTTGAGCAGGAGGCTACGTCAGTGCCGGCCCGCCCGACGGCCCCCGTCACGGCGCCGAAACATCCACGAGCCGAACGTTCGGATCGTTATTGATCCGTTACCTGGTTTTACTGGGCGTCACGACTCGTGACGACCAGGCTGCTTGGATCCCGGATCGACCGCCGCCCGGCGCGCACCACGGCTCCCGGCGGCCCCCACAAGGAGGCAATTGCCCATGACAGGTGCCAACAGATCCCGCGCCGTGCGCGCGGCTGCGATCGGCGCGGCTGCGGCCATGGTGGCGGGCCTCGGCGTCGCGACCGTCGCCGGCCCGGCGTCCGCCAGCTCGACGGACGACATCCTCGTCTCGGGCGAGACCGCCAGCAGCAGCAACATGCGACTGCTCCAGAACCTGCCCAAGCGCGGGGCCTTCGAGCCCGTCGGGGCCTACAACAGCGACCTGGCCTTCCAGGGCGACTACGCCTTCGCCGGCAACTACAACGGCTTCACGGTCTACGACATCAAGAACCCCCGCAAGACCAAGGAGGTCGTGCAGGTCGTCTGTCCCGGCGCCCAGAACGACATCACGGTCCAGGGCGACCTGATGTTCCTGTCCGTCGACTCCCGCCGCACCGACGACACCTGCAACAGCGGTGCCGCCACCGGTGCCCAGTCCGCCTCGGGCGACTACTGGGAGGGCATCCGGATCTTCGACATCAGCAACCCGGCCGCCCCCGTCTACGTGAAGGCCGTCGAGACCAACTGCGGCTCGCACACCCACACGCTGGTCCCGACCGACGACGGCGAGACGATCTACGTCTACGTCTCCTCCTACAGCCCCTCGGTCAACGTGGCCCGCTGCCAGCCGCCGCACGACGCGATCTCCATCGTCGAGGTCCCCGTCGACGACCCCGCCGCGGCCGAGGTCGTCAACGTCCCCGTGCTGTTCCCGGACGGCGGGCTCATCGCCCGGACCCAGGGCTGCCACGACATCACCGCGTACCCCGAGAAGGACCTCGCGGCCGGTGCGTGCATGGGTGAGGGCGTCATCATGGACATCAGCGACCCGGTGAACCCGGTGCTGCTGGACCGCGTCAAGGACGAGGAGAACTTCGCGTTCTGGCACTCGGCCACCTTCAACAACGACGCCACCTCGGTGATCTTCACCGACGAGCTCGGCGGCGGCGGCGCGGCGACGTGCAACCCGACCGTCGGCCCGAACAAGGGCGCCAACGCGATCTTCGAGCTGGCCGGCGACGGCACCCTCGACTTCGCCAGCTACTACAAGATCCCCCGCGAGCAGGCCTCGACCGAGAACTGCGTCGCGCACAACGGGTCGCTCATCCCCACCCGCAACACCGACGTGATGGTGCAGGCCTGGTACCAGGGCGGCATCTCGCTGTTCGACTTCACCGACCCGGCCAACCCGACCGAGTTCGCCTGGTTCGACCGCGGTCCCGTCTCCGACGCCTCGCTGGTGCTCGGTGGCTCCTGGTCGGCGTACTACTACGACGGCTACATCTTCTCCAACGACATCCAGGAGGGCTTCGACGTGTTCGAGGTCCGCGACCGTCGCGTGGCCAGCGCCAAGGCCGGCAAGTACGCGGAGGACTTCAACCCCCAGACGCAGCCCTCCTTCTGAGGCAGGCGCCTGAGCGGCTGAACCGCTCCTGAACCACGACCGGGCCCGGTCCCCCTGACGGGGGGCCGGGCCCGGTCGCGTCCGGCCCCGGGGCCCACCGCCCGGGTCGGGGGCCGTCGAGGTCGGTTCGACGGGCGCGGCGGAGACCGTCGTGCTTAACATCCGGGGGAACGGCGCGGCCGGACACCGACCGCCCGCAGCCGGTCCCCGGGCAACCCCGGGCGTTCACCCCCAGTCGAACGTCACCCGGAGGTCTGCGTGCCCCTTCACGTCCCCACCCGCCTGAGCAGCCGCACCGCCCTCGACCGCGCCCGGTCGACGGCTCCGGAGGCGTTCCTCGGCGACCGGCTCCGCAACCTGTACGACGGGCGGTGGCAGGACGCCGGCACCCCGGCCACCCTCGTCACCCCGGTGGACGGCACCCCGCTGGCCGACATGGGCAAGGTCGACGCGGCCACGGCGCAGGCCGCGGTCGACGCCGCCGCCCGGGCGCACGTGGACTGGGCCGCCCAGCCCTACGCGCACCGCCACGCCCGGGTCAGCGAGGCCGTCGAGCTGCTCGGCGCGGCGCGCGACGACCTGGCGCTGCTGCTGGCCTGGGAGATCGGCAAGCCGTGGCGGATGGCCTGCGCCGACGTCGACCGCGCGCTGGACGGGGTCCGCTGGTACCTGGAGGAGTGCGAGGCGATGCTGGCTGTCGACGTGGACGGCAACCCGTACGAGCGCACCGCCCTGCCGGGACCGGTCAGCAACATCGCGTCGTGGAACTACCCGATGTCGGTCCTGGTCCACTCCGAGCTGGTGCAGGCCCTGGCCGGCAACGCCGTGGTCGCCAAGACCCCCACCCAGGGCGGGGCCGTCACCCTCACCCTCGCCCATGCCCTGATGGCCCGCGCCGGCCTCCCGGTGACGCTGCTGTCCGGGGTGGGTGGCGAGCTGTCCGACGCCCTGGTCCGCAACCCGCGGATCGGTGCGCTGGCCTTCGTCGGTGGGCGGTCCAACGGGGGCAAGGTCGCGACCCAGCTGGTCGACACCGGCAAGCGGCACATGCTCGAGCAGGAGGGCCTCAACACCTGGGGCGTCTGGGGGTTCAGCGACTGGGACCGACTGGCCGGGCACCTGCGCAAGGGCTTCGAGTACGGCAAGCAGCGCTGCACCGCCTACCCCCGCTTCGTGGTGCAGCGTGACCTGGTCGACGCGTTCCTCGAGGTCTACCTGCCGATCGTCCGGTCGTTGCGCTTCGGTCACCCGCTGGCCGTCGAGGCGGACGACGACCCGCTGCCCGACCTGGACTTCGGCCCGCTCATCAGCGCCGCCAAGGCGGTGGAGCTCGAGCAGCGGATGTCGGAGGCCCTGCAGCGCGGGGCGACGCCGCTGTACCGGGGGCGGGTCTCCGACGGGCGGTTCGTCGAGGGCCAGGACACCTCCGCCTACCACGCCCCGATGACGCTGCTGGCCCCGCCGGGAGGGTCGCGCCTGATGCACGAGGAACCGTTCGGTCCGGTCGACACCATCGTCGTGGTCGACACCGAGGCCGAGCTGCTGGCCCAGATGAACGCCAGCAACGGCGCCCTGGTGGCCTCCCTGGCCTGCGACGACACCGCGCTGGCGGCGAGGCTCGCCGAGCACGTCCAGGCGTTCAAGGTCGGGATCAACCAGCCGCGCTCGCGCGGGGACCGGGCGGAGCCCTTCGGCGGCCGGGGCGGGTCGTGGAAGGGAGCCTTCGTCGGAGGCACGCACCTGGTGCACGCCGTCACCCAGGGGCCGGCGGGGGAGCACCTGTACGGCAACTTCCCGGGCTACTCCCGCACCCCGCCGACCTGACCTGCGGCGACCCCGGCGGGTATCAGCCGCCCGGGGTCCCGCTCCTGGGCGGCACACCCACCGTCCGGGGAGGTCCGCATGTTCTTCTGAGGCTCACGCCACCGTCTGCGACGCGAGGTACCTGGCGATCTCGCGCGGCCCGCTCACCGGGGCCACGGCCTCGACGTCGGGGTTGTAGTTCGTGTTGGTGTTGACGTCGTAGGTCACCACCCGGCCGTCGGTGGTCTCGATGTACTCGATGCCGGCGATCTCGATGCCGGTGGCGGCCAGGAACGCCTCGTAGCGCTCGAGCAGGGGCGGGACGTGCCCCTCGCGCAGACGGAACAGCGGAGCGCCGTCCACCCCGCAGGCGTCGGCCGGGCACAGCTCGAAACCCTGCGCCGTGGACGCCGCGACGGCGTAGAGGAACCGGCCGCCGACGAACTCCGCGCGGGTGACGAACGGCTCCGCCGGGGCGACGTACTCCTGCACCAGGGCGACGCCGTCCACGGGCTCCACCCACTGCGGCGAGGACACGTGCGCCGTCAGCGAGGCCAGGTCGTCGAATCGTCGGACCCCCAGGCCCTTGCCCCCCTGGTTGTGCTTGGTCACCACCGAGTCGGTGCCGCGCCCGAACAGCGACCGGGCCCCCGCGACGACCTGCTCACGGTCGAAGGCCACCACCGTCAGCGGGGTGTCGATGCCCGCCGCCCGCAGGGCTGCGTCCTGGGCGACCTTGCTCACCTCGAGCTCCAGGACGGCCGAGCCGTTGACGACCCGGCGGCCGTGGCCCTCCAGCCAGCGCAGCACCGCCCGGGTGTGGGCGATCGAACGGGAGTGCCCGCGGGTGTGAGCCGACGCGCTCATCCGCGACCAGAACACCCCCTCGGGCGGCTCGCCCGTCAGGTCCAGGGGCTCCTCGCCGGTCAGCAGCCACTGCCGCACCGGCACCCCCTCGGCCTCGAAGGCGGCGGCGAAGGGAGGCCACCAGTCGGCGTTCTCGTGGATGGCGTGCACGGC
Source organism: Aquipuribacter aurantiacus (assembly GCF_051216895.1). NCBI lineage: Bacteria > Bacillati > Actinomycetota > Actinomycetes > Micrococcales > Intrasporangiaceae > Aquipuribacter > Aquipuribacter aurantiacus. Next base: position 188,301 of record NZ_JBPKAO010000004.1, read on the forward strand.
GGCGCGTCCGGTCGGGGTCACGTGGAGGAGCAACGAGCGTCACCGGCCCGCTGTTCCGTCGCGGTCTGCTGCGGCCCGGCCCCGGGACGGCGACCCCGGTGCCAGACTCCCGGGGTGGGCCACGACGTGACCGTGATCGGGAGCGCCAACCTGGACGTGGTCGTCCCCGTGCCCCGCATCCCCGAACCGGGCGAGACGGTGCTGGCCACGGCGCCGCCCACCCGGCACCCGGGCGGCAAGGGGCTCAACCAGGCCGTGGCCTGCGCCCGGGCCGGAGCCCGCACCGGGTTCGTGGGGGCGGTCGGTGACGACCCGGCGGCGGACGTCCTGCTCGCGGCCCTGCGGGAGGTCGGCGTGGACGTCGGCACCGTCGCGCGCCGTCGGGGCGTGCTCAGCGGGACGGCGCACATCGCGGTGCGGCCGGACGGGGAGAACGCGATCGTCGTCGTGCCCGGCGCCAACGGCGGCTGGGCTGGGCTCGACCCTGCCGCGCGGGCGGCGGTCTCCGGTGCTGCGCTGCTGCTCGCCCAGCTCGAGGTCGACCTGGCTGCCGTCGCCGAGGCGGCGGCCCTCGCCCGGGAGCCCGGGCGCACCGTAGTCCTCAATGCCGCGCCGGCCCCGGGCCGGGCCACGGACGTGGCCGCGTTGCTCGGCCTGGTCGACCTGCTAGTGGTCAACGAGCACGAGGCGGCGGCCCTCGCCCGGGAGCACGGGCGCACCGTCGTCCTCAACGCCGCGCCGGCCCCGGGCCGGGCCGCGGACGTGGCCGCGCGGCTCGACCTGGTCGACCGGCTGGTGGTCAACGAGCACGAGGCGGCGGCCCTCGCCCGGGAGCATGGGCGCACCGTCGTCCTCACCGCCGCGCCGGCCCCGGGCCGGGCCACGGACGTGGCCGCGCTGCTCGACCTGGTCGACCTGCTGGTGGTCAACGAGCACGAGGCGGCGGCCCTGGCCTCGGAGCGGGACCACGTCTCGGCCGCGCGGGCCCTGGCCGCCGGAGCCCGGGACGTGGTGGTGACCCTCGGCGCCCGGGGAGCCCTGCTGGTGGACCGGGACGGGACCGTGACCCCCGTCCCCGCGCCGCGGGTCGAGGCGGTGGACACCACGGGGGCCGGTGACGCCTTCGTCGGCGCCCTGGCGGCGGCCACGGCCCTGGGGGCGCCGCTGCCGGAGGCCCTGCGCCGGGCCTGCGCGGCCGGTGCCCTGGCCGTCCAGTTGCACGGGGCCGTGCCGTCGTTGCCGACCCGCGCGGCGGTCGACGCGCTGCTGCGGCGCCGCTGAGGTCCCCGGCTCAGTCCTCGGTCTCCTCCTCGTCGGCGTCGTCGACCCGCCACCCCCGTCCCGGACCGGGCGCGCCGCGGTGGACCGGGCCAGCCGCACGGGCCAGGATCGGGACCATGGCCTCAGCGAGCGTGTCCCACTCCGTGACGATCCGGCTCGAGCTGCCGGCCAGGCCCACCGCCGTCAGCGAGCTCACGACCTGCATGGAGCAGGTCGGCGCCATCGTCACCGCCCTCGACGTCACCGCCTCGGGCGGGGACCGGCTGCAGGTCGACGTCACGGCCGCCACCCGCGGCGAGCAGCACGCCGAGGAGCTCGCCGACGCCCTGCGGCAGCTGCACGGGGTGGAGATCGGCAAGGTGTCCGACCGGGTGTTCCTCGCCCACCTGGGCGGCAAGCTCGAGATCCACTCCCGGGTGCCGCTGCGCAACCGTGACGACCTGTCGCTGGCCTACACCCCCGGGGTCGGGCGGGTCAGCCTGGCCATCGCCGCGAACCCGGAGGACGCCCGCCGCCTGACCATCAAGCGCAACATGGTCGCCGTGGTCACCGACGGCTCCGCCGTCCTGGGCCTGGGCAACCTGGGACCGCTCGCGGCGCTGCCGGTGATGGAGGGCAAGGCGGTGCTCTTCAAGCGCTTCGCCGACATCAACGCGTTCCCGATCTGCCTGGACACCCAGGACACCGAGGAGATCATCAGCGCGGTCAAGGCGATCGCCCCCGTCTTCGCGGGCATCAACCTGGAGGACATCGCCGCGCCGCGCTGCTTCGAGATCGAGCGACGGCTGCGGGACGAGCTCGACATCCCGGTCTTCCACGACGACCAGCACGGCACGGCCATCGTCGTGGTGGCCGCCCTGACCAACGCGCTCAAGGTGGTGCGCAAGCAGATCGGGGACGTCCGGCTCGTCATGTCCGGGGCCGGGGCCGCGGGCACCGCCGTGCTGCGCCTGCTGGTCGCGGCCGGGCTGCGCGACGTGGTGGTGGTCGACGTGGACGGCATCATCCACCCCGACCGGCCGGGCCTGGCCCCGGAGCTGGCCTGGACCGCCGAGCACACCAACCCCCGCGGGCAGCAGGGGTCCCTGCGCGACGCCCTGGTCGGCGCCGAGGTGTTCGTCGGGCTGTCGGCCGGCAACATCCTCACCGGGGACGACATCGCCACCATGGGCCCCGACCCGATCGTGTTCGCCCTCGCCAACCCCACCCCGGAGGTCGACCCGAGCGAGGCCAGCGAGCACGCGGCGGTGGTGGCCACCGGGCGCAGCGACTTCGCCAACCAGATCAACAACGTGCTCGCGTTCCCCGGCGTGTTCCGCGGGCTCATCGACGCCCGCACCAGCCGGGTCGACGAGGCGATGCTGCTGGCCGCGGCCCGGGCGCTGGCCGACACGGTCCACCCCGACGAGCTCAACGCCACCTACATCGTGCCCAGCGTGTTCAACACCGAGTCGACGGCGGCGGTGGCGGCGGCGGTCGAGCGGGCCGCCAGGGGTGAGCCGACCCCGTGATCGGGACCGGGCCGTTCGGGCCGTTCACCGCCGCGCCGCCGCCCCGGCCGCGGGCCGGTGCGCTGCTGGTCGCGCACCCGTCGCTGGTGGACCCGAACTTCCGGGAGTCGGTGGTCCTGCTGCTCAACCACTCCGACGAGGGCTCGCTGGGCCTGGTGCTCAACCGGCCGCTGGTCAGCGACGTCGGGGACGTGCTGCCCGCCTGGCAGGACCACGTCAGCGAGCCCCCGCACCTGTTCCAGGGCGGCCCGGTCGGCCTGGACTCCGCCATCGGCCTGGCCCGGCTGCCCGGTGACGACAGCGAGCCTCCCGGCCTCAAGCGCCTCACGGGCTCGCTCGCGGTGGTGGACCTGGACGCGCCGCCCGAGATCGTGGCCCCGGCCGCGGCGGGGCTGCGCGTGTTCGCCGGGCACTCCGGCTGGGGCGCGGGGCAGCTGGAGGACGAGCTGGACGAGGACGCCTGGTTCGTGGTGGCCGGGGAGGCCGGCGACGCGTTCCGCACCGACACCGACACCCTGTGGCGCGACGTCCTGCTGCGACAGACCACCACGGTGGCCCTGGTGGCCACGTTCCGGCCCGACCCCGGCGTCAACTGAGGGACCCACCCACGGGCACCGCGAGGTCGGCTCGCGAACTACACTGGGCCGCATGTCCGAGCCTCTCCCGCCGTCCGCGCCGAGCCCTCAGCCCAGCACCTCCCCGGCAGGCACCGCGGTCATCGAGCAGGAGCGCGTCGTCGAGCCCGCGGAGCCGGGCGACCACGAGCGGTTCGCGCACTACGTCAAGAAGGACAAGATCGTCAGCAGCGCCGTCACGGGCGAGGCCCTGACCGCGCTCTGCGGCAAGGTCTGGGTGCCCAGCCGCGACCCCAAGCGGTTCCCGGTGTGCCCGACCTGCAAGGAGATCTTCGAGGGCCTGCGCCCGGGCAAGGACTCCGGGGGCGACGGCAAGGGCGGCTCCGGCGGTTCCGGTGGCTCCGGCTCCGACGGCTGAGCGTGACCGCCCACCCACCTGAGCACCCCAGCACCGCAGCTGCCGCCCACCTCTCGCCCGCGTTCCCCGAGCGGGCCGCCTGGGGGACCGCCGGCGCGCTCCGGGCCTGGCAGCACGAGGCGATCTCGACCTATCTGGACCGCAGCCCGCGCGACTTCCTGACCTCGGCCACGCCCGGGGCCGGCAAGACGACGTTCGCGCTGCGCATCGCCACGGAGCTGCTGGCCCGGCGCACCGTCGAGCGCCTCATCGTCGTGTGCCCCACCGACCACCTCAAGACGCAGTGGGCCGACGCGGCGGCGCGGGTGGGCATCCGGCTGGACCCCACCTTCCGCAACTCCGACGCCTCCTACGCCGCGGGCTACGACGGGGTCGTGGTCACCTACGCCCAGGTCGGCCTCAAGCCCAGCGCCTTCGCCGGCCGGTGCGCGTCCCGGCGGACCCTGGTCGTCCTGGACGAGATCCACCACGCGGGAGACGCCCGCAGCTGGGGCGAGGGCGTGGCCACCGGCTTCGCCGACGCCGAGCGGCGGCTGGCGCTGACCGGGACGCCGTTCCGCTCCGACACCAACCCCATCCCGTTCGTCACCTACGTCGCCGAGGCCGACGGCTCACGGCGGTCGCGGGCGGACCACTCCTACGGCTACGCGCAGGCGCTCGCGGACGGCGTGGTCCGCCCCGTGCTGTTCCTGGCCTACGCGGGCAACATGCGATGGCGGACCCGCGCGGGCGACGAGGTCGCCGCCCGGCTGGGGGAGCCGCTCACCAAGGACCTCACCGCGCAGGCCCTGCGGACCGCGCTGGCGCCGGGAGGGCAGTGGATCCCCGCCGTCCTCAAGGCCGCCGACCAGCGGCTGCGCGAGGTCCGCCGCACGGTGCCGGACGCCGGCGGGCTGGTCATCGCCACGGACCAGAAGTCCGCCCGGGCCTACGCGGTGACCCTGGAGGAGATGACGGGGCAGGCGCCAGTCGTGGTCGTGTCCGACGACCCGACCGCGTCGCAGCGGATCGAGGGGTTCTCGGCCGCCGGGGCGTCCGGCCCGCGCTGGATGGTGGCCGTGCGGATGGTCAGCGAGGGCGTCGACGTGCCACGCCTGTCCGTCGGGGTCTGGGCCACGACGACGGCCACGCCGCTGTTCTTCGCGCAGGCCGTGGGCCGGTTCGTCCGGGCCCGGCGCCGCGGCGAGACCGCGTCGATCTTCCTGCCCAGCGTGCCGCAGCTGCTGCGCTTCGCCGCCGACCTCGAGCTCGAGCGTGACCACGTCCTCGACCGGCCCCGCAACGGCGACGCCGACGACCTGTGGGCCCCGGAGGAGGCCGAGCTGGCCGCGGCGAACGCCACCCGTTCCACCCCCGACGCCGACGAGCTGCCGTTCGAGGCCATCGAGTCCGACGCCGCCTTCGACCGGGCCGTGTACGACGGCGACGAGTTCTCCAACCACACCTCGTGGGCCGACGAGGAGGGCGCCGACGGCGAGCAGGCCCTGCTGGCCCTGCCCGGCCTGAGCGAGGCCGACGAGTACGGTCAGCGGCTGCGCCGGCGGCCCACCACGACGGCCAGCGCTCCCCGCCACGCCGAGGCCGCCCCCGTCGCCGACCACCGGGCCCTGGCCGCCTCGCGCAAGGAGCTGTCGTCGCTGGTGGGCGCGTACGCGCGCCGCACCGGCAGCCCCCACGCCGTCGTCCACGCCAAGCTGCGCAGCACCTGCGGGGGCCCGGCCGTGCCCGAGGCCGACCTGGGTCAGGTCAAGGAGCGCGTCGACACGGTGCGCCGCTGGTTGCTCACCGGCCGGGCCGGGTAGGCGCTCGGACCAGCACCTCGACGCCCGCCTCGCGCAGGTCGCGCAGCGTGCGGTCCCCGTCACCGGGCTCGCGCTCGACGAAGCGGGTCAGGGCGGCCGGCAGCACGGTGGAGTAGCCCAGGCGCACCGCGTCCAGCGCCGTCGCCGCCACGCAGACGTCACCGGCCAGACCCGTCACCACCACCCGGCGCACCCCGCGGGAGTCCAGCTCGCGCTGCAGGGCGGTCCGGGTGACGTCACCGGTCACGGGGTCCCGGACCGAGAAGCCGGAGTAGCCGTCCTCCCCGTCGGTGCCCTTGCGGATCAGCGGGTCGCCCTCACGGACGTCCAGGCCGCCGACGAGCTCGGCGCCCCACGTGCCCGCGACGCAGTGGACCGGCCACGGGCCGCCGTCGGTGTCGAAGTGCGGGGTGCGCGGCGGGTGCCAGTCCTGGGTGAGGACGACCACCGCGCCGGCCTCGCGGGCGGCCCGGAGCTCGGGGCCCAGCAGGGCGGCCAGGTCCTCGCCGCCGGCCACGTGCAGCCCGCCGGCGGGGTCGGCGAAGTCGTTCTGCAGGTCGACCACCACCAGCGCGGTGCTCGCGTCGTAGGTCGTCCAGGTCCTCGCGGCGACGTCGCTCATGACGCCCCACGGTAGGTCGTCGGGAACGCCGGGTCACCCGGGGCCAGGGACAGCCCCTCCCACGGCAGGCGATGCAGCCGGTCGGCCGAGCGCAGCCGTGCGGCGGCCAGGTCGACGGCGTCCGCGCACTCCTCGGTGGGGCGGCCCCGCCGCAGCAGCGGCACCGACGGGTGGGTGTCCCCGTCCCGGGCGGGGGCCGGGCCCGCGCTGCTCAGCACCTCCTCGGTGGCCACCCCGGACGCCCGGTGCCGACGGACGACACCGTGGGCCCCGCCGGGGGTGGCCTTCCCGGAGGACCGCTTGGCCACCGGGCGACCGTCCACCTCGACCAGCTTGTAGACCAGGCCGGCGGTCGGCGCCCCGGAGCCGGTGACGACGGAGGTGCCGACCCCGAGCGCGTCCACCGGGGCACCGGACAGCCGGGCGATGCCGTGCTCGTCGAGGTCGCCGGACACCACGATCCGGGTCCGGGTGGCCCCCAGGTCGTCCAGCAGCCGGCGGGCGAACCGCGCGTGCACCGCCAGGTCGCCCGAGTCGATGCGGACCGCGCCCAGGTCGGGCCCGGCGACCTGCACCGCGGTGCGGATCCCCTCGGCGATGTCGTAGGTGTCCACCAGCAGCGTGGTGCCCGGGCCCAGCGCCGCCACCTGGGAGGCGAACGCGCTGCGCTCGTCGTCGTGCAGCAGCGTGAACGCGTGCGCACTGGTCCCGGCGGTGGGCACCCCGTGGCGGGCGCCGGCGGCCAGGTTGCTGGTGGACGCGAAGCCCGCGACGTAGGCGGCGCGGGCCGCGTCCACCCCGGCGGCCTCGTGGGTGCGTCGGGAGCCCATCTCGATGAGCGGACGTCCCTCGGCCGCCACCACCATCCGCGCGGCCGCGCCCGCGACGGCGCAGTCGTGGTTGAGGATGCTCAGCACGAGAGTCTCCATCAGCACGCCGACGCCGAACGGGGCCCGCACGCTCAGCAGCGGCGAGCCGGGTACGTGGACCTCGCCGTCGGCGTAGCCGTCGACGTCGCCGTCGAAGCGGTAGCCGGCGAGCCAGCCGAGGGTGTCCCGGTCGACGACGTCCTCCTGCGCCAGGTACGCCAGGTCGTCGTCGGTGAAGCGGAACGACGTGAGCGCCTCCACGACCCGGGACTGCCCGGCCACCGAGCCGAACCGGCGGCCCTCGGGCAGGCCGCGGGTGAAGACCTCGAACACGCAGTCCCGACGGGCCGTCCCGTCGGCCAGCGCGGCCCTCAGCATGGTCAGCTCGTACCGGTCGGTGGCCAGGGCCGTCACGACCCCCACGCTATCGGTGGTCCCGGCCGCGCCCGGTCGTGCCTACCCTGGGGGGCGTGCCCGACCCCCGCCTCGCCCAGTCCCCGCCGGAGGAGCCGGCCGCGCCCGGCGCGGACCCCGGCACCGGCACGGCCCTGGCCGACCGGCCGGTCGAGCAGCGTCCGGGGGCCTGGCAGACGGTGGTCTGGAACGACCCCGTGAACCTGATGTCGTACGTGTCCTACGTGTTCCGCTCGTACTTCGGCTACAGCCACGAGAAGGCGGAGCAGCTCATGATGCAGGTCCACACGGACGGTCGGTCGGTGGTGAGCTCGGGCAGCCGCGAGAAGATGGAGACCGACGTCACCGCCATGCACACCTACGGCCTCTGGGCGACCGTCCAGCGGGAGGGGTGAGCGTGGCGCCCCGGTTCCGCGCCCTCGTCCGGCGTCGCCGTGACGGTCACGTGGTCTTCGACCTCGACGTCGTGCACGCGGGCGTCGTGGCCGAGGCGCTCGAGCAGACCCGGGCGGTCCTGCTCGACCAGCCGGGTCCCGACGGGGCCGAGGACCTGCTGGCGGAGCCGGTGGCCGGCGGGGGCGCCGACGGGGAGCCGGACGAGTTCGACGCGATCGTCGCCGGGCTGGGCGACGTGGCGGACGAGGAGTCGGCCCGTCGCAGCGCCGAGGCCGAGGCCGGTCGCGACGACCCGGTGGTGCGCCGGCTGCTGCCGGACGTGTACCTGGACGACGCCGACGCCTCGGCGGAGTTCCGGCGGCTGTCCGGCGACGTGGTCCGGACCCACAAGGTCTCGGCGATCGAGTCGGTGCTGACGGACCTGGAGCTGCTGCGCGACACCGACGGCGGACTCGCGGTCTCCCCGGAGCGGGCCGCGGCGTGGCTGACCGCCCTCAACGACGCGCGCCTGGCGCTGGGCACCCTGCTCGCGGTGGGGGAGGACGACGACCTGCACGCCGAGCTGGACACCTACGAGCAGCAGCTGGCCGAGGGCGGGCTGGTCTCCGACGAGCCGGCCGACCAGGCGCTGCGGGCCTACCGGATCGCCGTGTACGACTTCCTGTCAGCGCTGCTGGACATGGTGGTCCGCGCGCTGGACCGCTGACCGGGGCGTCCCCGACCGGGCGTCCGGGGCGCGCGCGGGCGGGGCCCGGCGACGCAGGACCCCGCCCGCAGCCATGGGCCGCGGACGGGGTCCTGCCGCGCAGGGGTGTGCGCGTGGCGGTGCCGGTGGTCGGTCAGCCCCTGGCTGCCCCGGCCTGACGCTCGGCCTCGCCGGTGCGGGCCGTGCGTGCGTTGGCCACCCCGGTGGGGCGGACGCCGTCGACCTCCTCGATGAGCATGAGCGTCCCCGGGTCGTTGATCTCGGCGTACTCGGGGTCGTCGTAGGCGCTCTTGAGCCGGGCGATGCGGAAGATGACCAGGGCGAACATCGCCTTGGCCAGGATGTCCGCGACCGAGTAGCCGATCTCGCGGGCGACGAACGCGTCGCTGCCGTCCAGGCCCAGCATGGGGAACATGTAGGCGATCGGGTACACGCCCCACGTGGCGATGAGCAGCAGCCGCAGGTTGCGGACGGTGACGGCCACCTCCTTGGGGGCGCCGGCGAGGATGCGGCCGAGCTCGATGAAGAGCACGTACAGGATGTAGACGAACGGGATGGACGACAGCGCACCCCACACCGCCTTGGTGGTGAAGTCGTCGCTGATCTCCCCGGGGTAGCCCAGGACGATCATGAGCACGGCGGCGGGGATGAGCTTGATCAGCAGCGACGTCTGCGTCTTGCGGGCCAGGGCCAGGACGGCGATGGCCTCCAGCAGCAGCAGCGGGACCGTCAGCAGCCAGTCGACGTAGCGGTAGGCCACGTTGAACGAGGTGCCCTCGGCCAGCACGTACGTGCCCATCCCGCCGACCGCGTCGGTGACGTAGGCGTCGCCGAAGGAGTCGAAGATCCGGAAGTAGTGGTAGGCGGCGATACCGCAGACCGTGGCCGAGATGATCAGCGCCATCCGGTACTTGGGCAGCACCTTGCGCAGGTTCAGCAGCAGGAACAGCGCCGTGAACAGCTGGGCGGCGATGACCAGGGACAGGAAGTTGTAGACCGTGTCGAACTGAGCCTGGCTGAGTTCTTCAACCATGCGTGGTCCCTCCAAGGGTTGTCGGATGCACCAGGGAGGCGGGTGATCCACACCGTCGTGGCCCGCCGTGCAACACCCAGGAGACGCCCAGGAAGCGTTCTGCGCAAGTTGACCAACCCGTGAACCGGTTTGAGTCGGGCCGAATCGGGGTAGGAGCGGGCCCGCACGAGCGGTGCGTAGGCTCTCCGACGTGCTTCGACTGCGCCGAGACCTGCTCGAGTCCGTGCTCGCCCACGCCCGTCGCGACCACCCGGACGAGGCCTGCGGCGTCATCGCGGGCCCGGCCGGGAGCGACGACGCGGTCCGGCTGGTGCCGATGCTGAACGCCGCCCGCTCGCCCACGTTCTACGAGTTCGACACCGCCGAGCTGCTGGCCCTCTACCGCGACATGGACGACCGCGACGAGGAGCCGGTGGTCGTCTACCACTCCCACACCGCGACCGAGGCGGCTCCCTCGCGCACCGACATCGCCCTGGCCTCCGAGCCCGGGGCCCACTACCTGCTGGTGTCCACCCGCTCGGACCTGGACGAGGTCCGCAGCTGGCGCATCGTCGACGGCGAGGCGACCGAGGAGCCGGTCCAGGTCGTCGAGGGCTGAGCGGCCTCCGCCGGTGGGAGGGTCAGCGACCGTCGAAGTCGGTGGCGTACTCCGCGGCGGTGCGGGTCGGGGGCGCCCAGCCCCGTGGCTCCCGCCAGCGGGGGGCGGGGGCGTCCGGGAGCTCGATGACGCGCTCGACCGACACCAGCCGACGGCCGGACACCTGCTGCAGCGGGATGCGCAGCCACTGGGTCTTGAACCCGGGGGCCCACGCCTGCAGCCGCCCGGCCAGCCGGGCGCTCCGCACCTCGTCCGTCTCGCGGCTCGCGCGACCGGTGACCACGACGCTCCACCCCTCCCGGGAGCCGGCGCACACCTCGTCGGCCTCGAAGGTCACCAGCCGGTCCGGCGCGGCGCGGGCCAGCCGGGAGCCCGCCGTGGTCCGGACCACGACCTCGACGTCGGGGCCGGGGCCCACGCCGTCCACGACGAACGCCACCGGGACGACGTGCGGGGCGGCGTCGGCCGGGTCGGCCCCGGGATCGACGAAGGCCACCCGACCGACCTGCGCCTGCCGCAGCAGGGCGACGCACTGCGGCCGGGTCAAGGTCTCGATCCTCGGCTGCCCCACACGTCCAGGCTGCTCCCCGATCGGGGCGCTGTCCAGGGGACGAACGTCCCGGGCCGGAATACCCGGGCCACCGCACCCGGTTGCCCACGGCGGAGCGCGACGAGCGCTGCGACGAACCACCCACGGCACGGGACCCCCCACCCGTCAGGCTCGACCAGAGGAGAGCACCGCATGAGCGCCCAGGGCATCACGGTCCGGATCCCGACGATCCTCCGCCCCCTCACCGGCGGCGAGAAGCTCGTCGAGGGCTCCGGCCCGACCGTGCGCGACCTGCTCGCGGACCTCGACTCCCGGCACAGCGGGCTCGCCGACCGCGTCGTCGACGACGGCACGCTCCGTCGCTTCGTCAACGTCTACGTCAACGACGAGGACGTCCGGTTCACCGGCGGCCTGGACACCCCGGTCGCCGACGGGGACCAGGTGACGATCCTGCCCGCGGTCGCCGGCGGCGCCCGCGCCCGCTGACCCGACGTGCGGGTCGACTCCGTCCTCGACACCGTCGGGGACACCCCTCTGGTTCGGCTCGCCCGGCTGCTGCCCGGTGACCGGGTCCGGGTCTGGGCCAAGCTCGAGGACCGCAACCCGACCGGCTCGGTCAAGGACCGGGCCGCCACCTGGATGGTCCGCGCGGCGGAGGGTGACGGCCGGCTCCGGCCGGGGGCCACGCTGCTCGAGCCCACCAGCGGCAACACCGGCATCTCGCTGGCCCTGGCCGCGCGGTTGGGCGGCTACCACCTCGTCGTCGTCGTCCCCGAGAACGTGTCGAAGGAGCGGGTGGACCTGCTGCGCCTCTACGGCGCCGAGGTGCGCTTCTCCTCCGCGGTCGGCGGGTCGAACGAGGCGGTCAGGGTGGCGCGCGCCCTCGCGGCCGAGCACCCCGACTGGGTGATGCTCGACCAGTACTCCAACGAGGCCAACGCCCGCGCGCACTACGAGTCCACCGGTCCGGAGATCCTGGCGGACCTGCCGGAGATCACCCACTTCGTGGCCGGGCTCGGCACGACGGGCACGTTGATGGGGGCCGGTCGGTTCCTGCGCGAGAAGGTGCCGGACGTGCAGGTCGTGGCCGCGGAGCCGCGCTACGGCGAGCTGGTGTACGGCCTTCGCAACCTGGGGGAGGGGTTCGTGCCGGAGCTGTACGACGAGACGGTCCTGGACCGGCGCTTCTCGGTCGGGCCGCGTGACGCCGTCCGGCGCACCCGCGAGCTGCTCGAGGTCGAGGGGATCTGGGCGGGGGTGTCCAGCGGCGCGATCCTGCACGCGGCGCTCGGTCTCGCCCGGCAGGCGGAGCAGGCCGGGGAGCGCGCCGACATCGCCTTCATCGTGTGCGACGGGGGCTGGAAGTACCTGTCCACCGGCGCGTTCGACGGCGACCTGGACCAGGCCGAGGACGCCCTCGACGGCCAGCTCTGGGCCTGACGGGCGCCGGACCGACCAGCGACACGGGACGGGCGTGCGGGGTGAGCCCGCCGTGGCGACCGCGTGTCGTGTCGCTGGTCGGTACGCCGGTCGGCCGCCCGCCCGGTCCTGTCCGGCCCCACGGGTAGCCTTCGGCACGTGCTGGACGAGCTCGACGCCCCGATCGGGATCTTCGACTCCGGGGTCGGTGGTCTGACCGTGGCCCGGGCCGTCCTGGACCAGCTGCCGCACGAGCCGATCCGCTACCTCGGGGACACGGCCCGCACCCCCTACGGCCCCCGGCCGATCGCCGAGGTGCGCCGCTTCGCCCTGGACTGCCTGGACACCCTGGTCGAGTCGGGGGTGAAGATGCTGGTGATCGCCTGCAACTCCGCCAGCGCGGCGATGCTGCGGGACGCCCGCGAGCGCTACGACGTGCCGGTCGTCGAGGTGATCGCCCCCGCGGTCCGCCGGGCCGTGGCCGCCACCCGCACCGGCCGGGTCGGGGTGATCGGCACCCGGGCCACCATCAGCTCCCGTGCCTACGAGGACGCGTTCGCCGCCGCCGTGCACCTGGACCTGACCACGCGGGCCTGCCCGCGGTTCGTGGAGTTCGTCGAGGACGGCGTGACGTCCGGGACGGAGCTGCTGGCGGTGGCCGAGCAGTACCTCGCGCCGGTGCGCGAGGCCGGCGTGGACACCCTGGTCCTGGGCTGCACCCACTACCCCCTGCTGACCGGCGTCATCGGCTACGTCATGGGCGAGGACGTCACCCTGGTGTCCAGCGCCGAGGAGACGGCCAAGGACGTCTACCGGGTCCTGGCCTCGCACGACCTGCACCGCCCCGACGACGCCCCGCCGCCCAGGCACCGCTTCACCGCCACCGGCGACGCCGCCTCGTTCCAGGCGCTGGCCGGCCGCTTCCTCGGCCCCGTCGTCGGCGCCGTGGAGCTGCCGGACGCGGTGGAGGCGGTCGGGTGAGCGGGCTGCGGCTGACGGTCGTCGGCTGCGCCGGGTCCTACCCCGGCCCGGACTCCGCGGCGTCCTGCTACCTGGTGGAGGCGCCGGACGGCCACGGCGGCACCACCCGGGTCGTGCTCGACCTGGGCAGCGGGTCCATCGGGCCGCTGCAGCGCCACGCGGACCCGCGCACCCTGGACGCGGTGCTGCTGTCGCACCTGCACGCCGACCACTGCCTGGACCTGATGGGGCTGTACGTCCTGCAGAAGCACCACCCCGACGGACCCACCGGTCGCCGGGTGCCGGTGTGGGGACCGTCGGGCACGGCCGCGCGGCTGGCCCGGGGGTACGACCTGGCCGAGCCCGACGCGATGTCCGCCGAGCTCGACGTTCACCAGTGGGAGGTCGGGCGGACGGTCGAGGTCGGGTCCTTGCAGGTGACCCCGTTCCCCGTGCGGCACCCCGTCGAGGCCTACGCGGTGCGGGTCGTCTGGACGGACCCGTCGGGGCAGCAGCACGTCCTCGTCTACTCCGGCGACACCGACAGCTGCGACGGCCTGGACGCGGCCGCGGCGGGCGCCGACCTGCTGCTGTGCGAGGCGGCGTTCGTCGAGGGCCGCGACCTGGTCCGCGGCATCCACCTGACGGGCCGCCGGGCCGGCGAGGTGGCCGCCCGGGCGGGCGCAGGCACGCTCCTGCTCACCCACGTGCCGGCCTGGAACCCGCCGGGGGTCGCCGAGACCGAGGCCCGCGAGGTGTTCGGCGGGACGGTCGTCACCGCGGGCCCCGGGCAGGTCCACGAGGTCCACCGGCCACGAGGGGACCGGCCGGCTGCTTTGATGGATCAGTGACTGCATCAGGCCAGACCTCTCCCGACCGGACCAGCCCCGCCCGCCACGACGGCCGCGCCCCCGACCAGCTCCGCGAGGTCCGCCTGACCCGGGGCTGGAGCGAGCACCCCGAGGGCAGCGTGCTCGTCGAGTTCGGCCGCACCCGGGTGCTGTGCACCGCCAGCTTCACCCCCGGCGTGCCGCGCTGGCGCAAGGGCTCCGGCCAGGGCTGGGTGACCGCGGAGTACGCCATGCTGCCGCGCTCGACGAACACCCGCAGCGACCGCGAGTCGGTCAAGGGGAAGATCGGAGGTCGCACCCACGAGATCTCGCGGCTGATCGGCCGGGCGCTGCGCGCCGTCGTCGACACCAGGGCCCTGGGCGAGAACACCATCCAGCTCGACTGCGACGTGCTGCAGGCCGACGGCGGCACCCGGACCGCGGCCATCACCGGCGCCTACGTCGCGCTGGCCGACGCCATCACCTGGGCCAGGGCCGAGGGCCACGTCAAGCGGAACGCCAAGGCGCTCACCGGGTCGGTGTCGGCGATCAGCGTCGGGGTGGTCGACGGCCGCGCCGTGCTCGACCTGGACTACCCCGAGGACGTCACCGCCGGGACGGACATGAACGTGGTGTGCACCGGCGACGGCCGTTTCGTCGAGGTGCAGGGCACCGCCGAGGGCGCACCGTTCGACCGGGCCGAGCTGGACGGCCTGCTGGACCTGGCGCTCGCCGGCTGCGCCAAGCTCACCGAGCTGCAGGCGACGACCCTGCAGGCGGCGACCCCGCCGGCGCAGCCCCTGCAGCCGTGAGCGCCCCCCGGCTGGTCCTGGCCACCCGCAACGAGCACAAGGTCACCGAGCTGGTCCGGCTGCTGCGCCCGTCCGTGCCCGGCCTGGGGGAGACCGACGTGGTCCCGGTGTCGCGGCTGGCCTCGCTGGGGCTGCCCGAGGTGGGCGAGGTCGCCGAGACCGGTGTCACGTTCGCCGAGAACGCCCTGCTCAAGGCCCGTGCGGTCGCCGCGGCCACCGGGCTGCCGGCCGTCGCCGACGACTCCGGCCTCTGCGTCCGGGTGCTGGGGGGCGCCCCGGGGGTGTTCTCGGCGCGCTGGGCCGGCGCCCACGGCGACGACGGGGCCAACCTGCGGCTGCTGCTGGACCAGCTGGCCGACGTCCCCGACCCGCACCGGACGGCGTGGTTCGAGTGCGCGGCCGCCTTCGTCGACCCGCGGCCCGGCACGGCGCCGGTCGACCGCGAGGTGGTGGTCCACGGACGGCTGGCCGGCACCCTCGCCGCGGCCCCCCGGGGCGGCAACGGATTCGGCTACGACCCGGTGCTGGTCCCCGACGGCGGGTCACGCACCTGCGCGGAGCTGACCCCGCAGGAGAAGGACGCCATCAGCCACCGCGGGCAGGCCATGCGTGCGCTGGCACCGGTGCTCGTGCGCACCCTGTCGACCGGCTGAGCCCCGACGGGGCGGCGGGCCGGTGGGATGACGAAGCGGTGACGTCCGCGGCCCCGGGCGCCTCGACCGCCCGGTCGTGGCGCATGCTGGAGCGGTGACGACGACAGCTGCCCCACCCGTACCGGGCACCGCGACCCCGGCCCCGTCCCGCGCCTGGGCGGGGGCGGCCGGTGTCGTGGCCGCCGGGGCCGGCATCGCCGCCGCCGAGGTCGTCGGCATCTTCACCGGCGCCGGGTCCACCCCGGTGCTGGCGGTGTCCGACCTGGTCGTGGACCTGACGCCGCCGTGGGCCAAGGACGCCGCCATCGCGGTGTTCGGCACGAACGACAAGCTGTTCCTGTTCACGGTGGTCGCCCTCGTCGCGGTCGCCGTCGCCGCCGTCGCCGGTGTGCTGGAGAGCCGCCGCCCGGGCTGGGGGTCGCCCGTGACCGCCCTGCTGGCGGTGGTCTGCGGGGCGGCCGCCCTGACCCGTCCGGACCTGGGCCTGTTCGGCGTCCTGCCGGCCTTCACCGCCGGCGTGGTCGGGGTGGTCCTGCTGCGGGTACTGGTCCCGCGCGTCGCCGGCACCCCCGAGGCGCCCGCCACCACCGCGCCGGGACGCCGTGCCGTCCTGGTGGGTGGCACGGGTGCCGCGGCGCTCGGGGTCGGGCTGGGCGCCCGTTCGGTCGGCACCTCCGGGACCGGGACCACCGAGTCGCGCGCCGCGGTCGCGCTGCCCGCGCCGGCCGCGCCGCTGCCGAGCGTGCCCGCCGCGGCGACCTTCGACGAAGTCGACGGCATCGAGCCGTTCCGGACCACCAACGACCGGTTCTACCGGATCGACACCGCCCTGGTGGTGCCTGCGCTCACCACGGCCGGCTGGAGCCTGCGGATCAACGGGTTGGTCGAGGAGGAGGTCGAGCTCGGCTGGGACGACGTCCTCGCGATGCCGCAGGTCCAGAAGTGGGCGACCTTGTCCTGCGTGTCCAACACCGTCGGCGGCGACCTCGTCGGCAACGCGCTGTGGTCCGGCGTGCTGACCGCCGACCTGCTGGCCATGGCGCGCCCGCGGCCCGAGGCCGACATGCTGCTGTCGCGCAGCAGCGACGGGTTCACGGCGGGCTCGCCGGTGGAGACGTTGACCGACGACCGGCAGGCCCTGCTCGCCATCGGCATGAACGGCGAGCCGTTGCCCACCCAGCACGGCTTCCCCGCCCGGCTGGTGGTGCCCGGGCTGTACGGCTACGTGTCGGCGACCAAGTGGGTCGTGGAGCTGACCCTGACCCGGTTCGACGCCGACCAGGGCTACTGGACGCCGCGGGGCTGGTCCGCGATGGGACCCATCAAGATCGCGTCCCGCATCGACCGTCCCGGCGGCGAGGTGCCGGCCGGCCCGACGGTCGTCGCCGGGGTGGCGTGGGCGATGGACGTCGGCGTCGGCGAGGTCCAGGTCCGGGTCGACGGCGGCGACTGGGCCACCGCCGAGCTGGCCGAGGCCGGTACCGCGAGCACGTGGCGGCAGTGGCGGTGGGAGTGGGACGCCGAGCCCGGCACGCACGACCTCGAGGTGCGGGCCGTGGACGCGGCCGGCGAGGTGCAGCTGGAGGAACCCGCGGCGCCGGCACCGGACGGCTCGCAGGGCTATGACGTCGTCACGGTCCGCGTCACGGGCTGAGGCGACGGGCCGGACCACGACCCAGCAGCCGCGGGCGTCCGGCCGGGCTCAGACCAGCACGGCGAGGACCACGGCCCAGCAGCCGCAGGCCCACAGCACGCTGGCGAAGGTGCCGATCATGAAGCGTTCGGGGGCGGCCGGGGTCCTGAGCTCGCCGAAGCGGCCCAGCCCCTTGACGGCCAGCACGACGGCGATGCCCTCCGGGCTGCCGAGGGCCAGGGTGCCGAACGTGGCCAGCCGCTCCAGCACGCCCAGCGTGGACCCGCCGCGCAGCAGGCCCGGGGTCGACATCGTCGCCACGACCGGTCGTGCCCGCTCCTGGACGTCGAGCCTGGACCCACCGCGGTGCAGGTCGACCCCTTCGGCCGCGCGGGCCGCGGCCGGGTCGGCCAGACGCAGCACCCCGGTCGCCATGGGGGAGCCGCCCGCCGCGGCGGCGACCAGCAGCGCCGCCACGGCCAGCACGCCGGGCGCGCCGTGCAGCGGCCCCGCCGCCAGGGCGAGCAGGCCGGCGGCGACCAGGGGCACCAGCAGCCCGGCGACCACCAGTGCGCCCAGCCAGGGCGGTCCCATGACGATCCCGGGGCGCAGCGAGAACGGCAGCAGGACCACGCTGCCGACGGCGAGCAGCCCGAGGACGAGCCCCAGCAGCACCTCGACGACCACGGCTCAGCCCCCGGCCCGCTCGACGGACCCGTCGTCGCCCGTGCCGTCCGCCCGGTCGAGGAGGTGCACGACGACCTCCGTCGCGCGGGACTGCTGACGCCACAGGGCGGCCCCCAGCCGCTGACCCACGGCCTGGCGGGTGATGCCGAGCGCACGGGCGGCGTCGGTCTGGGTGGCCCCCCGGGCGACGAGGGCGACGGCCTCGCGGGCCTCCTCGCTCCAGCGCAGCTGCACCGCCAGCGTCAGGGCGAGCACGGCGTCCGCGTCGGCGACCGCCAGGACGGCCTCCGGCGGCAGGCCCTCGGCGGCCAGCGCCGCGTGGTGGTGACGCTCCTTGGCGGCTTCGACGGCCACCCGCGCCGCGCTGAACGCCGACCCCCGCCCCGCCCTGGTCATCGAGGGCAGCGGCTCCTCGACCGGGCCCACGCCGACCCCCACGGACCAGTGGCCGGTGACCACGAGGGCCTGCACGACCGCCACGACCTGCCCGGCGTCGGCGAGCACGCCCTGCACCTCGTCGCCGGCCGTGCGCTCGAAGCCCCGCAGCGGCTGCGGCACGACCCGGCCCAGCAGCTGCAGGGCCGACCCGACGCGGTCGGAGCCCTGCCGGCTGCCGCGCTGGTCGGCGGTGAGGACGAACATGCGCCAACGCTAGGGGCTGGGCGTGACACAACCCGGCCGGACACGGGAGCCGGTCGCCGCCCGCGGCGGCAGGGCAGAGCCCGGTGCGGAAGGCGGGACTCGAACCCGCACGCCCAGGGGCACAGGATCCTAAGTCCTGCGTGTCTGCCAGTTCCACCACTCCCGCGCCCCGCCAGCGTAGGACCCGACGGCCTGGCCCGAGGCGACGACCGGGGCCGGCGCGGCCCGGTCAGGCGGCGTCGAGGCCCAGCAGCTTGCGCAGCATGGCGACGTGGCCGGTGGCCTTGACGTTGTAGCGGGCCAGGGTGACCACGCCGGTCTCGTCGAGGACCACGGTGGAGCGGATCACCCCGGTCACCACCTTCCCGTACAGCTTCTTCTCCCCGAAGGCCCCCCACGCCGTCATCGTGGTGCGGTCCGGGTCGCTCAGCAGCGGGTAGGTGAGCTGCTCCTGCGCCACGAACCGGGCCAGCGTCGCCACCGGGTCGGGGGACACGCCCAGCACGCGGTAGCCCGCCTGCTGCAACGAGGCCAGGTTGTCGCGGAAGTCGCAGGCCTGCGTGGTGCATCCGGGAGTCATGGCCGCGGGGTAGAAGTACACGACGACCTTGCTGCCGGCCAGGTCCTCGAGCGAGACCGTGGTGCCGTCGTGGGCGGGCAGGGTGAGCTCGGGGGCCCGGTCTCCGGGGGTCAGCTGCGACACAGTTGCATTTTGGCATTGCGGTCTCGCCGTGGCGAGGCGACGATCAGGGCTGCGCCGACCGCGCGCCACCGCGCACCACCACGCACCACGAGGAGCCCCTGTGCACGTGCCCGACGGTTTCCTGGACGTACCTACCTCCATCGCCACCGGCGTGGTCGCCGCGGGGGTGGTGGCGGTGTCGCTGCGCCGAGCCCGTGACGAGCTCGCGGAGTCCACCGCCGCCGCGCCCATGGCGGGCCTCGTGGCCGCCTTCGTCTTCGCGGTGCAGATGCTCAACTTCCCCGTCGGCGTGGGCACCTCCGGCCACCTCATGGGCGGTGCGCTCGCCGCGGTGCTCGTGGGGCCGTGGACGGCGATCATCTGCCTGGCGGTGGTGGTCACCCTGCAGGCGCTGCTGTTCGCGGACGGGGGCGTGTCCGCGCTCGGGTCGAACGTCTTCCTGATCGGGATCGTCACCGTCGTCGTCGGCTACGCCGTGGCCAGGGCCCTGATGGCCGTGCTGCCCAAGCGCCCGGCCTCCGCCGTCCCGGCCGCGGCGATCGGTGCGCTGGTCTCCGTCCCCGCGACGGCGATGGCGTTCGTCGGCCTCTACGCCGTGGGTGGCGCGGCCGAGCTCGACCTCGGCCAGCTGACGGCCTTCATGCTCACCTGGCACGTCCTCATCGGCATCGGCGAGGCCGTCATCACCGGGCTCACCGTCGGCGCGGTGGTCGCTACCCGACCCGACCTGGTCCGCCTCACCCGGCACTACCGCACCTCGCTGGTGCTGACCGACGCCGACGGCAGCAGCCGCGAGGTCTCGGCCGCGCCGGTCACCGACGGGGTCAAGCGCATCGGGATCGGCTGGGTCGCCGCCGCCCTGGGCGTCTGCCTGGTGCTCGCCGGGCTGGTGTCCAGCTTCGCGTCGCCCAACCCGGACGGGCTGGAGTACGTCGCGGGCGAGGTCGGGTTCCTGGAGACCGCCCGGGACTCCGTCGTGGCCGGCAGCCCGTTCGGCGACTACGCCGTCGTCGGCATCGACAACCCGATCCTGGCCACCGGCCTCGCCGGCGTCCTGGGCGTGGTCATCGCCCTGGCGGTGGGCCTGCTGATCGCCCGCGCGGTCCGGCCGAGGTCCACGCGCGGTCCCGCCCGCGACAGCGAGAAGGTCTGAGTTGGGCGCAGGGCACGCGCACGGCTCCTCCCGCAGCGTCTCCGACGGGCTCTACGTCCACGGGCACACGCCGCTGCACCGGGTGCCGGCGGAGGTGAAGCTGGTCGGCCTGCTCGCGTTCGTCCTCACGGTGGTGGCGACACCGCGGGAGCAGGCCTGGGCGTTCGGGGTCTACGCGCTGGCGCTGGTGGGGCTGCTGGCCCTCACCCGGCTGCGCCCGGGACTGGTCCTGCGTCGCATGGTCATCGAGGTGCCGTTCCTGGTGTTCGCGCTCCTGCTGCCCTTCGTGGCGCTGGGCGAACGGGTGGAGGTCCTGGGGCTGCAGCTGTCGGCCGACGGGCTCCTCGGGGGGTTCAACATCCTGGCCAAGGGCACCCTCGGCGTGGTCGCCGCCATCCTGCTGTCCGCCACCACGACACCGCGCGACCTCATCGTGGGCCTGCAGCGGCTGCGGGTGCCGGCGCTGTTCGTCACGATCCTGTCGTTCATGGTCCGGTACCTGGACGTCGTGGTCGACGACATGCGCCGGATGGCGCTGGCGCGGGCCTCCCGGGGCTTCGAGGCCAGGCACCTGGGTCACGTGCCCGTCGTGGCGAAGGCCGCGGGCGCCCTGTTCATCCGGTCCTACGAGCGAGGCGAACGCGTCCACCTGGCGATGGTGTCCCGCGGGTTCACCGGCACGATGCCCCAGCTCACCGCCCCCAGCCCGACCACGCGGCAGTGGGTGGTCGTGGCCACCGCCTGGTCGCTGGTCGCGGCCGTCGCGGTCACCGCCCTGCTGGCCGGTGAGCGGACCGCGTGGCTCGTGGTGGCAGGGTGAGCACCGTGACCGGACGGGGCGAGCAGACGCAGGTGCGCGACGCCGTCGCGCTAGAGCTGGCCGGGGTGGCCTTCGCCTACCCGGACGGCAACCAGGCGCTGTTCGGGGTGGACCTGCTGGTGCGCAGGCAGGAGCGCGTCGCGGTCCTGGGACCCAACGGCGCCGGCAAGACCACCCTGCTGCTGCACCTGAACGGCATCCTGGGCCGGGCCGCCGGTTCCAACGCCGTCGGGACCGTGCGGGTCGGCGGCGTCGAGGTGTCCAAGGCCACCCTGGGCGAGGTCCGCCGCCGCGTCGGCCTGGTCTTCCAGGACCCCGACGACCAGCTGTTCATGCCGACGGTGCGCGACGACGTGGCGTTCGGCCCCACCAACCTGGGGCTGCGCGGCGCCGAGCTCGAGAGCCGCGTCGACGAGGCCCTGGACGCCGTCGGGATGCTCCGGCTGGGGGACCGCCCGCCGCACCACCTGTCCTTCGGGCAGCGACGTCGCGTCGCGGTGGCCACCGTGCTGGCCATGCACTGCGAGGTGCTGGTCCTCGACGAGCCGTCCAGCAACCTGGACCCGGCCAGCCGGCGCGAGCTGCTCGACGTCCTGGCCGACCTGCCGGTCACGGTCGTCGTGGTCACCCACGACCTGCCGTTCGCCCTGGAGCTGTGCGAGCGCAGCGTCGTCCTGGACGACGGCCGGATCGTCCACGACGCCCCCACGCTGGAGGTCCTGCAGGACCCCGACCTGCTGGCGAGGCACCGCCTGGAGCTCCCGGTCGGGTTCGACCCGGCCGCCGTCGTGCCACGAGGACGCGCCCGACCCGCGCCGTCGATACCGTGAGCCCCATGAGCAACGACTCCTCCGGCCCCGACGCCGCCCTGCCCTCGAGCCCCGAGGCCCTCGAAGCGGCGATCCGCATCCGCCGGGCGCACCTCGCGGGCACGCTCGACGAGCTCGCCGAGCGGATCAAGCCCGCCAACCTGGCTCACGACGCCAAGGACGAGGCGGTCGCCCGGGCGCGCGGAGCCGTCTCCGACGAGAACGGTGACGTGCTGTACGAGCGGGTCGTCGCCATCGGGGTGGCCGTCGTCGCCCTGGTCGTCGCGGTCGTGCTGATCAAGCGCCGGTCGCGGTGACGTCGGCCGGCGACCGGTCGGACCGGGCCCGCCGGCTCCCGCCCGGTGTCGTCCCCGAGCGTCCCGGCCCCGGTCAGGAGTCCGTCTGGGACTACCCGAGGCCGCCCTCGCTGCACGTCGACGCCCGTACGGTCGTGGTGACCTCCGGAGGGGAGGTCGGCCGCACGGACCGGGCCTACCGGGTCTGCGAGACCTCGCACCCGCCGACCTGGTACCTGCCGCGGGACGCGTTCGCGCCCGGGGTCCTCGTGCCCGCGGACGGGCACTCGATGTGCGAGTGGAAGGGCCTGGCGTCCTACCTCGACGTGGTGTCCCCCGACGGTCGCGTCGCGGCGCGGGCCGCGTGGACCTACCCGAGCCCGACGCCCGCCTTCGCCGCCCTGGTCGACCACGTCGCCCTGTACCCCGGGGCGGTCGACGAGGTGACGGTCGACGGGGAGGTCGTGCGCCCGCAGCCGGGGACGTTCTACGGCGGCTGGGTCACTGACGACGTGGTGGGTCCGTTCAAGGGGGCACCTGGGAGCATGGGCTGGTGAGCGACGGACCCCGCCCCACCGACGGCGACGACGGCCGGCTGCCGATCCGGATGCTGCACGACCGGATCCTGGTGCGGGCCGAGGCCGACTCCGAGCGCCGGTCGGGCTCGGGCATCGTCATCCCCGCCACAGCGGCGATGGGGCGCAGGCTCGGCTGGGCCGAGGTGGTCGCGGTGGGCCAGCACGTGCGTCAGGTCGAGGTGGGCGACCGGGTCCTGTTCGACCCCGAGGACAAGGCAGAGGTCGAGCTCCACGCCGCCAGCTACGTCGTCCTCCGCGAGCGCGACCTGCACGCCGTCGCCGCGCCACGGGTCCCCGACGGCGGGACCGGCCTGTACCTGTGACCCCCCTGACGCCCCGGACCCCGACCGTCCCGAGCCCCGCGCCCCGGCGCAACGCGCGGTTCACCGAGGTCGACGCCGACGGCCCGCTGCCCTGGGACATGGTCCGGGCCGTGCCGTCGATCATGCGCAACGCGCTGCCGTTCCTCGAGCGGACCGCCGCCACCTACGGCGACGTCGTGCCGTTCCCGGTCAACGGCCGTCCCGCGGTGCTGGTGAACGGTCCGGCCGGGGTGAGGCGCGTCCTGCAGGACAACCACAAGGGGTACGGCAAGGCCACGATCCAGTACACCTCGCTGGCCCTGGTGACCGGCGCCGGTCTGCTGACCACCGACGGCGAGGTCTGGCGCTCGCACCGTCGGGTCATGCAGCCGGCGTTCCACCGCGACACGCTGTCCCACGTCGCGGCGGAGTCGGTCCGGGCGGCCCGGTTCGTCCGCGAGGAGTGGGACGCGGCCCCCGGCCGGGTCGTCGACGTGGACGACGTGCTGATGCGGGCCACGCTGCACGTGGTCGGGCGGACCCTGTTCGGGGCGGACCTGGTCGACGGCGGTGCCGCCGAGGGCCGGCACCTGGTGGCCGCGGTGCACGAGGCGCTCGCGGTCGTGATGCGCCGGGCGACGCAGCCGTGGACGGCCCCGCCCGGCGTCCCCACGCCGACCGCGCGACGGCTGGCGCGCTCGCGGATCACCCTGGACGAGGCCTGCCGGGCCATGGTGGACGCCCGCCGCGCGGCCGGCTCGGGCGGTGCCGACGTGCTGGGGCTGCTGCTGGCCGCCGGCCTGGACGACACCGAGGTCCGCGACGAGCTCGTCACCCTCGTCATCGCCGGGCACGAGACCGTCGCGGCCAGCCTGACCTGGACGCTGCGCCTGCTGGCCGAGAAGCCGGCCGTGGTCGATCGCGTCCACGCCGAGCTCGACGCCGCGCTGGGCGCGGGTCGTGGTGACGGCTCGACCCGGGCGGTCACCTGGGAGGACCTGCCCGCCCTGCCGGTGACGCGGGCCGTCGTCGACGAGGGGCTCCGGCTCTACCCGCCCGCCTGGGTGATCACCCGACGGGCGCTCGCCGACGACGTCCTCGACGGGGTCCCGATCCCGGAGGGCACGCTGGTCATCACCTCGCCGTGGCTGCACCACCGGCGGGCGGACCTGTGGCCGGACCCGCTGCGCTTCGACGTGGACCGCTGGCTCGGCCCGGACGCCGGGGCCCGCCGTGAGGGCTACATCCCCTTCGGGGCGGGGCCGCGGCTGTGCATCGGGAGGGACTTCGCCGTCGTGGAGTCCGTCATGGTGCTGGCGGAGCTGCTGCGCGACCGGACGATCACCCCGGCGGGACCGCGCCCGGGCGTGGTGCCGTCGGTGACGCTGCGACCGCGGGGCGGGATGCACCTGGCCGCGCGTCCGCGCCGCCCCCGGCCGCAGACGTCGTAGGGTCGTCGTGGTGTCGGTGACGGAGCAGCAGGTGGGGCACGGGCGGCCGCAGCCGGAGGGGTCCGGCCGCCGGGGCCGTCGCGCCCGGACGACGTCGCCCGACGTGCGGCTCCGTCCGCTCGTGGCCGCCGGCGTGGTGCTGGTGCTGTGGTTCGCGTGGCTGCTCGTCCCGTCCGCGCCCGAGGACACCGCAGTGGAGGACACCGCCGTCGCGGGCGACGCCGGGGAGCGTGCTCCCGACGGCCTGAGCGCGCAGCTGTTCGGCGACGACGGCGCCGACCGGTCGCGCGCCGCGCCCGGGGCGGTGCCCAGCGCCGTGCCGGTCGGGCCGGAGGCCGCGCCGACCGGTGACGGGACGGCGTCCCCGGCGCCCGTCGACCCGGCACCCGTCGACCCTGCGCCCGTCGACCCCGCCCCCGTCGACCCGGCGCCCGTCGACCCCGCACCGGTCGTGGTGCCCCAGGCCGGGGAGGGGACCTTCGCGGTCGCCCCCGGTGGCACGGAGCGCGTCGGGTCGGGGGGCGCCCTGGTCAGCTACAGCGTCGAGGTCGAGGACGGCGTGCCGGTCGACGCCGCCGAGGTCGCGGTCGTCGTGGACGCGGTCCTGGCCGACCCGCGGTCGTGGACCGCGGAGGGGGAGTGGTCGCTGCAGCGCACGGACGCCGACCCCGACGTCCGCATCCGGGTCGCGAGCCCCGACACCACGGACCGGTTGTGCGCCCCGCTGCGGACCCGGGGGCAGCTGTCCTGCCGCAACGGCGACGACGTCGCGCTGAACGCCCTGCGGTGGACCGAGGGCGCGGACGCCTGGGGCGACGACCTGGCCGGGTACCGGGAGTACCTGGTCAACCACGAGCTGGGGCACTACCTGGGCTACGGGCACGTCCGCTGCCCGGTCGACGGCGAGCCGGCCCCGGTGATGCTGCAGCAGACCCTCGGCCTGCAGGGGTGCACCCCGAACGGGTGGCCCTTCCCCTAGCGGGACACGACCGGGACGGCCGCCCCGGCGACGGGCCTCGTCGGGCGGGTCGCGTCAGGCGCCGCCGTCGGCCTGCCGGGCCTCGCGGGCGATCCTCTCCAGCTCCTCGCCCTCGGGTGGGCGGTCGCCGACGAGCATGCCCACCCAGGCGCTGCGCGGGTCGTCGTCGGTGAGCACGGCGCGCACCAGCAAGGAGGCCGGGATGGCCAGCAGCGCGCCCAGCGGCCCCAGGACGAACCCCCAGACGATCAGCGACAGGAACGCCGCGGTGATGCTGAGGCCGACGGCGTCGCCGACGAACTTGGGCTTGACGAAGTTGTCGATGGTGTTGTTGATGACCAGGTAGCCGACGACCACCCACAGCCCGGTCAGCGGGCCGCCGTCGAGCAGGCCGATGATCGCCGGTGGCACCAGGCCGACGATCAGCCCGATGGTCGGCACGAAGCTGGCCAGGAAGGCCAGCAGGCCCCACAGCAGCGGCAGGGGCACGCCGAGGTACATCAGCAGGACCACGTCGAGGGCGGCGACGATGGCCCCGAACACCGCCGTGACCACGAGGTACTGACGGACCCCGTGGGTGAAGCCGCGCATCGACGCGGCCACGCGGGGGCGCACGGCCTTGATCGCCGCCATCTTGTCCTGCACCACACCCGCGTCGATCAGGACGAAGAACAGCAGCGCGAGGATGAACGCCAGGTCGGTCAGCACCCCGGCCAGTCCCTGGATCAGGTCGATGGCGATCGAGAAGATCTGGTTGAGGTCGAAGCGCTGCACGAACTCGTTGATCTGCGCCTGGTCGACGCCGACCTCCAGGAGCAGGTCCTCGCCCTGGTCGACCAGCGAGTTGAGCTCGTCCTGGTACTGGGGGACCTGGTCGGCGAACCTGAGCACCGACAGGGCGAGCGCCCCGGCGAAGAGGGTGAGCGCCGCGTACGTCACGAGCAGGGTCACGGTCGTCGCGAGCCAGCCGGGGACGACCGTGCGCAGCCACGCCTGCACCGGGTGCACGGCGATGGCCAGCACGAACGCCAGCAGGATCGGGGCCACGATGCCCTGGGCCGCCCGGATGCCGCCCAGGACGACGACGGCGGCGGCCAGGCCGAGCAGCGTGACCACGGGGGCGGGCAGCGCGGGCCCGACGGGCACGGCCGCAGCCGCGGGGGCCGGTGCGGTGGCGGGCGCGGGCCGGGACCGGCGACCGAGGAGGCGGTCCAGGAGGCGGCCCATCACAGGACCTCACCGCGGATGACGCGCGGGCCGTCGCCGTCGTCGGGCCCGGGCCCACCCGTCTCCTCCATCCGCCGGCGCAGGGCCTCGGTCTGCCGCACCAGGGCCCGCACCAGGGCCGCTGCGCCGAGCTGGACCAGCCCCAGCCCCACGAGCACCACGCCCACCAGCACCGCGAGCACCGTGAGGCCGACCTCGGGCAGCAGCAGGAACACCAGGCCGACGAGGAGGTGCAGCACGCCCAGCGACCCCGTCGCGAACCGGCCGACGCCGCGTGGTCCCGTCGCCGCCATGGCCAGGTCGGCCGCCCCGGCGACGAGGAACCCGATGGCGACGACGAGGGTGACCAGGGTGAGGGAGTTCCAGAGCCCCAGCAGGCCGGCCAGACCGGCGAGCGCCAGACCGACCCCGAGCACGCCCTGCAGCGCTCGCCGTGCCGTCGGCGAGGTCGTCACCGCCACCGCGAGCCCCACCCGGCCGAGCCCCGTGGCGATGAGCCACAGGCTCAGGACCACGGCCAGCACCGTCAGGGTGGCTCCCGGGGCGAGCAGCGACACGAGCCCCAGGGCCAGCGTGACGGCCCCACCGACCGCCAACCAGACCCAGGCGGCGACCCCCGTGCTGCGGGCCCGGTCGAGATGATCCGAGGACATGGGGGAACGCTAGGGGATCCGGGGCAGGGGACGGTCCCGACGGGCTGCGTCGGTGGGGGACACGGTGCCGCCGGTCATGACGGCAGCAGGCCCCGGAGCCGGGCCACGGTCACCGCCTCGTGGCGGCTGGACACCTCCAGCTTGCGGTAGATGGCCTTGACCTGGGTCTTGAGGGTGTTGGGGCTGACGTGGTGCTGTCCGGCGATCGCGGACAACGGCAGCAACGAGGGCAGGTCGGCGAGGACGGCCATCTCGCGCGGGGTGAGCCCGGAGGGGTCGGGCCCGGGGTCGAGGTCGCTGCAGCGGCGCCTGATGACGTCGGTGACGTGCGCGCGCCACGGCTCGAGGTCCCCGACCCGCCCCGATGCGGCGACCAGGTGCGGCAGCAGGCTGGGCCGGGCGTCGGCGAAGGGGCGGACCATGCGGTCCGGCTCGGCCTCGCGCAGGGCCTGCACCAGGCTCTCGTGCGCCCCGCCGCGGTCACCCACCTGCTCCAGCAGCACCGCCCGCAGCAGGTGCAGCTCCAGCCGGGTGTCGGTGACCTCGCACCGCGTACCCGGGCGCCAGGCGTCGGCCAGGGCCCGTCGCGCCACGTCCTCCCGGTGGCGGGCCCGGGCCCAGAGGGCGTGGGCCAGGACGGCCTCGCCCGTGCCGGGGAGGATCGCGTCGGTCAGCTCCAGGCACTCCTGCGCCCAGGTCCACTCACCCTGCTGCAGGCACAACCGGAGCGTGCGGGGGAGCAGGTGCGCGGCGATCGTGGGGTCCGCCTGCCCCGGGACGAGGCCGGAGACCAGGCCCTGCAGCCGGAGCAGGGCCGCGTGCCGGTCCCCGGCCGCGAAGGCGACCAGCGCCTCGCAGCCGCGCACCGCGGCCCGGGTGAACGGGTCGACGGTGCCGTCCAGGGCGGCCACCGAGCGTGCGGCCGACACGGTGGCCAGCTCGTCGTCGAGCTGCTGGTGGGCCGACCAGGCCACCACGGTGTGCGCGAAGGCCAGCCGGGGCGAGTCGCCCCGACCGTGGGCGGTGGCCGCCTCGACCGCCCGCTCGGCGTGCTCCCGCGCGGCCCGCAGGCCCGAGCGGGCGAGCTCCGCCCCCGCCAGCCCGACCAGGCACCGCAGCGCGAGCTCCTGGTAGCCGTAGAGCTCGGCCAGCGACCGCGCCTGCTCCAGGTACCGGCAGGCGGTGTCGTGGTCGCCCTCGAAGGAGGAGTACCCGCCCAGGTCGACCATGACGTGCAGGGCCACGTCGATGTCGAGCTCCTCCCGCCGCGCCGGGTCGCGCAGCTCGACCACCAGGGCCAGGACCTCGTCGGGGACCGGCCCGGTCGCCGACCGGGCCCGCTGCAGCAGCAGGCACCGGAACAGGTCCTCCAGCCGCCCCGCCCACCCGCCGCCGTGCCGCAGGGTGCGGGCGTGGACCAGGAGCGCGTCGGCCGCCGGCACGTCCCCCTCGTCCAGGGCGGCCAGGGCGTGGTGCACGACCTCGACCGCGGTCCGGCTGCGACCGGCGCGGGCCTCGAGCAGGGCGCGCAACCGGTCCGCCCGGCCCGTCAGCAGCACCCCCAGCCCGTGGGCCAGCAGCGTCCGTTGCAGCAGCTTGCCGTCACCCGCGGCGGCGGCGTGCTCCACCGCCGCCCAGTGCTCGCCGGTCTCGCCGAACCACCGGGACGCGACGGCATGGCTGTCGTGGCAGGCGTCCGAGCCTCGTTCGTGCAGCTGCTCGAGCAGGACCTGGCGGACCACGGGGTGGGTCCGGTAGACCCCCTCCTCCCCGGGCGAGCGCTCCAGCAGGCCCGTGGTCCGGTGCAGGGCGTTCAGCACCGCCCCGGCCTCCTGGCGCCCCGACAGCCGGACGGCCAGGTCCACCGGCAGGACGGCCACGACGCTCGTGCGCCGGAGCAGCTCCACCTCGTCCTCGCCCAGCCCGGCCAGCACCTCCTCCACCACGTAGTCGGCCAGCTGGTCGGGGCGGTCGAGCAGCGCGACCGCGACCGGCCAGCCGCGGGTGCGCGCCAGGGCGTCCCGCACCTCGTCGTCGCCCACCTCCGACGCGTCGACGTCCCGGTTGCGGGCCAGCACCCGCAGCACCTCGTCAGGGCGCAGGGCCAGGGCGACGGCTCCCACGTCCAGCACCCGTCCCTCCAGCCGAGGCCCGGCCAGACCGACGGGCGGCTCCCGGCGACCGACCCAGACCACCCGGACCCTGGTGCGCACCGCCGTCAGCGCGGCCAGGGCCGCCAGCACGTCGGGTGCGACCACCTCGCCGGCCTCGTCCAGGACCAGGGTGAGCGGTGGCGCCTGGTCGTCGAGCGTGGCCACGAGACGCTGCCACCGTGCCCGCGGCGAGGCGTCCGCGGAGGCCGGACGGACGGTCGCGGCCAGCAGCTCGGCCACCCCCGGCGGGGTGCCGCGGGCCCGGCTCCGGCCGGGGCGAGGGGCCGGCACCCCCGCGGGGGAGGAGCCGTCGAGCACGGCCGCGGCCAGGTCCTCCCACAGCTGTCCCACGTCGGTGCACCGCGGTCCCAGGGTCAGCCAGGCGGCCGGCAGCCCTGCGGTCCGCACCGCCCGGACGTGCTGAGCGAGCAGGGCCGTCTTGCCGTGGCCGGTGGGGGCCACGACGACGACGTGCTCGACGTGGTCGGGCAGGTCGGTCAGCAGCGCCCGCTGCCTCGGGTGCAGCAGGGTCCGATCGTCGGAGCGGGGGACGTCCGTCGCCTGCGCGACCGTGCCCCCCGCGGCCGTTCGCCAGGCGCCCACCACCGAAGTGTCACCCTGCTGAGGATCGCTGTCGAGCACGGCGGGCGCGGGGCCCGTGACGACCCGGCCAGACCACCCCGACTCACCCCTGGCGGGTGAGTCCTGCGGCGTCACCGGGCTCGAGCCTGGAGCGACGTGGCCCCGCCGACGACGGGAGGCCGTCCCCGGGTGCGGGGACGGCCTCCTGCCTGCTGTGCACCGCGCCGGACTTGAACCGGCAACCCGCTGATTAAGAGTCAGCTGCTCTGCCAATTGAGCTAGCGGTGCGTCGCAGAGATTACCAGCGGTCGGCGGTCGGTCGAAATCCGTTCGGGCCCCGGCCTCGTCCGGGCGGCCTCAGGCCTGCGCGGGGCGGTCGAGGCCGCCGTCGTGCTCGCGCCCGCCGTGGTGCTCCGAGCTCTCCCACCACCGGTCGTCGGGCATACCCTCCTCGACCAGCACCTGCTCCGACGCCGGTGCGTCGACCAGGTCGACGAGCAGGGTCAGCGGCACGTGGTCGTGCAGCAGACCCATGACGGCCTCGTCGACGCCTGGCGTCTCCTGCGGGTGGTCCCCCTGGTCGGGCACGGTTCCTCCTCGTGGTCCGGGCCCGCCGGTGCGGACGCCCATCTGCCCCGATCGACGCACCCCCCACCGGACTTGACCCGTGGGGGGGTGCGTTCGCCCGATCAGCGCCGGGCGCGGGCGTCCTGCTCGCGGTCGGCGAAGCGCTGCAGGTCGGCGGGCACGGTGCCGCGGCGCTCGTCGGCCTGCTCAGTCGACGTCGGCCCGGGTGCGCGAGCGGTACTCCAGGTCGGCGTAGGCCGGGTGGCGACGGATCCAGCCGAGCACGAACGGGCAGACGGCCAGGGCCCGCAGGCCACGGCAGCGGACGTCGTCCAGGGCGTACCGGGCCAGGGCGCTGCCGACGCCCCGGCCCTCGAAGGCCGGCTGCACCTCGGTGTGGGTGAAGACGAGCATCTGGGGCGTCACGTGGTACTCCGACCAGCCGGCCAGCTCGCCGGCCACGTGGGCCTCGTACCGGTCGCGCTCGGGGGCGTCGGCGACCACGACGTCTGCGGTGTCGGTCATGGGACGACGGTACCCAGGACGGTTTCGTCGGCCGCCTCGCGAGCGACGGCTGGTTCACCGCGCGGGGTCAGCAGGTGATGCTGCCGCAGACGGCGGAACGGGTGCTCGAGGCCCGCTGAGGCGCACCGCCGAACGGGTGAGCGCCGGGGCGCCGCCTCACCACACCCGCCCGCCGCGTCGATCACCGGGACGTGCCCCGTCCCGCCGCCGTCGCCGCCGCCCTCCTCGTGCTGGGGCTGCTGACGTACGCCGCCTTCGGCTCGGTGCCCGTCGGTCCGTTCGAGCTGTACACCCTGGTGTCGGTGGCCACCGTGGTCGTGGCCTGGGTGGGGTTGACGATCGCGGCCCCGGAACGACCGTGGGCGTGGCGCTGGCTGCTGCTGGGGTACTCGGCCTGGGTGACCGGTGACCTGGTGTGGCTGGTGGAGAACGAGGTCCTCGGCCTCGACATGTGGCCGGCCTGGTCCGACCTCGTCTACCTCGTCGGCTACGTCGCCCTCGCCGCCGGGGCGCTGACCATGGTGCGCACCCGTCGCGCCGGCCGTGACCGCACCGCGGTGCTCGACGCCGCCATCGTCGCCGTCGGGGTGGGGGTCCCGGCCTTCTCCTTCGTCATCGCCCCCGCGGCGACGGCGGCCGACGTCGGTCTGCTGGGGCGGTTCGTCACCACGGCCTACCCGCTCCTCGACCTGTTCCTGCTCGCCGTGCTCGCCCGGCTGCTCGCCACGCCCGGGGCGCTCACCGCGGCCTACCGGCTGCTCATCGCCTCCCTGGCGGTCACGCTGGTCACCGACATCGCCTGGAACGTCGGGGTGGTCAGCCGCGGGACGGGCTTCGAGAGCCGGTGGCTCGACGTCGGGTGGCTGCTCGGCTACGTGCTGCTGGCGCTGGCGACCATGTCCCGTTCGCTGCGCGCCTCCGCGGAGGCGCCGCCGCACCACGAGCCCGTCGTCGCGACCAGACGGCGGCTGCTGGCCCTGGCCGCGGCCTCGACGCTGCCCGCCGTCACGCTCGCCCTGCACGGCTGGATGTTCGGCGAGGTGCCCTGGCTGAGCCTCGCCGTCGGGTCGGCCCTGCTCTCGCTGCTGGTCCTGCTGCGCATGGCGGGCCTGCTCGAGCAGGTGCAGGTGCAGGCCGTCCAGCTCGCGGCCCTGGCCCGGGTGGACGGGCTGACCGGCATCCCCAACCGACGCACCTGGGACCACGAGCTGTCCCGGGCCTGCGCGGCGGCCCGCCGGGACGGCACCCCGCTGGCGGTGGCCATCCTGGACCTGGACCGCTTCAAGCGCTACAACGACCGGCACGGTCACCAGGCCGGGGACCGGTTGCTGCGCGAGGCCGCCAGCGCCTGGACCGAGGTGCTCGACGGGTCGGGCGCCATGCTCGCCCGCTACGGCGGCGAGGAGTTCTCCGTGCTGCTGCCCGGCATGGACACCGCGACCGCACTGCCGGTGCTGCGACGGCTGCGCGAGGTCACCCCGGGGGCCCAGTCGTTCTCGGCCGGGCTGGCGGTGTGGGACCCGGAGACCGACCCGGACCGAGCCATCGGTGCGGCGGACGGGGCGCTGTACGAGGCCAAGCGTCGCGGTCGTGACCGGGTCGTCGTCGCCCACGCCGACGCGGTCTGCGACGGGCTGCCCGGCTGGGCCCGCTCGGCCCGCGTGGTCGTGCAGCCCGTGGTCGACGTGAACGACGGCACCGTCATCGGGCACGAGGCGCTGGCGCGGTTCGAGCACGACCACGACGTGCCGCGGGTGTTCGCGCAGGCGCACGAGGACGGCATCGGTGACCTTCTGGAGGCCCACCTGGTCACCCTCGCCACGGCCGTGCCCGGCCGTCCCGCCGGGTCGCTGCTCTTCGTCAACGTCAGCCCCGCGGCCCTGGCCTCCCCACGCTTCTGGGAGCGTCTGCCCGCCGACCTCACCGGTGTCGTGGTCGAGCTGGTCGAGGAGCGTCTCGTCGGGAGGGTCGAGGACCACGACGACGTCGCGGGCGCCGCCGCAGGCCTGCGGGCCCGCGGGGCCGTGGTCGCCGTCGACGACCTGGGGGCCGGCACGGGGGACCTCGGTCGTCTGCTCGCGGTCCTGCCCGACATCGTCAAGATCGACCGGGAGGTCGTCTCCGGGTGCGCCACCGACCCTCGTCGCCTCCGGCTCGTCGAGCTGGTGGTGGGGCTGTCGGCGGCGGTCGGCGCCCGGGTGTGCGCCGAGGGGGTCGAGACGGCCGAGGACCTCCAGGCGCTGCGCGGCTGCGGCGTCCACCTGGCGCAGGGGTACCACCTCGGCCGGCCGGCCGACGGCTGGGCCGACGCGACCCGGGCCGTCCCGCCCGGACCGGTCGTGGACGTGGCCGGCCGACCGTCGCTGCTGCCGGGGTAGGTCGCCGGGCGCCGCCGGGGCGTCAGGTCCTGGTGGCCCGGGCCGACGGGCCCGGCAGGTCGCGGATGGCGGCGACCACCGGTGCGATCGCCCGCCTGCCCTCGGGGACCGGGAAGAACGCGTGGACGTGCATCATCGCCGGGTCCTCCCTGTAGGTGACCGGCACCCCGCCCGCCACCAGGGCGTCCCGGAGCCGACGTCCCTGGTAGACCAGCGCGTCGTCCCCGGCGGCGGTGATCCAGACCGGGGGCAGTCCGGTCATGGGACCGTTGACCGGGCTCACCCGGGGGTCGGTGGGGTCCAGGTCGCCGGCGTAGGCGAGCCCGGCCGCGAGCAGGCGCCCTCGGTCGAGCATGACGTCCCGGGCCTCGGCGCCCTCGACGTCGGGGTCGGGCAGCGTCACGTCGACCCACGGCGAGACCAGCGCGAGCAGGGCCGGTGCGGGGACCTCGCGGGCGACGGCGTCCTGGAGGACGGCCAGCGCGAGCCCGCCGCCCGCCGAGTCGCCGAGGACGGCGACCGCGTCCGGCGACCGCTCCGACACCAGCTGCTCGTAGACCGCCCGGACCTGCGGGACGGTGGTGCCCGCCGTCTGCCGGGGGGCGAGGCGGTAGGCGACGACCCAGACCTCGGCCCCGGTGGCGCGCGCCAGGCGTGCGCACGCCGCCCAGGCGCCCGGGTTGATGTCGTCGACGTAGCCGCCGCCGTGGACGTACAGCACCGCCCGGTGCGGTGTGCCCCCGCGGGGCCGCAGGACGATCACGACGCTGTCGTGGACGACCCGCCGGGACACGACGAGCCCCCACGTGGTGCGACGGGGCGGGGTGGGGTCGGGGCGACCGTCGACCTCGAGCCTCGCGGCCGCCTCGAACGAGCCCGACAGGTCCCCGGTGTCCTTGCCGCGCCGCAGCCGCCACGTGGTGAGGCCGGCCCGGAGGGAGCGCCGGCTCACGGGGCCGGCTGGGTCACCGGGATCGTGGCCGGACCGCTCGCCCCGAGCGCGCACGTGGACGACCACCCGTTGCCGCTCACCCGGTAGTCGCCGAGCAGTCCCCGGACCCGCACCCGGCCCGCGTCGTCGGTGCGCAGCGTGGTCGGGGCCACCCACCACTCGCGCTTGAGCAGGTCGCGCAGGGCGTGGAAGGACGGCTTGGGCGTGCCGTCGGAGCGGACCAGGCCCACGGGGGCGCCGAGCCAGGCGCCGTCGTCGGTCAGTCCCCAGTAGGTGATGGCCTCGACGGAGGGGTGGGAGACCAGGGCCCGGTAGTGCCGGACCATCTCCTCGGCCTGCCGCTGCTCGCCCTCGGCCGTGCCCGGCCAGTGCTCCGGCTGGTAGTCGTTGAGGTCCTCGATCTCCGGCGGCATCAGGTCCCCGGACAGCAGCGTCGTCTCGGTGAGGTGGATGGGCAGGCCGAAACGGGCGAACCGGTCCACGGTGGCCAGCGTGCGCTCCTCGCCCCAGTACCCCTGGTGCATGTGGCTCTGCAGCCCGAGCGCGTCCACCTGGATGCCGGCCTCGAGCACGCCCTCGATCAGGCACTCGTAGGCCGTCGACAGGTCGAAGTCGTTGAGCAGCAGCGTCGCGCCCGGGTCGGCCGCCCGGGCCTGCTCGAACGCGAGCCGGATCGTGGCGATCCGGCCCCGTTCCAGGCACAGCCGGGTGATGGCGTTCTGGTGCTCCTCGTTGTCGAACACCGGCATGATGACGACCTCGTTGATCGCGTCCCAGGTGTCGACGACCCCGGCGAAGCCGCTCACCTCGCGCGTGATCCGGGCCCGTTGCACCGCCTCGACCTCGTCGGTGGGCAGCTCGCGCAGCCAGTCCGGGGCCAGGGTGTGCCACATCAGCGGGTGGCCCTTGACGCTCGCGCCACGGTCGGCGAACCAGCGGGCCGCCCTCAGCAGCCGGTCGGTGTCGGGCTCGCCGCGCCGGGGCTCGAACCCGGCCCAGTAGAACGGCAGCGTGGCGGTGTTGTAGAGCTCGAACCACAGCTCGGCCAGGTGGTCCAGCGACTGCGTCGCGCCGCCGAAGGCGTTGCCGGGGGCGGCGCCGGTCTCCCCGTTGGCCAGCGGCACGAGGTCGAAGCCGATGTTGCCGAACGCGAAGGCGTGCCGGGTCTGCTCGACGACCACGTCGGTGTGGGCGAGGGGGAGGCCGTCGGTGCCGGTCAGGACCAGCGTGGCGTCGGCGGTGCGATGGGCGAGGGCGGGGTCGGTGGCGGCAGGTGCCGCGGCGACGTCGGAGGTGGGCACGGGGTCCTCTCGGGACGGGGGTGTGGACGAGGGCAGGTCAGACGGCGCGGGTGGAGCCGCGCTCGACGAGCTCGACCGGCAGCCGCACGTGGGTGCCGCCGGGCTCGTCGCCGGACATCAGCTGGATGAGCAGCGTCACCGCCTCCGACCCCATGCGCTGCATGGGCTGGGCGATGGTCGTCAGCGGAGGGGTGGTCAGCGCGGACTCGGGCACGTTGTCGAAGCCGACCACCGACAGGTCGCCCGGCACCGACAGGCCCAGCTCGGCGGCCACGTCCAGCGTCCCGATGGCCGACAGGTCGTTGGCCGCGAACACCGCGGTCGGCCGGTCGGGCAGGCTCAGCAGCTCCCGGGCCGGCTGGGCCGCGCCCTCCTGCCGGTAGTCGGCGACGCGCAGCAGGGCGGGGTCGACGTCGACGCCCGCCGCGGCGAGCGCGCTGCGGTAGCCGGCCTCCCGCAGCCGGGACGACTCCAGGTCGGGTCGTCCGCCGAGGAACCCGATGCGCCGGTGGCCCAGGCGCAGCAGGTGCTCCGTGGCGAGCTGGGCGCCGTGCTGGTTGTCGGAGTCGACGGTCGGCATGTGGGCCGGCCCCGCGTGGGGGTCGATGGCCACCACGGGCACCTGGCCGCCGGTGTCGACCACGGTGGGCGTGACGAGGATCGCCCCGTCGATCAGCGTGCCGGACAGCCGCGACAGGTACCGCCGCTCCCACCCCACCGCGGTCCCCGCCCGGCCGCCGCCGGAGTAGGCCAGCAGCTCGTAGCCCGTGCCGGAGATCGCCCGCGAGGTCCCCTTGAGGATCTCGGTGCTGAACGGCTCGAACTCCGCGACGAGGATGCCGATGACGTTGGTGCGGTGGCTGCGCAGGCTGCGGGCGACCAGGCTGGACTCGTAGCCCAGCTCGTCGATGACCTGCTGCACCCGTGCCGACGTCTTGGCCGCGACGCCGTAGCGGCTGTTGATGACCTTCGACACCGTCGCCACGGACACCCCCGCCGCCTCCGCGACGTCGGTGATCGTCACGCGGTGCAGGTCGGCACGTCGAGGGGTGCCGTGCGTGGTGTCTGCACGCGTCGCTGCGTGCTGGGTCCGTCTCACGCGATCACGCTATCGTGTGTAAAACGTTATCGATAACGATTGACACCCCGAATTCTGCCGTGCCAGGCTCTGCCCGTCCCGATCCGTCGACGAAGACGAGGAACACCAATGTCGATCAACCGAATTCGCTCAGCCGTCGCGCTGGGCGCGAGCGTGGCCCTTCTCGCGGCTTGCGGCGGCGGAGCCGAAGGCACCGACGACGCCAGCGCAGCGGGTGAGGCCGGCGGCGACGTCACCCTCACCTGGTGGCACAACGGCAACAACGACCCCCTGCTGAGCTACTGGCAGGGCGTCGCGGACGACTTCGAGGCCGAGAACTCCGGCGTCACCATCGAGGTCGAGGCCATCCAGAACGAGGACCTGCGCACCCGCCTGCAGGTGGCGCTGCAGTCCAACGACCCGCCCGACGTGCTCCCCCAGTGGGGTGGCGGCGAGATGGCCGACCAGGTCGAGGCCGGGGCCCTGATGGACCTGTCCGACCGCATCCCCGACGCCATCGAGTCGCTCGGCGGCTCGATCGGCGGCTGGCAGAGCGAGGGCGCCACCTACGGCGTCCCGTACAGCCTGGGCGTGGGCGGCTTCTGGTACAACACGGCGCTCTTCGAGCAGGCCGGCATCACCGAGGCGCCCGCCACGATGGACGACCTCTACGCCGCGATCGACGCGCTCAAGGCCATCGACGTCGACCCCATCGCCGTCGGTGCGTCCGACGCGTGGCCGGCTGGTTGGTACTACTACTACGCCGCGACCCGCACCTGCGCCCCCGAGACCCTGGAGACCGCCCAGCTCGAGCTGGACTTCTCCGACCCGTGCTTCACCGAGGCGGGCGACCTCGTGCAGGAGCTCGTCGACGCCGAGCCGTTCAACGAGGGCTTCCTCGCCACGCCGGCGCAGCAGGGCGCCACCAGCTCCGCCGGTCTGCTGGCCAACGGCCTCGCGGGCATGGAGCTCATGGGCCACTGGAACCCGGCCGTCATGGCCGACCTGACCCCCAGCGGCGAGGGCCTCGGCGAGGACCTCGGCTGGTTCCCGTTCCCCGAGGTCGAGGGCGGCGCGGGCAACGCGTCGGCCATGGGTGGCGGTGACGGCTTCTCCTGCGCCGCCGACGCCCCCGACGTCTGCGCCGACTTCCTGGCGTTCATCGTCAACGAGGACAACCAGAGCGCCTTCGGCGCCACCGGCGCGGGCCTGCCCACGCTGCCCGCGGCCACGTCGGCCGTCGAGGACCCCAACATGCAGACGCTGCTGGAGGCCCGTGACAACGCCGAGTACGTGCAGCTGTACCTGGACGTCACGTACGGCCCGAACGTCGGTGGCGCCCTGAACGACGAGGTCTCGCTCCTGTTCGCCGGGCAGTCCGACAGCCAGGGGATCATCGACGCGATGACGACAGCGGCCGGCACCCGGTGAGCACCGCAGCAGGCCCCGGAGCGGGCGGTCAGCGGCAACGCTCCGACGACCCGGGGTCTGCTGCGGCTCCCGTCCTGACCCGGGACCCCGCCGGCCGCGCGACGTCGCGGCCGGCGGGCCCGGACCGGCAGGGGCGTCGACCGATGAGCAACGAGTGGCGCAAGCGCCTCGAGATCGCCGTCCTCGTCGTCCCCGCCGTGGCCCTGTTCGTGCTCTTCGCCCTGGTGCCGATGGGGCAGGCCATCTACTACAGCCTGTTCAACTGGAACGGCCTCGGCCCGGTGGACGACTTCGTCGGGATCGGCAACTACCAGCAGGCCCTCGGCGACAGCGTCTTCCGCGGGGCCATCCTCAACAACTTCGTCATCGTCGTGCTGTCGCTCGCGGTGCAGCTGCCGCTGGGCCTGGGCATCGCGCTGCTGCTCAACCGGCCGCTGCGCGGGCGCACGGCGCTGCGGACCATGATCTTCGTGCCGTACGTCCTGGCCGAGGTCATCGCCGGAGTGATCTGGCTGCTCATGCTGCAGCCGCGCGGGGTGGTCGACTCCCTGCTCGCCGGCGCGGGCCTGGACTGGGCCCGGCAGCTGTGGCTCGGGGACCAGGACATCGCGCTCTACACCCTCTTCGTGGTGCTGACCTGGAAGTACGTCGGCTTCGCGATCATCCTCTTCCTGGCCGGGCTGCAGGGCGTGCCGCTGGAGCTCAACGAGGCCGCCGCGCTCGACGGCGCCAGCTGGCGCCGCGCTCGACGGCGCCAGCTGGCGCCGCGCTCGACGGCGCCAGCTGGCGCCGCGCTCGACGGCGCCAGCTGGCGCCGCGCTCGACGGCGCCAGCTGGTGGCAGATCCAGCGCAACATCACCATCCCGCTGCTCGGCCCGACCATCCGCATCTGGGCGTTCCTGTCGATGATCGGTGCGCTCCAGCTCTTCGACATGGTCTGGATCCTCACCGGCGGCGGACCGGGCAACGCGACGCAGACGATGGCCACGTACCTCATCCAGCAGGGCTTCGACCGGGGGCGGCTGGGCTACGGCACCGCGGCCGCGGTCATCCTGTTCGTCATCTCCCTGTTCGTCGCGCTGCTCTACCAGCGCTTCGTGCTCAGCGTCGACAACACCGACGACTCCCCGAAGAAGCGGAAGGCCGTCCGATGACCACCACCCTGGACCGTCCGACCGGCGTCCCGGCCCCGCACTCGCCGCCCCGGCGCAGGCGCCGCGCCAGCGTCAGCACGCTCCTCACGTACCTGATCGCCGGCGTCGTCGCGCTGTTCTCGGTCGGGCCCGTGCTCTACGCGATCCTCAACGGGTTCCGCGACAACGGCCAGATCGCCTCGGCCCCCGTCGCCATGCCGGACCCGTGGATCTTCGAGAAGTACGAGCTCGTGCTGACCAGCAGCGGGTTCTGGCGTCAGGTCCTGAACTCGGCCCTGGTGGCCGGTCTCACCACCGCGATCGTCGTGGTCTTCGGCGTGATGGCCGCCTACGCGCTGGCGCGCTACTCGTTCCGCGGTCGCGAAGGGGTCTACACGTTCTTCACCATCGGGCTGCTGTTCCCGCTGACGGTCGCGATCCTGCCGCTGTTCATCCTGGTCCGCAGCCTCGACCTGATGAACAACCCGCTGGGTGTCGCCCTGCCGCAGGCCGCGTTCGCGCTCCCGGTGACCATCGTGATCCTGCGCCCGTTCCTGCGGGCCCTGCCCCAGGAGCTCGAGGACGCCGCGATGATCGACGGCTGCAGCCGGCTGGGCTTCTTCCGCCGCATCGTGCTGCCACTGTCCGGACCCGGGCTGGTCACCGTCGGCGTGCTGGCGTTCGTCAACTCCTGGAACGCCTACCTGCTCCCGCTGCTGATCCTGGGCAGCCCGGACCAGTACACGCTGCCGCTGGGCACGGCCAACTTCTCCACCCAGTACACCTCGGACACCGCGGCCATCCTCGCCTTCGCGTCGCTGGCCATGATCCCGGCGCTCGTGTTCTTCCTGCTGGCCCAGCGCTGGATCGTCGGCGGGCTCGCGGGCGCGGTCAAGGGCTGAGGCCACTCCACACGACGGCCCCTGACCGGGCCGTCCCCTGAACGAAGGAGCACCACCATGACGGACCTGCACGCGGGCCTCAGCGGCGCAGACGCCCTCGTCGCCCACGTCGGCGGACGCACGCCGACCCACGACCTCGGTCGCGACGGCGGGTCGGGCTTCTCCGACCGGGTGGTGGACCTGCTCGAGCAGATGACCCTGCCCGAGAAGCTCGCCCAGATCGTCGGGCTCTGGGTGGGCGCGGGAGACGAGGGCGAGGTGGTCGCCCCGCTGCAGGACGCCATGCTCGAGGACCAGTCCCCGGAGTTCGAGACGTTCGCGGCGAACGGCCTGGGCCACCTGACCCGGGTGTTCGGCACGAACCCGATCGAGCCCGCCGCCGGTCGCCGTCGGCTGCGCGAGCTGCAGCGCTGGCTGCGCACCGAGACCCGCCTCGGCATCCCCGCGATCGCCCACGAGGAGTGCCTGACCGGGCTCGCCGCGTGGCGCGCCACCACGTTCCCCACCCCGTTGGCGTGGGGCGCCAGCTTCGACCCGGAGCTCGTCGAGCAGATGGGTGCGGCGATCGGCGAGTCCCTCGACGCGCTGGGCGTGCACCAGGGCCTGGCGCCCGTCCTCGACGTGGTCCGCGACGCCCGCTGGGGCCGCGTCGAGGAGTGCATCGGCGAGGACCCCTACCTGGTCGGCACCGTCGGCACCGCCTACGTCCGCGGCGTGCAGAGCCAGGGCAAGGTGGCCACCCTCAAGCACTTCGTCGGCTACTCCGCCTCGCGCGCCGGGCGCAACCTGGCCCCGGTGCACGCCGGGCCGCGCGAGCTCGCCGACGTCCTGCTGCTGCCGTTCGAGATGGCCGTCCTGGACGGCGGGGCCCGTTCGGTGATGCACTCCTACACCGACGTCGACGGCGTCCCCGTGGCGTCCGACCGCCGCCTGCTGACCGAGCTGCTGCGCGACCGGTGGGGCTTCGAGGGCACGCTGGTGGCCGACTACTTCGGCGTCGCGTTCCTGCAGACGCTGCACGGCGTGGCCGGCGACCTCGGTCAGGCCGCCGGGCAGGCCTTGGCCGCGGGCGTCGACGTCGAGCTGCCGACCGGCAACGCCTACCTGGCGCCGCTGCAGCGCGCCGTGGAGGCGGGCGAGGTGCCCGTCGGGCTCGTCGACACCGCGGTGCTGCGGGTGCTGCGGCAGAAGGAGGAGCTCGGCCTGCTCGACGCCGACTTCGCCGAGCCCACCGCCCCCGGCGACCTGGACTCCGACGTCGACCTCGACCCGGCCGCGCACCGGGCCATCGCCGCCCGGCTGGCCGAGGAGTCCGTGGTGCTGCTGGCCAACGACGGCGTGCTGCCGCTGGCCGGCCCGTCGACGGTGGCCGTCATCGGCCCCAACTCGGCCCGGTCCGAGGCGCTCTTCGGCTGCTACTCCTTCGCCAACCACGTGCTGGAGCACCACCCCTCGGTCCCGCTCGGCCTGCCCGCGCCGACCGTCCTGGACGCCGTCCGGGCCGAGTGGCCCGGCGCCGAGGTCCGCGCGGCCGTCGGTTGCGCCGTGGACGACGGGGACCGCAGCGGTATCGCCGACGCGGTGAGCGCCGCGAGCGGCGCCGACGTCGCCGTCGTGGTGGTCGGTGACCAGGCCGGACTGTTCGGCCGGGGCACCGTGGGGGAGGGCTGCGACCGGGACGACCTGGAGCTGCCGGGTGTCCAGCGCGAGCTGGTCGAGGCCGTCCTGGCGACCGGCACCCCCGTGGTCATGGTGCTGCTCACCGGTCGGCCGTACGCGGTCGACTGGGCGCTGCAGCGCTGCGCCGCCGTGGTGCAGGCCTTCTTCCCCGGCGAGGAGGGGTCGGCCGCCGTCGCGGGCGTGCTGTCCGGCCGGGTCAACCCGTCGGGCCGGCTGCCCGTGAGCATCCCGCGCTCGGGCGGGTCGCAGCCGTACTCCTACCTGCACGCCCGCCTGGGCGGGGCGTCATCGGTGAGCAACCTGCCCACCGCGCCCGCCCTGCCGTTCGGCCACGGCCTCAGCTACTCCCGGTTCGTCTACGCCTCGCTGGAGCCGGCGGGCGGTCCCGTCCGCACCGACGGCGAGGTCGTCGTGGACGTCCGGCTGCGCAACGACGGCGACCGCGACGGCGTCGAGGTGGTCCAGCTCTACGGTCACGACGTGGTCGGCTCCGTCACGCGCCCCGTCGCCCAGCTGCTCGCGTTCGCGCGGGTCGAGGTGGCCGCGGGCGAGCAGGTCACCGTGCGGTTCTCCGTCCCCACCTCGCGGCTGGCCCTCAGCGACCGGACCATGACGCGGGTCGTCGAGCCGGGCGACGTCGAGATGTGGGTCGGCACCTGCCAGACCCGCGCGGCCGAGTCCCGGGTCACCCTGGTCGGTGGCGTGCACCAGCTCACGCTGGACTGCCCGCGCGTCTCCCGCACGGAGGTCACCCGCGCCTGACGGCGCCCCAGATCCAGCTGTGGGTCGGGTCCGGCCCGATCGCCTGCCCGGGCCAGGGGACCCGGCCCACAGCTGCACCAAGGGGTTCTCCCGGGACGGTCCGGGCGGCCTGGTCGCTGCTGCCGGGGGCGCCCCGTGGGCGCCGGTGGTGCCGTTGGCGCCCGGGGGTGAGAATCCACGCATGGATCTGGACGACCTCCGCGCCCTGGCCCGGTCGGCGCCGTGGCGCTGGCGCACGCTCCGGCTGGCCGTCACCTGGCACGGTGGACAGGGCCCGGACGGGCCGCTGCCCGCCGTCGAGGGTGACCCGGTCCGCGCCTGGGTGGACGGCCGGCACGGCCTGCGCGTCGAGGACCTGGCCACCGGGCGGCTGCTGAGCGCCGAGTGGGAGGAGAGCCCGGGCGGGTGGCGCCCCACCGGTCGGGCGGGCGCCGCGCTGGCCGAGCGCAGGGGGCTGCCCGTGCAGCACGAGCTCGGCGAGTGGGCGGTCGGACCGGCCGACTACGGGGTGGACGACCCGCGGGCACCCCGACCGACGCTGCGCGGGGACGGGCTCGTCGCCGCACGACCGGCGGTCGGGGACGGTCCGGACGACGGGCTCGACTACGGCAACCTGCCGTGGCGCACCTACCAGTGGGTCGCGATGCTGGACCCGTGGGAGCTGGCCGACGGGTCGGTGTCGACCGAGGACGGCGGACGGGGCGGGCGCGACCCTGCGGTGCCGCCGGTGCGCCTCGTCCCGCCGGTGTCCGGCGGGCCGCTGGACGGCGGGCCGCCGGACGGCGGGCCGCTGGACGGCGGGCCGCCGGACGGCGGGCCGCTGGACGGCGGGCCGCCGGACGGCGGGCCGCTGGACGGCGGGCCGCCGGACGGCGGGCCGCTGGACGGCGGGCCGCCGGACGGCGGGCCGCTGGACGGCGGGCCGCCGGACGGCGGGCCGCTGGACGGCGGGCCGCCGGACGGCGGGCCGGCGGATGCGGCGAGGGCCGTCGACCACCAGGGCCGCGCCGCGTGGGAGGCGGTGGTCGCACCGACGGCCGCCTACGACCCCCGGTGCTCCTGCTGCCCCCTGCTGCCCGGTGAAGTGGCCTCCCGCCGGCTCCTGGCTGACGGCGGCGCCTCCCCGGCCCGGCTCGACGGGGCGTCGAGCGGCTGGCCGACCGCGCACCGCGTCCGGCTCGACGCGGCGACGGGGGTGGTCGTCGAGCTCGAGCAGGTCGACGGGCACGGGGCCGGGCAGGGCTGGACGGCGGTGGTCGAGGCCGTGGACGAGCGGTACGACCGGTCCGTGTTCGGCCGTCCGCCCCGGGCGCGGTGACCACCGGCTCCGCGAGCCATCTGCACGCCGTCCCCGGGGTGTCCCCGGACGACCCCTTGCGGTCGGGGCCCCACGCACGACAGCGCCCCCCGGTGGTGCACCGGAGGGCGCTGTCGGTCGGGTGCGGGTGGTGCAGGTC
This sequence comes from Aquipuribacter aurantiacus, assembly GCF_051216895.1. NCBI lineage: Bacteria > Bacillati > Actinomycetota > Actinomycetes > Micrococcales > Intrasporangiaceae > Aquipuribacter > Aquipuribacter aurantiacus. The sequence continues at coordinate 232,585 of NZ_JBPKAO010000004.1, forward strand.
GTGCGTCAGCCCCGGGCACCCCCGGGCACCCGGATCGGCACGGTCGGGCCGGTGACGACGACGCCGGTCGACGCCGTCACCTCACCGGCCGTCGCGACGACGGATTGCCGCCCGCGGTCGGCCGTGCGCGGCACGGTCACGGCGGCCGAGGCCGCCCCGTCCGCCCCGACGACGACGTCGGTGGTCGCGACCACCACGTCCCGGCGGCCCTGCAGCTGGACCGTCACCGTGCTTCCGGGCAGGTACCCCGTCAGCTGCACGGCCACCGGGTCGCCCGCACGGACCGTGCGGGCGGCCGTGACGACCGGGTCGGGCTCGGGCTGCGGCTCGGTCGCGGCCTCGACGAGCTGGGCGACCCCCCACCGGCTGGTGGTCTGGTAGCCCTGGCCGGTCGGGTCCGCCCACGAGCGGATCGACGTGCGCGCCCCGTTCGAGGCGTCGTTCACCTGCACGTCGAAGCCGTGGAACGTGTTGACGCCCGAGGAGTCGAGCAGGCTGATCGCCGCCTCCACGACGTAGCCGCCGTCGACGACCGACGTCTCGCTCCGCAGCCGGTTGACCTGGAAGGCCTCGTCCCCGGTGCCGAACGAGGTCTGGTTCAGGTAGCTGATCCGGATCTGCGTGTCGTCGTAGCGGTAGGGCCCGCTGCGGACGTTGCCGGCGTCCAGGAAGATCTCGACCGAGTCCTGGATCCACGGGTCGGAGCCCGACGCGTCGAGCACCGGGTCGGTGACCTCCGCGAGCACGTACAGCGTGGTGCCCTGCCACAGGGTGCGGACCTCGGCGGTGGCGCCACCGGTGCCCTCGATCTGCTTGTCGGTGGTGATGACGTCAGCACCCGCCCAGACGTCGTCGACCTCGCCGTCGATGACCGGGGCCACCGCGGTCTGCGGCACCTCGGTGTACGACAGCGGCTCGACGAGGGTGAGCGTGCCCAGGGCGCCGGCCAGGTTCCAGGCGACGGTCTCGGCGCCGTCGGTGACGCGCAGGTCGAACATCACCTGCTCGCCCTCGGCCAGCCCGGTCACGGGCAGCCGGACGACCGCCGACCAGCCGGTCTCCGTCTGCGTGACGACGGACTGCGCGTCGCCGGAGCCGTCACGGGAGACGGTCCAGCTCTGCTCGCCGACGACCAGCTCGACCGAGTCGGTCGCCTCGACGTCCGCGTCCTCGACCTCGACGTAGGCGGTGAGGTGGTCGCTCTCCCAGCGGAGCTGGAACGCTGCGACCCCGTCGACGTCGTTGAGGGGCAGCTGCGACCACGCGAGCGCGTCGGTCGCCCCCGGGGCGACGGGGACGTCGCCGCGGAACACGAACGCCGAGCGCTGCCGGGCGGGCAGGTCGCCGTCGACGGCCCCGTAGTAGGCGGGCTTGGCCTGCAGGGCGCTGTCGAACAGCAGCGGGTCGCCGTTGGCCGCCCGCCAGCTGCGGTTGTCGGTCAGACCCCACACGGTGACGGAGAAGAGCTGGTCGGCGTACTCGCGGAACGCCCGGAAGGCGTCGCGGTAGTAGTAGCCCTGCTCGACGAGCAGCGCCTCGGTCACCGGGGTGCCGGTGGTGACGTCGAGCTCGGTCACCACCTGCTGCAGCGGCAGGTCCGAGAAGCGTGCGAGGGCCGCTTCCAGGTTGGCCACCGGCATCGCGAGGCTGACGTGGAACTGGTGCCCCACGCCGTCGATGGGCACGTCCCGGGCGAGCAGCCGCTCGACCAGGGCGCGGTAGCGGTCCTGCTTGCCGGACTGCTCGGTGTTGTAGTCGTTGATGAACAGCGTGACGGGTCGGTCGCTGCCGTCGGCCGCGAACTCGTCGTTGAACGCCTCGTCCGCGTAGCGGAACGACAGGTCGATGAACTCCTCGCCCAGCACGCGGTACCACTCGCTGCGGCGCAGGCCGTCGGCCTCGGCGCGGCCGTCGGACACGACCTCGTTGATGACGTCGAACGACGTGACCGGGTTGGTGTCGCTGCCGAACTCGCCGTACCCGCCGCCGGTGCTCAGCGACTCGGCCACGTCGAAGATGTGCGTGCGCATCCGCTCGCGGAGCACCTGCTTGTCGGCCTCGGTCGTGCCCAGCGGGGTGCCGTCGGCGTTCTGGAAGAACCACGCGGGGGTCTGCGCGTGCCACACCAGGACGTGTCCGTACAGGTCGAGGTCGTTGTCGACCGCGTAGTCCATGAGCGCCGTGGACTCCGCGCTGATGCGGAACCTGCGGTCGGCGCCGTAGAAGCCTTCGGGCTTCATGGCGTTCTCGGCCGTGATCTGGTTGAAGTGACGCGTCAGCAGCTGCGAGGCCGAGCCGGTGGTCTCCCGGGTGTCGATGGCCACGCCCATCGGGAAGTCGACCGTGTCCTTGAGCGGGGTGATGTCCTGGATGACGGGGGGCGTCTGGGCGGTGATGACGATGTCGTCGACCAGCAGGTCGGCCGAGCTGCCCGAGGGGAACGCCGTCTCGAAGTACAGGAACGACGCGTCCGCGTCCGGCGCCTGGTAGGTCGCGGTGACCTGCGTCCAGGCGTCGGAGCGGATGCCCGGGAACTGCCCGACGGTGACGAACGACTGGGTGCCGCCGGTGGTGCGCTGCATCGACAGCCAGACGTCGGCCGGGGCAGCGCCCGCGCCGAGCCGGACCCAGGCGCTGACGGAGTAGGACGTGCCGGTCTGCAGCACGTTCGTGAGGTCACGGCCGATGCCGTCGCCCTGGGAGGTGCGGTTGCTCACCAGCGCGGAGAAGTCACCGGTGTTGGCGACGGTGTCGGTGACCGCCACGGTGGGCGGGCCCTGCGCGTCGGCGCGGGGGCCCCAGCCGTCGAGGCCGTCCTCGAAGTCGGTCTCCAGCACCACGCCCCCGGTGGGGGGCGGCGGGTCCGTGTCGGTCGACTCCCGCGTGATGACGAGGTCGTCCACCAGGTAGTCGTAGGGGCCCGCGAGCGCCCCGGTGCCCAGGTAGACCCGGGTCTGCGGGTCGCTGCCGGCGGGAGGGGTGTAGGTGCCCGTCACCGTCGTCCACGCGTCGGCCGTCATCGTGGTGTTGCCGACCCAGGTGAACGTCGGGTTGACGACGAACCGCACCCCGGCCGAGCCCGCGGTGCCGGGCGCGAGCCGCGCCCGCATCGAGAACGTGTGCTCGACACCTGGTGTCAGCACCCCGGGCGGGGTCTGGATGCCGTCGAAGTCGTTGGCGCGGTTGCCGACGCGCAGCGCGTTGTTGCCGTCGACGGGCTCGACCGTGAGCGTGGGCCCGCCGCTCTGGCTCCACGGCGCGATGGTGCCGTCGGAGAAGTCGGTGCTCACCACGACCACCGGGTCGGCGGTGGTGGTGTCGTCCTCGGCCGCGGCGGCGGGCAGCGTTGACGCTGCCCCGCCGGCCAGGAGGAGGGCCAGCAGGCCCGCCCCCCACGGCGCACGACGTAGGTGGTTCCGTGGCATCTGATCGCCCCTTCGCGATGGATGTGGGTGGGTGCCGACCACGTCGACGCGGTCGCCCGCCCCCTTTCTACCTGCGATTCGGCCGATTGTGTAGAACGTTATCGAAAACGATCTCGAAACCGGCGGTAGCAAGCGTTTCGACGGGCGTCCGGGTCCCGTCCGGGACCCGTCCGGGACCGGCCCGTCGGCGGCCTACTCGAACCGCGACGGGTCCCCGGCGCCGACCCGCACGACCTCGGGCGCACCGGAGGAGAGGTCGACCACGGTCGTGGGCTCGGTCCCGCAGTCGCCGGCGTCCACCACGGCGTCGACGACGTGGTCCAGACGTTCCTTGATCGCCCAGCCGTCCGTCATCACCTCGTCGCTGTCGGGCAGCAGCAGGGTGCTGGACAGCAGCGGCTCGCCCAGCTCGCGCAGCAGCGCGGACACGAACGGGTGGTCGGGGATCCGGACCCCGACGGTCTTCTTGCGCGGGTGCGCCAGGCGGCGGGGGACCTCCTTGGTCGCCGGCAGGATGAACGTGTACGGGCCGGGCGTCACCGCCTTGACCGCGCGGAAGGCGGAGTTGTCCAGCTGCACGAGCTGCCCGAGCTGGGCGAAGTCGGCGCAGACGAGGGTGAAGTGGTGCTTGTCGTCCAGCGCCCGGATCCGCCGGATCCGGTCCGGACCGGTGCGGCTGTCGAGGTGGCAGCCCAGCGCGTAGCTGGAGTCGGTGGGGTAGGCGATCAGCGCGTCGTCGCGGAGCATCGCGGCGACCTGCGCGACGCTGCGCGGCTGCGGGTCCTGCGGGTGGACGTCGACGTACCTGGCCATGCCCCAGCGTAGGCCGAGGGCGGACCTAGGTCCCGTTCCCGGGTGCACGTCCAGGCATAGGTTCGAGGTGTCCTCGAGAGGTCCCGCGGAGGTCCTCGACACAGCGGAGAGCGGAGAGCGTCATGCGTGCGATCGTCTTCCACGGCCCTGGCAAGAAGTCCTGGGACGAGGTCCCGGACCCCGTCCTGCAGGCCGACACCGACGCGGTCGTCCGCGTCGACGCCGTCACCATCTGCGGGACGGACCTGCACATCCTCAAGGGCGACGTGCCCGCCGTCACCGACGGCCGCATCCTCGGTCACGAGGCCGTCGGCACCGTCGAGCAGGTGGGTCCGGGGGTCAAGAACGTCACGGTGGGCGACCGCGTCCTGATCTCCTGCATCAGCGCGTGCGGCGCGTGCCGGTACTGCCGCGAGGCCGCCTACGGGCAGTGCCTGGGCGGCGGGGGCTGGATCCTCGGCCACAAGATCGACGGCACCCAGGCCGAGCTGGTCCGTGTGCCGTTCGCCGACACCTCCACCCACCCCGTGCCCGAGGGCGTCTCCGACGAGGAGGTGCTGATGCTGGCCGACATCCTCCCCACCGGGTACGAGGTCGGCGTGCTCAACGGCCGCGTGAGGCCCGGCGACGTGGTCGTCGTCGTGGGGGCGGGCCCGGTCGGGCTCGCCGCGATCATGGGTGCCCGCCTGTACAGCCCCGCCCACGTCGTGGCGGTCGACCCGGCCGCCAGCCGCCGCGAGGCGGCCACGGTGTTCGGCGCCGACGTCACGGTGGACCCCGGCAGCGAGGACTCCCTCGAGGTCGTCCGCGCCCTGACCGGGGGGCTCGGGGCAGACGTGACGATGGAGGCCGTCGGCCTGCCCGAGACCTTCGAGTCCGCGGTCGCCCTGGTGCGCCCGGGTGGTGTCGTCGCCAACCTCGGGGTCCACGGGGTGCCGGCGACGCTGCACCTGGAGGACATCTGGATCAAGAACCTGACGATCACCACCGGTCTGGTCGACACCTACGCCACGCCGACGCTCCTGCAGCTGGTGGCGACCCGGCAGCTGGACGCGCGCCGGTTCATCACGCACCGCTTCGCGATGAGCCAGTTCGAGGAGGCCTACGACGTCTTCAGCCGCGCGGCCGACACGGGCGCGCTCAAGGTGGTGCTCACCCGCTCCTGAGGACCCCGGCCGGGCCCGCGGTGGCCGGACGAGGCCGCCGCGGGACGCGTCACCCCTCGGGGTCGTCCAGGTCGTTGAACCGGTGGAGCAGGTCGGCCAGGGCGGTGACGTCGTCCTCGGGCCACTGCCGGAGCAGCTCGCGGAACCGCCCCCGCCGGGCCGTGCGCGCCCGGTCCAGGCGCTCTGCCCCCTCGGGGGTCAGCCGCAGCACCTGGGCGCGGGCGTCCAGCGGGTCGGGGGAGCGGTCCAGCAGGCGCAGCCGCTCGAGGACCGCGACCTGGCGGGAGACCGTCGGCTTGCCGACCCCGAACGCGGCGGCGACGTCGGTGAGCCGTTCACCACCGGTGCTCGCCAGCCGGACGAGGATGCCGTACGCGCCGGGCTCGACGTCCGGGTGCACGTCCCGGGCGATCTGCGCCGAGAAGCGGCGGGCGCGTCGGAGCAGGACGCCGACCTCGGCCTCGACCCGTTCGACCGGTCGGAGTCCGGGGTCGGGCGATGCGGGCGACGTCATCCCCGGAACGCTATCGCCGTGGGCGTGGGGGCTCACCCGGGGCGGGGTCGCGACGCGCGGCCCGCGGACTGCCGGTGCAGCAGCGAGCGTCGGGGCATCGGCTCCACGGCGGAGCGGCTCTCGGCGTCAGGGCGGACCCGCTGCACCCAGGCGCCGTACCGGGCGGCCAGCAGGTCGGCGCTCAGCCCGTGGGCGAGCACGCTCAGCAGTACCGTGACGGCCACGGTGGCCACCGCCTGGCGCAGGGCCGTGTCCGCCTCCAGCGCCTCCACGGCCAGCAGGGCGAAGACCACCGAGGCCAGGCCCCGTGGGCCGAACCACCCGACGAAGGCCACCGTCGGGGCCCGGAGACCCGTGCCCAGCAGGCACAGGGCCACGGGCCCCATCCGCAGGACCGTGAGCGCCAGCACCGCGAAGGTGACCTCGCGCGGGCCCACCTCGGCCAGGACCACCGGGGTGGCGACCAGGCCGAACGTCAGCCACACCGCGAAGCCCAGCGGGTCCGACAGCGACTGCACGAGCGACAGCGGCGTCGCGGCCGGGGTGGACCACGAGGTGACGCCGGCGAAGGCCGTGCCCGCGACGAACGCGGCGACGAACGTGTTGCCCCCCAGCAGGTCGGCCGTGAAGAACGCCAGCACCGGCAGCGCAAGCGCCCCCATCGGGCGGGCCGCAGCGGTCCCGGCCCCGGTGTCCGCGGACCACTGCAGCAGCCGGCCCCCCACCAGGCCGACCGCGACGCCGACGACGCAGCCCAGAACCAGGTCGACGACGGCGTCCGTCAGCGTCGCGGCCGGTCCGAGCCCCTCGGCCCCGGCCAGGACGGCGATCGCGAAGAGCACGACCGGGGTGGCGAGCCCGTCGTTGAGGCCGCTCTCCAGGTTCAGCAACCGCCTGACGTGCACCGGCACCACGGGGTTGAGCACGGTCGCCGCCCCGAGACCGGCATCCGTGCAGGCCAGGGCGGCCGCCAGGAGCAGCGCCATGGCGACCGGGAGGTCGGGCAGGAGCAGGCGCGCCGCCAGGTAGCCGAGCCCGACGGTGAGCGGGAGGCCGACCAGCAGCAGCCGGAGCGCAGGACCGCTCTCGGCCCCCACCTGCCGCGGGCGGATGTGGGCCGCGTCGTGGAACAGCAGCAGGGCCAGGGTCACCTCGGCCAGGACCGTGAGCGGGCCGACGAAGGCCTCGACGTCGATGGGCGTCACCAGCTGCGACAGCAGCGCCCCGGCGACGACGAACGCCATCGGCGCCGACACGTAGGCCCGGCCCAGCAGGCCCGCGGTGGCCGCGAACACCAGCAGCAGCACCGACAGGACGACGGCGGCCAGCTCCATGGCGTCAGAGTCTCTCGACGTCAGGAAGGGTGAATCACCCCTCGCGGGTGAGGCCAGGGATCGTCGGGACGGGAGACCGTCGTGCACCAGCGGTTGCGCCGGTCCCGCGGGCGACCGTGGGTGACGAACGGGACGGCACGTCCCCAGGGAGGTCACGTGCGCAGCACGCGAAGCACCGCGGACCGGGTCGCCGGCACCCAGGACCCTGACGGACCCACGCCCTGCCGCTTCGTCGTCCCGGTCCCGCACCCGAGGGCGGTCGCGCGCGGTCGGCTCGTCGACCTGGTGGAAGGCGGTGTCGCCGGGGCGTTGACGGTGGTGACGGCGCCGGCCGGCAGCGGCAAGACCGCCCTGCTCGCGTCGTGGGCCGCCGGGAGCGCCGCCAGGGAGCGGACCTGCTGGTACACCCTGCAACCGGGGGACGAGCAGCCCCGGCGGTTCTGGTCGACCCTGTCGGAGGGCCTGCGCCGGCACGGCCTGCCGTCGGGGCCGGGCCCCCGTGGTGACCGCGGGCCTCGCGACCTCGCCGCCGACGTCGAGGCGCAGCTGCTGTCCGCGCGGGAGCCGGTCGTCCTGGTGCTGGACCGGGTGGACGGGCTGGGTGCGTCGACGGTGGGCCGAGACCTGGCCGACCTCGCGCGACGGTGCGAGCACGCGCTCCGGCTGGTGGTCCTGAGCCGCGCGGACCCGGCCCTGCAGCTGCACCTGTTCCGGCTGGCGGGGGAGCTCACCGAGATCCGCGCGGACGCCCTCGCCTTCACCCGGTCGGAGACGGCGCGGCTGCTGCACGGTGCCGGCGTGCACCTGCCGCCGCCGCAGCTGGAAGAGCTCCACGAGCGGACCGCGGGGTGGCCCGTCGGGCTCAGGTTCGCCGCGATGGCCCTGGAGGGCCGGGCGACGGGCGGGCAGACCGGCCACGACCTCACCGGCGCGGTGGGTGACGTGGCCGAGTACCTGGCGAGCGAGGTGCTGGACACCCACGGGCCGCGGCTGCGGGAGGTGCTGCTGCGGTGCAGCGTGGTCGAGCGGCTGGACCCGGGACTGGTGGAGACGCTCACCGGTGCGCCGGACGGCCGGCGCCTGATCGAGGACCTGTCGCAGGGCAACGTCCTCGGCAGGACCGTGCCGGACCGGCCGGGCCGGTACCAGCTGCAACCGCTGTTCCGGGAGTTCCTGCGGGCCAGGCTGGCGCTGGAGCACCCGGGTCTGGCCGCCGAGCTGCACGCCCTGGCGGCGGCACGGCTGGCGGCCGACGGCCGCCTGCTCGACAGCGCCCGGCACGCCTGCCTGGCGGGGGTGCCCGAACGCGCCACCGGACGGTTGGGCGTGCAGGGGCTCGTGCAGCTGCTCGTCGGACCCGAGGGGGCGCGGCTCGCGACCGCGTACGCCGGCCGGGCGCAGGAGGCGGGCGACGTCGCCGGTGTCGTGGTGGGCGCGGCGACGGCCCTGCTCCTCGGCGACGACGACCGGTGCGCCCGGCAGCTGGACGAGGCCGACGTCGCGGCCGGCACGGGTGCGTCCTCGCCCCGGGACGCGGTCGCCGTCGCCGCGGTCCGGGCGTTCCTCGACGAGCGTCGCCGTGAGCCCGACGTCGCCCTCGCCTCGGTCGACGCCGCCCTGGCCGCGATCCCGACCCCGGCCACGCCGGAGCACGACCCGTTGCGGTCCGCCCTGCTGACCTGCCGCGCACGCGTGCTGCTGCGACGAGGGTCCCTGCGCTGCGCGCGTCAGGCGTCGCAGGAGGGGCTGGGGCTGGCCCAGGCGGCGCAGTCCCACGGCCTGCTCGCGTGGGCGACGGCCACGGCCGCCCTCGTGGAGGCCCTGACCGGTCGGCTCCGCAACGCCGAGGACCTCGCCGGGCGTTCGGCGCGCGCGGGCGAGGCGGCCGGGTGGTCGGCCACGTACGTGCACCGTCACGCCGCCGCCGCGCTCGCCTGGGTGCGGTCGCAGCGGGCGGAGGTCCCGGCGGCCGAGGACGCGCTGGAGCTGGCCGGGGTGGCGCTGGACGACCGCGGCGACCCGGTGGTGGTCGGGGTGCTGGGTCTGGTGCGGACCCGTCTGCTCCGGGCCCGCGGTGACCTGGCGGTGGCCGACGACGAGCTCCGGGCGTTGCGGGGGGCTCCCGGCCGGGTCGCGTGGCTGGTGGACCCGCTGCCGGCCGACCTGGCCGAGGCGCCCGTGGAGCTGCCCGACCGGCTCGACGTCCGGGTCTCCGGCCTGCTGCAGGACGCCGCCCGGCTGCGCGCGGACCACCCGGTCCAGGCCCGCCAGCGGGCGGAGCACGCCCTGCGCCTGGCGGCCCCGGAGAGGCTCCGCCTGCCCTTTGTCGAGGTGGGCCCGATGCTGCCGGAGCTGTTGGAGCCCGAGGTCCTGCGAGGCCACGCCTGGCTGAACCTGGACCCTGCCCCGTCGGTCCGGGTGCCTCGGATGCGGCAGGGCGGCAGCGGTCTGGCCGACGGCGTCCTGGTCGTCGACCCGCTGACGGCCAAGGAGCGGGAGGTCCTCGGTCACCTCGCCGAGCTGCTGACCACCGAGGAGATCGCGGCCGAGATGTTCGTGTCGGTCAACACGGTGCGGACCCACGTCCGCGGCATCCTGCGCAAGCTGGCGGCCCAGCGTCGCAACGAGGCCGTCCGTCGGGCCTGGGAGCTGCACCTGCTGCCCCGCACCTCCGAGCCCCCGGCCGGGGGGCGCGCCTCGTGACCGGGCAGCGGACGGTCGAGGTCGTCACCCCGGAGGGTGACGCCGCGCCTCCGCCCGGGCGGGCCCGCGGCGTGGCCGCGGCGGTCCTCACCGTGGCGGCCGCCCTCGCCACCGTGCTGGCCCTGCTGGCGGTGTGGACGTTCCGCACCCTGACCGACAGCGACCTGTTCGTGGCGCGCGTCGGCTCCGTGATCGAGGAGCCGGCCGTGTCCCAGGCCGTGGCCGACACGGCGGCCGACCGGTTCGTCTCGGCGGTGGACCTGGAGCGGCGCGTGGCCGACCGGCTGCCGCCCGAGCTGTCCGCCTTCGCGCCCACCCTGGCTGGGGCGGTCGAGTCCACGATGGCCCGCGAGGGCGCACGAGCCCTGCAGACCGACGAGCTCCGGGCGGTGTGGGACGAGACGCTCCGGCGCGGGCACCAGGCCACGGTGGCGGTCCTGTCCGGGCAGGACAGAGAGCTCCTGTCCAGCGAGGCCGGCGTGATCGCCCTCGACCTGGCGCCCGTGATGGGGGCGATCGCCGACCGTGACGGTGTCCTGGCGGGTCTGCTGGGACGCCCGGCGGTGCAGGCCGGGACGGTGTCCACGGTCGCGGAGCTGGAGGAGAGGTTAGGGGTGGAGCTGCCGGAGCAGTCCGGGCTGGTGGTGCTCTTCGAGTCCGAGGACCTGGCCGCCGCTCAGGCCGGCTACCAGGCGCTGCGGCTGTCGGTGCGGCTGGCCCCCGTCGTCGCGCTGCTGCTGGTCCTGCTGGCCGTGGGCCTGTCGCGGCACCGGCTGCGCACGCTGCTGAGCGTCGTCGTGGGGGTCGCGGTGGGGCTGCTGCTGGTCCGGCTCGCCGTCGAGCCGGTCCGCTCGGCCGTCGTCGGCTCGGTCGCCGACGACGGCCTCGCCACCGGCGTCGCCGCCGCGTTCGACGCGGTGCTGTCGAGCGTGTTCACCGGCGTCGTCGTGGCTGCCGTCCTCGGCCTGCTGGCCCTGGCCGCGCTGGTCCTGCTCGGCCGCTCACGACGACGTCGGGCGCTGCTCGCCCCTGCCTGACCGGTCAGCGCACCTCGTGCTCGGCGCACTCCACGCAGCTGGTGGTCCAGCACCGGAGCTCGAGCCGTTCGGCGGAGATGGGGCGGTCGCAGCCGGTGCAGATGCCGTACCGGCCTTCCGTCAGCCGCACGAGCGCGGTCCGTACGTCCCGCAGGATGCGCTCGGTGCTGGCCCGGCGGGCGGACAGGACCGGGTCGAGGTCGGTGTCGGGGAGGGCTGCGAGCTGCTGGCTGCGCGCCTCCTCCAGGTCGGTGAGGTGCCGCAGCAGGTCGGCGTCGGGGGTCGCGTGGGTCAGCGGGGTCGTGGTCATGGTCGGTCCTTCGATGACGGCCCGCCTCGGCTACCGGGCGAGCAGGGATGACCAGCAGCCCGAGTGGGCGGCTGGCCGTGGTCGTCAGATCAGGACCGGACGGGTGGGGCGCGGTCGATGCTGCGACGCAGCACGTCCAGACCGCGGGTGCCGCGGGCTTCCTCGCTCAGCACGATCGCGAGCAGCGCGGCCCCGGAGGGCACGTGCGAGGGCAGGTGGACGCGACCGGCGACTGCCGGTTCCACGACCGCTCCTCGATGCCACATGCCTTCGACCATAACAGCGTGGTGCGTGGGGACCGCGGGTCGTCGCAGGCTCGATACCGTTCCTCGACGGCTAGCGTCGACGTCATGACCAGCACCGACGAGGAGTTCGTCGACTCCCTCGCCAAGCACGAGCTGCACGTCCACCTCGAGGGGTCGCTACCGCCGGAGACCCTGCTCGAGCTGCTGCGCCGGCGCCCCGTCGAGTCGATGCCGACCACCCCGGCCGGGGTCCAGGAGCTGTACGCGTTCACCGACTTCGACCACTTCGTCGCGACCTACCTGCGCGTGGTGCAGACGCTGCGCGAGCCGGAGGACTTCGAGCTGCTCACCGGTGCGGTCCTCGACCGGCTGGCGCGGCAGGAGGTGCGCTACGCGGAGATCACCTGGACCCCGGTCATCCACACCGGACGGGGCCTGGCCGTCGAGGACGTCTTCGCGGGGCTGGAGGTGGCCCGGCTGGCCGCGGAGGCGTCCGGCGGGCCCGTCGTGCGCTGGGTCACCGACCTGCCCGGGCACCTGGGTCCCGACGCCGCCGAGGAGACCCTCGACCTCGTGCTCCGGCTGGGGGGCGGCGCGCCGCCGCCGTCGGTGGTGGGGTTCGGGCTGGGAGGCCCGGAGGTCCCCCGCAGCCCCTTCGCCCGCGCGTTCGCCCGGGCCCGCGAGCACGGCCTCCGCTCGCTGCCGCACGCCGGAGAGGTCACCGGTCCGGGGTCGGTCCGCGCGGCGCTGGACGACCTGGGGGCCGAGCGGATCGGTCACGGCATCGCCATCGCCCAGGACGAGGCCCTGATGGCCGAGGTCGCCGAGCGCGGCGTCGTCGTCGAGGTCTGCCCCACCTCGAACCTGCGGACCCGGGTGGTCGCCTCCTACGCCGAGCACCCGCTGCCGCAGATGCTGCGTGCGGGTGTGGCGGTCACGGTCAACAGCGACGACCCCCCGATGTTCGGCACCACCCTGCGGCAGGAGTACCTGGTGGCGCTGCGGGAGCTGGGCCTGACCCGGGCCGAGCTGCTGGCCTGCGCGCGGACCGCGGCCACGGGCGGGTCGGCACCGGGACCCGTCGTGGCCCGCACCCTGGCCGACCTGGACCGGGTGGCCGCCACGGGCTGAGCCGTCCGGCGTGGACGTCGACCCGATCTCGTCCCTGGTCACCGCGCCCCGCGGCCCTACCATCCTCTGGTGGACAGCGGGCCCCGCGGGGCAGCACGAGCACCTCACGACTCGCCCGCACCGACCGGGCGGCCCTGATGCCGGGCGGTCTCGCGGCGCTGCTGGACGACATCGCCGTGCTCGCCAAGCTCGCAGCGGCCTCCGTCGACGACGTCGGCGCCGCGGCCGGCCGGGCGAGCGCGAAGGCCGCAGGGGTGGTCATCGACGACGCCGCCGTCACCCCGCGCTACGTCCACGGCTTCACCCCGAACCGCGAGCTGCCGATCGTCCGGAAGATCGCGGTCGGCTCGTTGCGCAACAAGCTGCTCTTCATCCTGCCGGCCGCCCTGGTGCTCAGTCAGCTCCTGCCGTGGCTGCTGACGCCCATCCTCATGGTCGGCGGCACGTACCTCGCCTTCGAAGGGGCGGAGAAGGTCTACGAGGTCCTGACCGGGCACTCCGAGCCGAAGAAGGAGCAGGCGCTGCCCGCCGGTGCGCAGGGGGAGGAGCAGGAGCGGACCATGGTCCGCGGGGCCATCCGCACCGACTTCATCCTGTCGGCCGAGATCATGGTCATCGCCCTCAACGAGGTGGCCGACGAGCCGCTGCTGTCCCGGGCGGTGATCCTGCTGGTGGTGGCCGTCGGGATCACGGTGCTCGTGTACGGGGTGGTCGCCCTGATCGTGAAGATGGACGACATCGGCCTGCGGCTGGCGACGACCCGCCACGGCGCGGTCGCCACGTCCGGCCGGCTGCTGGTCACGGCCATGCCGAAGGTCCTGTCCGTCCTGTCGACCGTCGGCATCGTCGCCATGCTCTGGGTCGGCGGGCACATCCTGCTGGTCGGGTCGGACGAGCTCGGCTGGAGCACGCCCTACGACCTGGTGCACCAGGTCGAGGTGTGGGTCGAGGCCGTCCCCGCGGTCGGCGGGGCGCTGTCCTGGCTGGCCGGGACCCTCGCCTCGGCGCTGGTCGGCCTCGCGGTCGGGGCGGTCGTCGTCGCGGTGATGCACCTGCGGCCCCGGCGGAGCACGACCGAGCACCCCTGACGAGGACGAGGCCCGGACCCCGACCCGGGACGTGCTCCCGGTCGGCGGTCAGGGCCTCGTTCGTGCGGGGTGAGTGACGGGACTTGAACCCGCGACATCCGCGACCACAACGCGGCGCTCTACCAGCTGAGCTACACCCACCACGGCCGGGCGCACCCGGCTGCGTGGTGAAGTGTAGCCGCCCGTCAGAGGTGCGCGGTCAGTCCGGGCGCCCAGGCGGGCACGCTGCCTGCGGGAAGCTCGTGACCTGCGGCGATGGCCTTGGTCGACTCGCTGTCGGGACCCGGCTTGGGGACGAAGACCGCCTCCCGGTAGAACCGCAGCTCGGCGATGCTCTCGAGGATGTCCGCCATGGCCCGGTGGCCGCCGTGCTTGGTGGGGGAGTTGAAGTGCACCCGCGGGTACCAGCGCTTGACGAGCTCCTTGATGCTGCTGACGTCCACGATGCGGTAGTGCAGGTGCTCGTCCAGCTCCGGCATGTCGCGGGCGATGAACGCGCGGTCGGTGCCCACCGTGCTGCCGGCCAGCGGGGCCTTGCGCACGTCGGGGACCCACTCCTTGACGTAGGCCATCACCTGCTGCAGCGCGTCGGCCATGGTCGTACCGCCGTCGAGCTGCTCGAGCAGGCCGGAGCTGGTGTGCATCTCGCGCACGACGTCCTTCATCTGCTCGACCGCGCCGGGCGGGGGCTTGATGACGACGTCCACCCCGGAGCCCAGGACGTTCAGCTCGCTGTCGGTGACGAGGACCGCGATCTCGACCAGGGCGTCGTCGCTCAGGCTGAGCCCGGTCATCTCGCAGTCGACCCAGACGATCCGGTCCTTGCTGTCGGCGCTGCTCACGACGGGCAGCCTACGGGGCCGACGAGCCCGAACCGGTCGCCGAGGGGGGCTCGGGGGGCCCGGGCGCCCCGGGGAGCGGTGCCGGCGGGGACAGCGCCACGGCGCCCAGCAGCACCGCACCCACCACCGCACCCCCCAGCAGGAGCCACGTCACCGTGGTCCACGACACCCCGACCCACAGGAGCACGCCGCCGGTCATCAGCAGCGTGAACAGCACCCAGGCGACCCAGGGCGCGAGGGGGCTCGCGGCCCGGACGCGTCGGCGGGCCCGTCGTCCCCGTCCGCCCGCCTCGCCGTGCACCGTGACCTCCCGCCGGGACCTCCTACCCTGCCGACATGGTGCACCCGCAACCGCTGCCCTCCGGTGACCGACACCCGGGCCGCAGCCGGACCGGCCAGGTCGTCCTCACCGTCCTCGGTGTCCTGCTGATCCTCGGCTGCGGGCTGGTGACCACCGTCGTCCTGCTGCTCACCGTCGGTCCCCGGCCCTACGTGGTCGGTCTGCTCGCGGCCCTGCTCCCGGTGGTGCCGCTGCTGACGGTCTTCGTCTGGCTGGACCGATACGAGCCCGAGCCGCGCGGCCTGCTCGTCTTCGGGTTCGGCTGGGGAGCGGCGGTCGCGACGGCGGGGGCGCTGCTGCTCAGCCTGCCGCCGACCCTGGTCGTCCAGGCCGCCGGCGGTGACCCCGAGCTCGTCGGCGCGGTCGTCGTCGCGCCGGTCGTCGAGGAGGTCCTCAAGGGGCTGGGGCTGCTCGCGATCCTGGTCGTCGGCCGTCGTGGCCTGGACGGGATCGTCGACGGCTTCGTCTACGCCGGGGTGATCGGCGTCGGGTTCGCGTTCACCGAGAACATCCTCTACCTGGGGACGGCCCTGCTGGACGGCGGCGCCGGGGGGCTGGTGGCCACGTTCCTGCTGCGGGGGGTGGTGTCGCCGTTCGCCCACCCGTTGTTCACGGCGGCGACGGGCGTCGGTCTGGTGCTCGCCTCGCGGCGACGGGGGGCGTCGCGCCTGCTGCTGGCCGGCGGGGGGCTGGCCGTCGCGATCGGTCTGCACGCGCTCTGGAACGGGATGGCCGTCGGGTCGTTCATGGGGTTCGTCGGGACGTTCGTCGTGCTGTGGGTGCCGCTGTTCGCCGCCTTCGTCGCGGTCGCCGTCGTGGCCCGCTCCCGCGAGGCCAGGATGATCCGCGGGAACGTCGCGCTCTACGCCCGCTACGGGTGGTTCTCGCCGGCGGAGGCGCAGATGCTCGTGTCGCTCCCCGCCCGACGGGCGGCCATGTCCCGGGCTCGCGCCGCCGGCGCCGCGGGGCCCATGCACCGGTTCCAGGTGACCGCCGTCCGTCTGGCCCACCTGCGTCAGCGCATCCTGGCCGGCACCCAGCCCTGGGACGCCGCGGCCCGGGAGGCGGACCTGCTGGGCGCCCTGGCCCGGGAGCGCCCCGCGATCGGGTCGACGGTCTCGGGTGGACCGGGACCCTCCGGGCTGCGAGCGTGAGCCCATGAGTGACGGACCTGGTGCAGACGACGAGATCCCCGACCTCGAGGAGTCCCTCGGGGAGGACGGCGAGGACGAGGTCGCCGGCCGCAGCTGGTCCCCGCCCGACTCGCCCGGGGCGGTGTTCGCGCACGGCACCACCGCCGAGGAGGAGGCCGAGGGCGCGCAGCTGGACGACCGGCTCGCCGCCGAGGTCCCCGACTGGGGCCACGACCGCGACGGCCAGGTGACCGAGGAGGGCGAGGACGTGGGCGGTGAGGTCGGCGACGACCGGGCCGGCCGGCTGGTCGCACCCGACGAGGGCGCCCACGCGGACGTGGACAGGGAGCTCGTCGCCCAGGACGTCGGCATCGACGAGGGGGCGGCCGGTGCCGAGGAGGCCGCCATGCACGTCGTCCCCGACGAGGAGACCTGACCCGGGGCCTGCCACGCCCGCACCCGGCACCCGCGACCGGCACGCCCAGGACCTGAGGGGGCTCGGCCCGGTCGAGACCGGACCGCCGCCCGACCGCGACCGGATCGTGTCCTGGGCTCGGGAGCCGCCGGCAGGGCACGTCCGTCCAACCCCTGACCGCGCCACCGGGGTGCGGAGGGACGAGGTCGGACGATGGCGGCACCACGGTCGGCACCCGGACGGCGAACCGGTTCGTGGCTCGTGCTCCTGCTCGCCCTGGTCCTCGGGCTCTCGGCGTGCGCGTCCGGCTCCGACTCGGCCACCTCGGAGGGGGCCGCGCCGGCCGTCGACGAGGCGGCCGACGCGGCCGGTGACGCCCCGGCGGACGACGGCGTCGCGGGCGGCGGGGCCGAGGGGGGTGCCGACGGCGGTCCGCGAGCCGGTGAGGGACAGGGCGACGCGGACGCGCCCGAGGCCGCGGCCGACGGCCCGGAGCCGGGCGCCGGCGTCCTGCCCGCCGGTGGCGGGCAGGGGCGGCAGGTCGTCACCTCGGGCATCGACGTCGCGGTCGAGGACGTCGAGGTGGCCGCGCGGCAGGTGCGCGACGCCGCCCTCGTGGCGGGCGGCTTCGTCTCGGGCGAGAGCACCGTGGGTGGCGAGCGGCCCCGGGCCGAGATCGTCCTGCGGGTGCCGGTCGGCACCACGGCCGACGTGATGGCGCAGGTCGCCGGTCTCGGTGAGGAGGTCTCGCGCACCGCGGAGTCGCAGGACGTCGAGGCCACCCTGGTGGACCTCGAGAGCCGCATCGCGACCCAGCGTGCCGGGGTGGAGCGGATCCGGGCCCTGCTGGGCGAGGCGACGACGCTCGAGGACGTCCTGGCCCTGGAGGCCGAGCTGACCCGTCGGCAGTCCGACCTGGAGTCGGTCCAGTCCCAGCAGGCCGCGCTCGCCGACCGGGCCGCCCTGGCGACGGTCACCGTCGTCCTCACCCGACCCGACGACGTCGACCCGCAGGAGGCCGCACCGCCGTTCCTCGACGGGCTCGGCTCGGGCTGGGACGCCCTGGTCGCCTCCACCGCGGTGGTGCTGGTGGTCCTGGGCGCCCTCCTGCCCTTCGCGGTGGTCGGTCTGCTGATCACCGGGGCCGTCGTGGCGGTCCTCGCCGCCCGACGGTCCGCCCGGGCCCGTCGGGGCACCGCAGCGGCGAAGGGAGCAGACTTGCCGGTGTGAGCAACCTCGACGACCGCCCCACCGAGACCGAGGTCGGCCGCGACGCCGGCACGGCGGCCCCGACGACCGGGTCGGTGCAGCTGCTGCCGGCCCGTGAGGTGCCCCTCGGGGGGCCGCGCGGCATGCTCGTGCGACGCAGCCTGCCCTCGCGGGCGCGGACCACGGTCGGGGCCTGGTGCTTCGTCGACTCCTACGGCCCGGCCGTCGGCGAGGACGTGATGGTCGTCCCCCCGCACCCCCACACCGGTCTGCAGACCGTCACCTGGCTGGTGGGCGGCGAGGCGCTGCACCACGACTCGGTGGGGTCCGAGGTCGGCATCCGCCCCGGCCAGCTCAACCTGATGACCAGCGGCCACGGGATCTCCCACGGCGAGCGGTCCGTCACCGGTGACGGCACCCCGCTGCACGGCGTCCAGCTGTGGGTGGCGCTGCCCGAGGCCGAACGCCACCGCGAGCCGCACTTCGAGCACCACGACGACCTGCCGACCCGGGAGGTCGACGGGGTCCGGACCACCGTGCTGATGGGCACCCTGGACGGTCTCAGCTCCCCGGCGACCACCTGCACGCCGTTGGTGGGGGCCGAGCTGCGCGCGGGACCCGGCCGCCTGCGAGTGCCCGTCCGCGAGGACTTCGAGCACGCGGTGCTGCTCGTCGGGGGTGCGGTCGAGGTGGCAGGCGAGCGGCCCGCGCCCGGTGACCTGGTTCACCTCGGCGCGGGGCGCCGCCACGTCGAGGTGACGGTCGTCGAGCCGGCCGTGCTCATGCTGCTGGGCGGTGAGCCGTTCGCGGAGCAGCTCGTGATGTGGTGGAACTTCGTGGGTCGCACCCACGAGGACGTCGTGACGGCGCGGGAGCAGTGGCAGGCCCGCGACGACCGGTTCGGGGTGGTGCCCGGGTGGGACCCCGCCGCCTGGCTGCGTGCGCCCGAGCTGCCCAACGCGAGGCTCCGTCCCCGCGGCTGACGGTGACGCTGGGAGACCGTCTGGTGACGCCAGGTGGGTGGCTCACCCGTGCGCGACACGCGTAGATTGTCACCAAGAGTGCCTTGACAGTCACAACCCGGTACCGCAGCCTTCCCGGAGGGAGCAACTCTCCCGGGTGGGCCACGACCGTGGGGGGCGGTCGACCTAGTGTCCGGACCGTCATCCCGGCAGGCCCGTCCGGTGCCGCCAGTCCACGAAGGGGCTACCTCTGTGCAGCATGTTCCCGCCGCTCTCACGACGGACACGACCGACGGTCTGAGCCTGGTCCCGCACCAGGACCTGCAGATCGACGGCCCCCACCGCCAGCACGCACCCATGCCCGACCTGGCCCCCATGATCCACCGCCAGCGGCTGGTCATCGAGGGGTACTGCGACGCGCCGATCTCCGCCGAGGCGATCAGGTCC
Organism: Aquipuribacter aurantiacus; assembly: GCF_051216895.1. Classification (NCBI taxonomy): domain Bacteria; kingdom Bacillati; phylum Actinomycetota; class Actinomycetes; order Micrococcales; family Intrasporangiaceae; genus Aquipuribacter; species Aquipuribacter aurantiacus. The sequence continues at coordinate 251,699 of NZ_JBPKAO010000004.1, forward strand.
TTCCTGTCCGAGCTCAGCGACACCATCGGCATGGTCTCGCTCATGGAGCCGATGACCCACCAGTCCCCGCTGTACGGCTGGGCCGGCTGGATCCACTGGGAGACCTCGGGGGCGCACTTCTACGCCTGGGACTCCCCGTTGCTGTTCTTCAGCGTCGACGTCTACGCCTGCAAGCCGTTCCAGGCCCGCGACGCGGTCGACCTGGCGGCGCGCCACTTCGGCTCGACGCCGGTGTGGAAGGAGTTCTGATGAGCATCCTGGGCCTGCAGCAGGCCTGGCTCGCGGAGCAGCCCGAGGGCACCCACCGGCTCGTCTTCGACCCCACCGGCGACCTGCTGGCGGCGGCCCGCGAGTGCGAGGCCGACGTCTTCCTGGCCCGCTACGGCAACACCCGTGAGCAGCTGGCGCAGGAGTACGGCCCGTACGAGCAGCAGTCGGTCTTCCTCGCCCTGGCCACCCCGGGTGGCGACGTCGAGGCGGCCGTCCGGTTCGTCGTGCCGGGCCCCGCGGGGCTGAAGAGCCTCGTGGACGTGGGGCGGGAGCCGTGGCAGGCGGACGCGGCCGCCAGCGCCGGTGTCGCCGGGCTCGACCTGACCCGCACCTGGGACATCGCCACCCTGAGCGCCCGTGACCAGCGGGCCGAGGGCGTCAGCCACGTCGCGGCGCTCTACCACGGCATCGCCCTGGCGACCCGGGCCAACGGCATCACCGGCACCGTGGCCATCCTCGACATCCGGGTGCGCCGGCTGCTGGGCTCCGTCGGCCTGCACTACCGGACCCTGCCCGGCACCCGGGTGCGACCGTACCTGGGCTCGTCGGCGAGCGTCCCGGTCTACGCCGAGCTCGCCGAGCTGCTGGACAACCAGCGCCGGGTCGACCCGGACTCCTACCGGCTGTTCGTCCACGGCAGCGGTCTGGACGGGGTCAGCGTGCCCGGCCCCGAGGCGTTCGTGCTGTCGCAGCGGCGGGTCGTCGACCTGCGCGAGCCGGCGCCGGCCCTGGCCCTCAGGAGCCCCGACGGAAGCTGATGTCCGAGCGGCGGTCGTGCAGCGTCGCCTCCCAGCGGCGCACCCAGCCGGAGACGTCCTTCGCCGGGATCGGCGGGCAGATGTGGTAGCCCTGCAGCACGTCGATGCCCAGGGCGACCAGGTCGGCCGCGGTGCCGGAGTCCTCGACCCCCTCGGCCACCAGCCGCAGCCCCATCGCGTGCGCCATCTGGCGGGTGGAGTCCACGATCGTCCGGCTGCGGGAGTCGGTGAGGATCGTCGACACGAACGACCGGTCCATCTTGAGCTCCTGCACCGGTAGGTCCCGCAGGTAGGCCAGCGAGGAGAACCCGGTCCCGTAGTCGTCGATGGCGGCCTGGATGCCGTGGCTGCGCAGCTGCTGCAGGGCGACGCGGGCGTGCTCCGGGTCGTTGGCGAACGAGTCCTCGGTGACCTCCACGAGGAGCCGGTCCTGGGGCAGCCCCGCCCGGTCCACCGCCGCGAACAGCCGCGGCAGGAACGTCCCGCCGAGCAGCTCGGGCGGCGCGCAGTTGAACGCCACGGTGAACGAGTGGCCCTCCTCCTGCCACCGCCGGGCGTCGTGGACCACCTGGTGCATGACGGCCTCCGTCAGGGCGGGCATCAGGCCGCAGCGGCGGGCGTCGGGCAGGAACGCCAGCGGGGACAGCAGGCCCAGCTCGGGGTGACGCCAGCGGACGAGGGCCTCGACGGCGCTCACGGCCTGCGTCGCGGCGTCGATCTGCGGCTGGTACCAGATCTCCAGCTGGTCCTGCGTGATGCCGCGGCGCAGGTCCTCGGCCTGCCGCAGCCGGGAGCGGGAGAACTCGTCGCGCGAGGGGTCGTACACCAGGGCGCCGGCCCGGGTGGTCTTGGACTCGTACATCGCGACGTCGGCCTGGCGCAGCAGGTCCGTGGAGTCGTGGGCGCCCTCCCGCAGCGCGATCCCGATCGAGCACCGCACCGACAGCACCAGCCCGTCGACCGCGAGCGGGGCCAGCAGCGACTCCCGCACGCCCTGCGCCGTACGGAGCAGCGCGACCTCGTCGTCCTGGGCGAGCACGATCGCGAACTCGTCCCCGCCGAGCCGGGACACCATCGACGCGCCGCCGACCTGCCCGAGCAGGCGGGCCGCGACCTGCTCGAGGACCCGGTCCCCGGCCGCGTGGCCGAGGCTGTCGTTGATGTCCTTGAACCCGTCCAGGTCCAGCAGCATGAGGGCGAGCGGCCGGTCCGCGGCGAGGTCGCCCTCGATCCGGGCCATCACCGCCCGGCGGTTGGGCAGGTCGGTGAGGTCGTCGGTGACCGACAGCCGTCGGGCCTCGACCGCCCCCCGGGCCTCCCGCAGCGCCATCGCCATCCGGGCCCCGGCGGCCAGCAGGGTGAGCACGGCCGGGACGGTGACGTACCAGGCGCCGATGCCGGCGGGGCGGAACACGATGACGACCAGGGCCACGGCGGCCGCGAGGATGAGGACGATGTGCCGGGACGGCGTGGTCACCGGGCTGCTCACGGCGTCCAGCCGGGTCGCGGACGCGGCCCCGACGACCAGGGCGAAGGCGGAGCCCCACATCAGCTCCAGGCCCGCGTTGGACACGTACGTCGTCGTCGCGGCGTTGAGCACGAACGTGGAGTCCGCGACGGCGAGCAGGACGAACCCGCCGGCCAGCGCGAGCGTGCGTCGTGACACCGACCGCTGCCGCAGCTGCACCTGCGCGAGCACCACCAGACCGAGCACGACGCCGAGCACGGGGTAGAGCAGGGCCAGGAACAGCGCCGGCCCCCGCTCCCCGATGGCGCTCCCCACCGGGCTGAGCAGGACGAACCCGGCCAGCGACATCGCGCCGCAGCAGACCAGCACCGTCTCCAGCCACACCGTGGCGCTGGCGCGGGTCCGGCGCGGCGTGTCCAGCAGCAGGAACGTCGCGAAGCCGACGTAGGAGGCCAGGAAGAAGCCCTCCCCGGGGGCGGGGAAGGTCTTGCCCGTCAGCTCGCCGCCGGCGTTGAGGACCGCGGAGCCGACCGCCCACAGCGTCACCCCGAGGCCCAGCACGAGCAGGGCGGGGCGACGGGCGCGGTCGTGGGCGGCGACCACGCCGAGCCGGCCGAGCAGCAGCAGGAAGAAGACCGCGAGCACCACGATGAGCAGCAGCGGAGGGGTCTGGGTCAGCGTCAGCCCGGAGATGATCATGGCCACCGTCAAGCCGGTGACCAGCACCAGCCACGCCCCCAGCCCGAGGCGGCGCTCGAGCGCGCGCCAGGCGGGCGTGCTCGCCGCGCTCGTCCTCTGCACGTGTCCGGCCTCCGGTCGATGTCTCGGGCCACCGCGGTGCGGTGGCCCCACGCGGGGTCCCGGCCCGACCTGATGGTGATCGGTCGGTGCCCGGGGCATCTTTAGGTGCCACCTCGCCGGGCACGGGACGAGCCGAGGCGCAAGGACGACGGTGATGCGGCGTGCCGGACAAGGGTGCCATCCCCGGGACCCGGCGCGGGCCGTCGCGCCAGGATCCGTCACGCCGGCCGGGGTGACGGGCTCAGCCCTGCTCCTGCATCGTCATGCCCGCCGCGTCGTCGCCCAGCGTGAGGACCCCGCCGGACAGCGACACGGTCGGGCTGGACGTGAGCAGCGTCAGCAGCCACTCGTCCTGCGCCTGCAGGCCGTCCGGGCAGGCCATCATGGTCGACGCGAGCCCGTCACCCGGTACGCGGAGGACCCCGTCGTCCCAGGTGGCGGCGCCCATCAGCGTGTTGCAGCCGGCTCGGGCGGAGATACGACCGTCGGTGAACGACAGCGTGATCTCGGTCTCGGCGACCTGCTCGTGGCCCCTGGTCTGCGTGGCCACGAAGTCACGGCCGGCCAGGTCCGGTGCGCCGTCGGCCCCCGCGTCGGGGTCACCGCACCCGGCCGAGACCACTGCCAGGCCGAGCAGCAGCAGGGCGGGCAGCAGGCTCGGGACGGTCATGGGGCCTCCACGTCAGCAGGTGACCGACGGTAGGGCCCCGACCGGCGGACGGGAACGGCCCCACCCCGACTCACCCGTCGCGGGTGGGGCTCGTGGACGTGGGGGCTCCCCGCAGGTGGGTGCGGGCGGCCGCCACGACCGCGGCGGCCAGCTCGTCCAGCGCCTGCGACCGCAGCCGCCACTGCTGCCAGTGCAGCACCCGGTCGACGACCTGCCCGGGGCTCAGGTCCACCAGCCCGTCCAGCAGCCCCGGGCCCTCGCCGCGCAGGTCCGGGACCATGCCCCAGCCCATCCCCAGCCGCACCGCCCGGTGGTGGTCCGCGGTCGCCGGCACGTGGTGGGCCGGGGGCGAGGCGTCGGTCCCCCGGTCCCGCAGCCACCGGTGCTGCAGGTCGTCGGTCCGGTCGAACAGGACGACCGGCGCCTGCCGCAGGGCGTCGTCGAGGACGCCGTCCGGGAACCAGCGGTCCACGAACGACGGAGCCGCCATCGCCCGGTAGCGCATCACCCCCAGGCGGGTCACCCGGCACCCGGCGACCGCCGTCGGCTCGGTCGTGATGGCGGCCATCACGACGCCCTGCCGCAGCAGGTCGGAGGTCCGCTCCTCGTCGTCGCGCCGCAGGTCGAGGCGGACCCGGCCCGCCAGCGCCGCCACCGCGGGCAGCACCCAGGTCCCCAGCGAGTCGGCGTTCACCGCCACGGGCAGCGACGGACCGGGACCGCCGTCGGCCGCGAGCCCGGTGCCGGCCAGCTCCAGGTCCGCGTCGGCGGTCAGCAGGGACACCTGGCGCGCCAGGCGCAGGACGACCTGGCCGGGTCCCGTGGGGCGGACGGGACGGCTGCGCACCAGGAGCACCTGACCGACGCGGCTCTCCAGCGCCTTGAGCCGCTGGCTGATGGCCGACGGGGTGACGTGCAGGGCACGAGCCGCCCCGTCGAGGCTGCCCTCGGTGACGGCGGCGTCGAGGGCTCGCAGCTGGTCCAGCTCGAGGTCCATGACAGCAACGCTAATGCAAGTGTAGGAACATCAGCTGGACTGCATCAGCGGGGGTCCGTAGCGTCCGACGACGTGGACCCCTCGCTGCTCGCCGCCCTCGCGGGCCTCGGCCTCGGCCTGTCCCTGATCATCGCGATCGGGGCCCAGAACGCGTTCGTCCTGCGCCAGGGCCTGCGCGGGGAGCACCTGCTGCCCGTGGTCGCCGTCTGCGCGCTGTCCGACGCGGTCCTGATCGGGGCCGGGGTGCTCGGGGCGGGGGCGCTGCTGGACCGGCTGCCGTGGCTGCTGCCCGTGTTCCGCGTCGGGGGAGCGGCGTTCCTGCTGGCCTACGCGGTGGTGGCCGCCCGTCGAGCCGTGCGCCCGGGCGTGCTGAAGGCCGAGGCCCAGGGGGCCGGTGCGTCGCTGGTGGCGACGGTGACGACCGCCCTGGCGCTCACCTGGCTCAACCCGCACGTGTACCTGGACACGGTCGTGCTGCTCGGTTCCATCGCGCAGACCCACGGCGAGGACAGGGGGTGGTTCGCCGCCGGCGCCGTCGTGGGCAGCCTCGTGTGGTTCACGGCGCTCGGCTTCGGGGCACGGCTGCTGAGACCGCTGTTCGCGCGCCCCGGCGCGTGGCGCGTGCTGGACGGCGTGATCGCGGTCGTCATGGTGGCCATCGCCCTGTCGCTGCTGCTGGGGTGAGGCGGGTCCCCGCAGCGCCTAGCCTGCCCTGGCACACATCCGAGCGACGCAGGAGGACTGCCGTGGACAAGCCCGAGATCGACTTCGTCGACCCCACACCCCCCACCGACCTGGTGATCACCGACCTGACGGTGGGCGACGGCCCCGAGGCCGTCAGCGGGAAGACCGTGTCCGTGCACTACGTCGGGGTGGCCCACTCCACCGGCGAGGAGTTCGACGCCTCGTACAACCGCGGTGACGCGCTCCAGTTCCGGCTCGGCGCCGGTCAGGTCATCAGCGGCTGGGACACCGGGATCATGGGCATGAAGGTGGGCGGGCGGCGCCAGCTCGTCATCCCGCCGCACCTGGCCTACGGCGACCGCGGCGCCGGCGGGGCCATCAAGCCGAACGAGACGTTGATCTTCGTCTGCGACCTGGTCGGGGTGTCCTGACCGCAGCAGCCTGACCGCACCCGGCGCCGCACCGTCCTCGGACCAGGAACGCCTGGTCCGGGGGCGGTCCTCCTGTCGGCGGTCACGGTGAGGGGCGCCTTCCCGGGATGTTCGGCCCCCGCTCACCTGACGGCGACCGGCAGTTCACCGACGTCGGCGAGGCTGCGGGCACCCCGCCCGTCGACCCAGGAGCATCCCCGTGCCCGCACGTACCGCCATCGTCGGTCTGTCGACCGTCGCCGCCTTGACCCTCACGGTCCCGCTGGCCGTCGCGTCCCCGACCGCGACCACCGTCCCGGCCACCGGCTACTCGGTCGCCGTCACCGGTGACCTGCCGCTGCTGACCGACCCGTTCCTGCAGAGCCCGACCGCCAGCGCCGTCACCGTGGCCTGGATGACCGAGTTCCCGGGCTCGCGTCACCTCGTCCTGACCGGTGAGGGCGTCGACGAGCTGACCGAGGCCCAGCTGGCGACCGCGGCCTTCCGCGGCCGCCCGCCCGCCGGCGTCCGCGTGCACCGGGCGGACAGCGCCCCGATGAGCCGCACGGTCGAGGACTCCGCCTCGCAGCTCCCCGCGACCTCGCGGCCGGCCGCCGCCGACGGCATCGTCCGTCGGGACGTCCACCGCCACGAGGCCGTCGTCCGCGGGCTGCGGGGCGACACGCCGTACCGGGTGGTGTCCGCCCAGGGCTCGGACTTCGCGGCGTCCGCCACCTACACCCTGGGGCCGGCCGCCGCGCCCGGCGAGGGCCAGCGCGTGCTGCTGACCAGCGACCACCAGGCCATGGTCAACACCCCCGCGAACCTGCAGGTCGCGGCGGAGACCGTCGGCGACCTCGACGCCGTGTTCTTCGCGGGTGACCTCGTCAACCACCCCGACCGCGCCTCGGAGTGGTTCGACGACACCCGCGGCAGCGCCTTCTTCCCCGTCCTGCAGGGCCACGCCGGCCGCGTCGCGACCGACGGGCGCACCTACACCGGGGCCCCCATCATCCAGAACGCACCGCTCTACCCCGCCGTCGGCAACCACGAGGTGCAGGGCCGGGTCGACGGCCTGACGTCGATCGGGGCCAGCTACAACGCACCGGTGCCGCGCGAGGTGGCCGAGGACGTCTACGCCGAGGTCGCCGACGAGGTCAACCCGACCGGCGACCCGGCCGTGCGGGCGCAGTGGCTGGAGGACAACTCGTACTCCACCCGGACCTACGAGGAGATCTTCACGCTGCCGGAGACCAGCCCCGGCGGTGAGACCTACTACGCGACCACCGTCGGCAACATCCGCCTGATCTCGCTGTACTCCACCCGCATCTGGCGGGGCACGGCCAACCAGGCCGACCCGGCCGCCCGGACCGCCGGCTCGCGGTACCAGGAGGCGGCGTCGTCGCTGGACGACCCGCTCGCCCAGGGCTACGGAAAGTTCCACTTCGAGGCGATCGACCGCGGCAGCGAGCAGTACGAGTGGCTGCAGGCCGAGCTCGCCAGCCCCGAGTTCCGCCGCGCCGAGCACACCGTCGTCATGATCCACGAGAGCCCCCAGGGCCTGGGTGACAACGTGGGCCCGGCCTTCGCCGACCCGGTGCGGATCGAGGAGACGGACGCCGACGGCGAGGTCGTCGGGGTCCGCTACGAGTACCCGCTGGAGGACAACGTCCTGCTGACCGACCTGCAGCCGCTGCTGACCGAGGCCGGGGTGGACCTGGTCCACAACGGCCACAGCCACCTGTGGAACCGGTTCCGGACCGAGGGCGGCACCAACTTCCTGGAGTCGTCCAACACCGGCAACTCCTACGGCGCCTACCACCCGCTCAGCGGGCGCAGCCGGCACGTGCCCGGGGCGCCGTGGGACGCCGACAACTACCTGGCGCAGGGCAACCCCGGCGGCCTCGAACCGGTCGTGCCCACGGTCGAGCCGCTGCTCGCCGCGGACGGGACCCCGCTGCCGTTCCTGTGGGGCAACCAGTACGCGGCGTTCACGCTGCTCGACAGCCACGCGGGTGAGGTCACGACCTGGGTCTACGACCTGAGCGACCCCGACGCCGGGGCCTGGGTGCTGGACCGGTTCGAGCTGGGCTGAGCCCCGGCCGTACCGACCAGCGACACGACACGCCCTGCGGGGACGCCTCGAGCGTCCAGGGCCCGCCCGACGTCGCTGGTCGGTACGGGGGGAGGTCGCCGCCGCGTGCCACCGGCGGCGACCTCGGGCACAGTCGGGGCGTCGCACCTGGCGACGACGACGGATGGAGCACCCGGCATGACGGCCCAGACGGTCCTCTTCATCGGCGGCAGCGGTGTCATCAGCTCGGCCAGCACGGCGCTCGCCGCCGAGCGAGGGCTCGAGGTCACCCTGCTCAACCGCGGCACCACCTCCGCCCGGCCCGTCCCCGACGGCGTCGAGCAGGTCGTCGCCGATGTCCGCGACCCCGCCTCGGTGCGCGCGGCGCTCGGCGACCGCGAGTTCGACGTCGTCGTCGACTGGGTCGCCTTCACCCCCGACCACGTCCGCACGAGCCTCGAGCTGTTCACCGCTCGCACGGGGCAGTACGTGTTCATCAGCTCCGCCTCGGCCTACCAGACGCCCCCGGCGCGGCTGCCGGTGCGGGAGTCGACCCCGCTGCGCAACCCGTTCTGGTCCTACAGCCGGGACAAGATCGCCTGCGAGGACGTGCTGGTGCAGGCCTACCGGGACCGCGGCCTGCCCATGACGATCGTGCGCCCCTCCCACACCTACGACCGGACGCTGGTGCCGTTCGACGCCGGCTGGACGTTCGTCGAGCGGATGCGTCGGGGCGCCGAGGTCGTCGTGCACGGCGACGGGACGTCGCTGTGGACGCTGACCCACCACGCCGACTTCGCCCGCGGGTTCGTGCCCCTGCTGGGCCACCCGCGCGCGGTGGGCGAGGCGTTCCACATCACCTCCGACGACTTCCTGACCTGGGACCAGGTGGCCCACGCGCTGGCCGACGCGGCCGGGGTCGAGCCGCGCATCGTGCACGTGCCCTCCGACGCGATCGCCGCTGCCGACCCGGGGTGGGGCGCCGGGCTGCTGGGCGACAAGGCGCACTCCATGGTCTTCGACAACACCAAGGTCAAGCAGCTCGCCCCGGACTTCGTCTGCCGGGTGCCGTTCGAGCAGGGCGCCCGCGAGATCGTCGCGTGGTACGACGAGGACCCGGCGCGGCGGCAGGTCGACGCGCACCACGACCGGTTGATGGATGAGCTCGTGCGCCGGTGGCGGGCCTGAGGGCCGGGCCCGCCCGGACCGACGTGGTGGACCGGGGGGCTTTTGTTTGCCCGCCTGGTCGATCGACCGTGATACTGCGTCGGTGCCGATCGATGACGATTGCCCCCGCCGCCGGCGTCGCCCGGTCGCACTCCTGCTCGCCCTGGCCGCCGCGCTGGTGGGCAGCCTGCTGACCGCAGCCCCCGCCGCCGCGCACGGGATGCTGGTCGCGGCGGAGTCCACCCCGGTGGAGGGGGCCCGGATCGGCGAGCCGATGCCGGACCTGTCCCTGGTGTTCACCGAGGCCCCGGCACCGTTCGCGTACTTCTCGGTGACCGCCCCGGACGGCACCCGCGTCGACGACGGCTGGGACCACGGTCAGCCGTTCCCGCTCGGCACCCCCGTGCAGGAGTTCAACCTGGTCGACGACGTCTGGGAGCCCGTCTACTACAGCACGGGCTTCCCCGTCGACCTCGGGGTCGCGCACTGGCCCGCCCAGGGCGACTACACCGTGGAGTACCGCAGCGTGGCCTCCGACGGTGACGTCGTGCAGGGCTCGTACGCGTTCTCCTACGACGGCGAGGTGACCGCGGCGCCGGCGGGCTGGACCCCGCCCACGGACGGACCGGACCCGCAGCTCGCCGCGGCCGAGGGGGGTGCGGACGCGGCCCCCGGAGCGGTAGACGACCCCGCCGCCGCACCGACGCAGACCGCGGCCCAGCCCGCCGCGGCGGGCGAGGACCCGGCCGCCGACGGCCCGGGCGTGCAGCCTGCCGTCTACGTCCTGGTCGGCCTGCTGGTGCTGGCCGCGGTCGCCACGATCGTCGTCGTCGGACGCCGAGGACGCGGCGCTGAGGGCGGCCGGGCCGCTCGCAGCGGCGACCCGGCCCTGCGCGCCGGTGCCGTGCCCGCCGGGTCCGGGCGCGCCGCGGCCGCCCCCCGCGGCCGGGCCGCCCGCAGCGGGAACCCGGCCGTGCGCGCGGGCGGGGCGACCGGCGGGCGCGGTGGCACGACCCGCCGGGCTCCCCGGCGCTGATGCCGGCGCTGATGCTGGAGCTGCTCGGCCTGGTCCCCACGCACGGCGTCGGGTCCCGGCAGGACCTGCCGCTGCCGTTCGGCTTCGTCGTGGCGGGGGCCGCAGCCGCCCTCGTGGTCTCGTTCCTGGCCCTGGGCCTGTCCTGGCGCACCTCGCAGCTGGTGAGCCACGGCGCCGGCCGACCGGTGCCGGACACGCTGCAGGCCGTGCTCGACCACCCGGGTACCCGCTGGGTCCTGCGCCTGGTCGGGCTGGCGGTCGCCGCGCTGTTCGTGCTGGCCCTGGTCGCCGGCCAGGACGACGTCGACAACCCGGCGCCGGGCATGCTCTACGTCTGGTTGTGGGCGGGGCTGGTCCCGGCGTCGCTGCTGCTGGGTCCGGTGTGGCGCCTGCTCAACCCGCTGCGGACGGTGCACCTGCTGCTGGCGGCCCTGCTGCGGCGGGACCCTCGCGACGGGTTCGCCGCCCTCCCGGCCCGGTTCGGCTACTGGCCGGCGGTGGTGAGCCTCGGGGCCTTCGTCTGGCTGGAGCTCGCGGCGCCCGACCGCGCCACCCTGCCGGTGCTGCAGCTGTGGGTGGGGACCTACGCGCTCGTCCACCTGGCGGCCGCGGTGGCCTTCGGCTCGCGCTGGTTCGACCGCGGGGAGGGATTCGAGGTGTTCAGCGACGTCATCGGGCGGCTGTCGGTGCTGGGGCGGCGCGAGGACGGCGTCCTGGTGACCCGGCTCCCGCTGGACGGGGTGGCCTCGTTACGACCGGCGCCCGGTCTGGTCACCCTGCTCTGCCTGCTGCTGGGGTCCACGATGTTCGACTCGATCACCGGGGTGACCGCCTACGTGCGAGCCGCGCAGAGCTCGTCGCTGCCCCGGGTCGTGGTGGACACGGCGGTGCTCACAGCCGTCGTGGTGCTCGTGCTGCTGGCCTTCCTGGCCGCGACCGCCGCCACCGGACGGGTGGCGGACCTGCCGCGGCGACAGCTGCCCGGGGAGCTCGCCCACAGCCTTGTGCCGATCGTGGTGGGCTACCTGGTCGCCCACTACTACTCGTTGCTCGTGCTGGAGGGGCAGCGCACGGTGGCGCTGGCCTCGGACCCGCTCGGCACCGGCGCGGACTGGTTCGGCACCGCGGACCTCGTGCCCAGCGCCGTCCTGGTCGACACCACAGGCGTCGCGCTGCTCATGGTCGTGGCCATCGTCGTCGGCCACCTGCTGGGCACCGTGCTGGCGCACGACCGGGCCGTGGCCCTGCTGCCGCACCGCGCAGCCGTCCGCGGGCAGGTCCCGCTGCTGCTGCTGATGGTGGGCTACACCGTCGCCGGGCTGCTGCTGCTCTTCGCCGACTGACTGACGACCGGGGGCAGGACGACTTCCGCAGCACGCCTGCAGATCGCCTAGGGTCGGCCCCGTGACCAGGACGAGCTGGCGGACGAGCGGCGAGCCCGTCGTCGCGCGACGCTGGTGGCAGGACCCCGTCGTGGTCGGGCTCGCCGCCGCCATGTCCGGCCTCCTCGCCCTGCTGGTGTTCCGTGAGCTCTCCGGCACCCGCGCGCCCAGCGGCCTGGACTACGCCGGCCCGCTCACCCGCGAGCTGCTGCCGGTGGCGCGGCTGGGCGGCGAGCTCGCCGCCGTCGCGGTGGTCGCGGGCCTGATGGCGTCCCTGCTGCCGGTCCGACGCGTTCCAGACGGGCCCCGCGCGGCCCGGCTCAGTCCTGCGGTCCCCGTCTGGGCGCTGGTCTGGTCGGTGGTGTCGGTGGCCTCGGCCCTGCTGGCCGCGTCGGAGATCTCCAACCAGACGGTCGTCGAGGTCCTGCGGACCGGGCTGCTCCTGGACTACCTGACGATCATCCCGCAGGCCCGCTACCAGCTCCTGGCTGCCGTCCTCGCGCTCGCGGTGGCCCTCGTCTCGTACGCGGCGAGCCGCTCCGGGGACGGGCCCGCGCTGCCCGTCCTCCTGCTGCTGCTGGCGGGCACCGGTTCGGCCGCGGCCCTGCCGCTGGTCACGGGGCACGCGGCGAGCGCGGCCAACCACTACCTGGCCCTCACCACGCTGATCGTCCACGTCCTGGCCGCGCTGGCCTGGGTCGGCGGCCTGACCGGTCTCGTCGTCCACCTGCGCGGCCACGACGAGGGCCTGCGCGTCGCCGTGGGTCGCTTCGACGCCGTCGCCCTCACCTGCTTCGTCGTCGTGGCCCTGTCCGGGACGGTCAACGCGTGGATCCGCGTCCCCGACCCCGGGCTGCTCACCAGCACCACCTACGGCTGGCTCCTGCTGGCCAAGCTGGCCGCCCTGGTGGTGCTCGGGGCGTTCGGGGCGTGGCACCGGCGCCGGACCATCCGCGAGCTGCGGGCCGGCCGGCCGACGGCGTTCCGCCGCCTGGCCGCCGCCGAGGTCGTCGTGATGACCGCTGCCTTCGGCCTGGCCGTGGCCCTGTCGCGCACCCCGACGCCGTGACCCCGACGCCGCTGCCGCCGCCCCGCCCGACCCTCCGGAGGAACCGCGCCATGGCCCACCGACCGACGGTCATGGCTGCCGCTGCCCTCGCGGTGGCCGCGACCCTCGGGGCGTGCGGGTCCACGCCCTCGGCGCCCCCGGGCGAGCCGGTGACCCTGACCGCGGAGCTGTCCGACGGTGGCGTGACCGTGCCCGAGGAGGCGCCGGAGGTGTCGCGGGGGACCGAGGTCACCCTGCAGGTCACCTCCGACGGGCCGGCCGAGGTCCACGTGCACGGCTTCGACGAGTACATCCGCCTGGACGCCGCGGGCACCGGCGAGGTGACGTTCACCGCCGACATCCCCGGGGTCTTCGAGATCGAGACGCACGACACCGGGCTGCTCATCTACCGGCTCGCGGTGCGCTGAGCCCGGTCCCGCGGCCCGCCCGTCGCTCCTCAGGCCAGCAGCTCCTGCCCCAGGAACCCGTCCGGGCCGCAGCCCGGGGGCACCGCCACCACGACGCTGCCGACGGGGGTGGTCCAGTCGTTGAGCAGGTCCAGCTCGTCGAGCCGTCGCTGCGCGGGCACGAACTGCGCGTCGACGTCGGCGCAGAACACCACGAACAACGACCCGGCGTCCGGGGCCCCCGTCTCGCCGGGGCCGTCGTCGTAGTTGTAGCTGCGACGCAGGAACTGCGGCCCGGCCGGTCCGTCGCCGCGGGCACGACGGACGTGCGACCACGGCGGGACCGTCCGCAGCCCGCTGGCGTCCAGCGCGTCCAGGTCGACCTCGTCCGGGTCGTCGGGCGAGGCCACCAGCGGGGTCCCGTCCGCCAGGCCCCGCCCGACGACCTGCTCCTGCTCGACGCGGCCCAGCCGGTCCCAGTCGTCGAGGTCCATCCAGATCCGCCGCAGCACCATCCCGGTGCCGCCGCGCAACCAGTCCGGCCCGTCGTCGACCCAGACCAGCCGGTCCAGCTCGTCCGTGCCCGGCCGGGGGTTGACGGTGCCGTCCACCTGGCCGAACAGGTTGCGGTGCCCGACGGACTCACCCGCTTGCGGCGACGTGGCCCGGGCGAACCCGCGCTGCACCCACCGCACCTCGGCGAAGGACCGGATGCCGCGGCTGAGGGACCTGGTCGCGTTGGCCACGGTGGTGTCGTCGTCGGCGCACACCTGCAGCAGCAGGTCGGCCCCGCTCCACCGTTCCTGCAGCCGGTCCACCCCGAAGGCGGGCAGGGCCCGCAACCACGGCGGGGCCTGCTGCTGCAGACCGGCGGCGTGCAGCAGCCCCTGGCCGAAGCCGGCGGTCACCGTCAGCGAGGCCGGCACCGCCGCCAGCCCGCCGTCCGCGGCGCCCAGCACGGGCAGCCCCTGGCACAGCCGGCGCGCGTCCTCGGTGAGCACCGTCATCATGCTCACCAGCTCCGCCCGCCCGACGTCGGCGCGCAGGTCCAGTCCGACGAAGGCCGCCGAGCGCTGCTGGGCCGTGGCGACCCCGGCCTGGTGGGCGCCGTCGAAGGGCACGACCGCGTCCAGGCCGGGGCGGCCGTGGCTGCCCGGTGAGGTGCCGTCGGGCGTGGCCGCCCGGGTCTGGGCCCGTCCGGTGACGACACCGACCGTGCCGGCGACACCCAGCCCGGCGAGGCCGGCGAGGCCACCGCCCACCAGCTGTCGGCGGCTGACCGGGGTCCCGCTCACCCGTCGGTCTCCGGGGCGCCGGACTCCATGTCCATGTCGCCCGTGTACTCCTCGTCGCCCGCGGCGAGGTCGCGGACCGGGGCGCTGAGGTCCACGACCGACCCGTCCTGCAGCTCCAGCGTCCACGTCACGGTGTCACCGGGCTCCAGCCCGTCGGTGAGGCCCAGGAACATGACGTGGTCCCCTCCGGCCTCCAGCACGTGGCTGCCGCCGGCCGGGACGACGAAGCCGCCCTCCTTCTCCTGCATGACCATGGCGCCGTCGGCGTCCACGACCTCGTGCAGCTCCATCGCCTCGGCGGCGTCGGACGTGGCCGACACGACCACCACGTCCTCGTCGCCGTCGTTGACCAGCGTCCCGAACGCGGCGGTCATCCCGGAGTCGGCGGCGCGCACGACCCCGTCGTCCAGACGGAGGTCGGCCGCGGCCGAGGCGTCGGAGGAGGCGTCGCCGTCCCCGCAGGCGGTCAGCGCGGTGGCGGTCAGCAGGGCGGCGGCGAGCAGGGGCGTCGTCGTCTTCATGGCACGGGTGTCCTTGTCGTCAGGGGAGGGCCGAGCGGCCCGTCGGGGGGTGGGTGGGTGACGCGGGTGGGTCAGCGCCGGCGTCGCCAGGGGCGGGACCACCGACGGTGGTCGTCGCCGCGGTCAGCGGTACGGCGAGCCGACGCCGGGCAGGGGGCAGGGCGACGTCACCGGGCAGCGCCCGGGAGCGTCGGCGTGGTCCTGCGCGGCGGCCTCAGGCAGCGAGCGCGAACGACTGCGGCGGGCCCCGGACGGGGTCGGCGGCAGCGGCGGGGGCACCGAGCGGCATCGGCTCGGCGCCGGCGAGCAGGGGGCGGGCCGACCCCACCGGCGCAGGGCTCACCACGACCAGGAGGAGAGGTCCGGCCCAGGAGCACAGCGCCACCAGGGCGGTCTCGCCGCGACGCAGCAGGACCACGGTGACGGCGGTGGCCAGGACGTGGGCGGTCAGCATGGTCGGGTCGGACCACAACCCCTGGTGCGCGGCCTCGGAGGCCGGGTCCAGCGCGGCGGCGCCGTGGCCGCCGGGCACCCACGCGAACGCGTGGTGCAGCACGACCTGCCCACCGGCGACGACGGCCGTCAGCCGCCAGGCCGAGACCTGCCGCGACGCGACGGCCGTGGACAGCAGGGTGACGACGAGCAGGGCCAGCACCAGGGCCCGGAAGGAGGGGGTGCCGCCGCCGGCCAGCAGGTGCCCGGCTCCGGCCAGCCCGACGACGGCCGAGGCCGCCACGGCAGCACGCAGCGGTCCCGCTGCGGCACGCCGGTCCGGATGCACGGGGTCACCGTAGCCGAGCGGGGTGCGGTGCGGCAGAGGGGAGCGGAAACCGGGGCGCGGGGCCCCGCGGCGGGCCCGGCACGGGCTCACGGCACGGTTCACCCGGAACGGCCCGCCCGCAGGGGAGCGCCCACGCGCAGGAAGGCGGTGACCTGCTCGGGGCCGCCGGGCCGCGCGAAGTAGTAGCCCTGCGCGGTGTCGCAGCCGACCTCGTGCAGCAGGTCCGCCTGCTCACCGGTCTCCACCCCCTCCACGACCACCCGCAGGCCGAAGGCACGGCCGAGGTCCAGCACGGCCCGCACCAGCTGACGTCCCGCCGGTTCGGTCACCCCGGGGACGAAGGACCGGTCGATCTTGAGGACGTCGACCGGCAGCCGGCTCAGGTAGCCCAGGGAGGAGAAGCCGGTCCCGAAGTCGTCGAGCGCGATGCTGACGCCCAGCCGACGGATCTCGGCCAGCACCAGCAGCAGCGCGCGCACGTCCGCCATCACGACGGTCTCGGTGATCTCCAGCACGAGGGCCTCGCCCGGCAGGCCGGCGTCGGCCAGGGCGGAGCGGACGTCGGGGACGAAGGACGCGTCGCGGAGCTGGTGGACGGACACGTTGACGTGCAGCACCAGGTGCGGTTGCTCCGAACGCCAGACCGCGGCCTGCCGGCAGGCGCGCCGCAGGACCCAGCGCCCGATGTCGACGACGATGCCCATGCTCTCGGCCACGGGGACGAACACGGTGGGCGGCACGGCGCCCCGCCCGGGGTGCCACCAGCGCACCAGGGCCTCCACGCCCAGGGGCCGCCCGGTGCCCAGGTGCACGATGGGTTGGTAGTGCACGTCCAGCTCCCCGCGCGCCAGGGCGTGCTGCAGCTGGGCCCGCAGCGCGAGCTGGTCACGTCGCACCGTGCGCAGCTCCGGCCGGTAGCAGGCGGACTGCCCGCCGCCGTCGGCCTTGGCCGTGTACATGGCGAGGTCCGCGTCGGCGACCAGCTGGTCCGCCAGCCCGGCCGGGTCGGACGGGTCACGGTCGGGCGCGGCGTGCGCGATCCCGACGGTGGCCCCGATCCACGCCAGCTCGCCGCACAGCAGGAACGGCTCCCGCAGGGACGCCACCAGGCGGTCCGCGAGGGCCCGCACGTGCTCGTGGTCGTGCCCCTCGACCACCAGCAGGGCGAACTCGTCCCCGCCGAACCTGGCGACCGTGTCGCCGGAACGGGTGCACTCCTGCAGCCGGCGCGCGACCGCCCGGAGCAGCTCGTCGCCGCCGGCGTGCCCCATGGTGTCGTTCACGGCCTTGAACCGGTCGAGGTCGACGAACAGCACCGCCGGGGTGGCTCGGCCGCCACGGCCGCGCAGGGCCTCGCCGAGCCGGTCGAGGAACAGGGAGCGGTTGGGCAGACCGGTCAACGGGTCTCGGAAGGCCGCGGCGAGGGCGTCCATGGCCCGGGCGTCGGTCAGCGCCATGCTGGCGTGCCCGGCGAAGGTGTCGAGGAGGCTCTGCTCGGCCGCGTCGAACCCCTCCGTGCCCGCGGCCACCACGATCTCGCCCACGACCTGGCCGTCCACCTCGACCGGGGTCCGGTGGCACGGTCCCGCCCCGACGTCGGCCGCACCGGTGACGATCGGACGTCCCGGGTCGTCGGCGTCGTGCAGCAGCAGAGCCACGGGTCGACCGCCCAGGACGGCGCTGGCCCCGTCGGTGATGCTGGTCAGGATGGCCGCCACCGGTGCCCGCGCCGAGATGGCACGCTGCACGCCGAGGAGCACCTCGAGCAGACGCTGCCGCCCGCGCTCCCGCTCCAGCGCGGCGACCGTCTCCAGGGTCAGCCCGAGTGCGCCCGCCATCCCCAGCAGCAGCGTGCGGTCGGTGAGGTCGAAGGACCGCTCGACCCGGGCCACCACCAGCCGGCCGCCGTTCCCGGTGTGCCAGGACGCGGTCAGGGTGTGGACGGGTCCGACGTCCGGCAGGTCGTGCCGGTCCGTGCCGGCGCGGATGTCGACGAGCATCGCCTCCGGCGCCGCCGTGCTCCCGAACCCCACGTGTCCCACGAGGCGGCCGTCGACCACGACGGCCGCGACCTCGGCGTCGAACTCCTCCGCGACGAGCTCGGCCGCCACCAGGTGAGCCGTGGGCACGCTCGCGCAGCGGCCCAGCGCCGTCATGAACTCGACCAGCCGGTGCGGTGACGCCTCGAAGACGGCCACGTCAGCCCAGCGCGAGCAGGACGAGCGTCGCGTTGTGCACGCCCCGTGAACCGCTGGTCCGGGCGAACTCGCCGTAGGTGTAGAAGCCGCCGAGCGGGGCGCCGCCGAGCAGCTCGTCGAGCAGCTCGACCTCCGCCTGGGTGCCGTCGGGTCCGAGGACGGCGCGACGGGCGACGCAGTCGAAGGCGACGACGCCGCGAGGAGCGGCTCCTCCGAGGCCCCGCAGCACGTTCGCGGCGGCCACCCGCGTGCCGTCCTGCACGGTGTCGGCGTCGCCGTCCATGAGCCACACGGTCGTCCCCTGCGGGACGTCGCTGCAGACCAGGGTCCGGGCCTCGTAGTCCGCGCCCAGCACGGCCCGCACCTCCTCGCCGCCGGGTCGGGGCAGGCCGAAGCTGTTGGTCATGGCGACGCTGTGCCACAGGCCCTCGTCCCAGGAGGCCTCGGGCGGGGCCCCGGTCAGGCGCAGGTACTCGTCCAGGGCCGGGCGGTCGTCGAGGGTGAGGATGCTCCGCCCGTCGCTGCCCGTCACGACGACCGGGTCCCCGGCCCGACGCCAGCCGTGGCCGATCCCGACGCCGATGGGCCCCGCGGAGCCGATGGCCACGCCCGCCAGGCGATCGCGGACCACCTCCCCGTCGACCAGCAGGAACGTGGCCCTCATCTGCAGCTCGTCCCCGGCGCAACCGCCCACCAGCGCCACCGAGGCCCCGGCGACGCCGTAGGCCCCCCGCACCATCTCCGCACGGTCACCCGCGAAACCGTCCCCGAGCAGCACCAGGGCCCGGTGGGCGCCGGTGACCCCGTCGAGGGCTCCCGCCGCCTGCGCCCCGGCCGTGCGCGCCCCGTGGGACAGGTCTCCGACCGACACCCCGACGCTCACCCCGCCCATGGCGACCGCCACGACCCGTCCCGACCCGGCGGTGCCCTCGCCGATCTCACCCGACGTGGTGCAGCCGACCACACGAGCACCCGGTGCCGACCGGGCGGCGCCGCCGGCCACGGCCGCCAGGTCCAGGAAGGGGGAGACGAAGAGCAGGACGAGGGCGGCGTCGCGACCCGTGGTCGCTCGGTCGACCGCGTCCTGGGCGGCGGCGGCGTGGTCGGGCAGGGCCGAGCAGGCCACCCCGACCCACCGGGTGGTCGACATGGGGGTCGTGGGCGTGGCCGTCGTCCTCGTCGTCCGCGTCGTCATACCCCCGGCATCGACCGTCGGGTGGCCGGACCTGAGGTCCGGGGTCCATCGCCACCCGGGTGCGGACGCGGAGGGTCTTCTGGCTCGCCGGTTCGTCCCCGTGGCCCGGGAGGACCTGCGGTCCGGGGTCGGTCGGGGCGAGCCCTCGAGATCGTGGACCGTGGGCCCGGCGACGGTCACCGGGGCCGGGGCCGTGCTGGCCGACGAGGTCGGCGACGCCATCGGCGACGCCATCCAGGGCCGATCCGGGAGCGAGGCCCTGACTGCCGCCGCGCAGGCCATGCGGACCTACGTCACGGACCACCCCGGTCGGTACGCCGCCGGCAACGGGGCGCACCCGGCCGGACCGGACGACCCGCTCGTCGCTGCGAGCGAGCGTCTCCTCGCCGGCCTGAGCGCCGCGCTGCGCGGGTACCGGCTGCCGGCCGAGGAGGAGATCCATGCCCTCCGGATGCTCCGCAGCACGATCCAGGGGTTCGCGACTCTCGAGGCGGACGGCGGGTTCCGGATCGCGGTCGACGTCGACGAGAGCTTCGCCTGGGTCATCGGCCGCCTGGACGCCGGTCCGGCGGACCGGTCCGCGGGCAGGTAGGTCGTCCGTCGCACGCGGACTTCCTCGCCCCCGACCTGGTCGTCCGGGACGGCGCCACGACCGGGCTCGTGTGCGGGGTCACCGACGGGCCGGCCGCCGCGGGTCACGGCAGTCGCAGCTCTGCCTGGTCCGTCGTCGGTTGCCAGGTCGCCCCGAACCGGCAACCCGGGCCGTCGACGGCCAGCACCGGCTGCTGCCACGTCCCACCGACGGCGAGGTACTCCGACGACCCGGGGTCCGTGCACCCGGTCGTGCTCCGCAGGTCCTGGGCGCCGGCGGCGCTGAGGCTCACGGCGACCTCCGCCGGCTCCCCGATCGGGGTGCTCGGGCCGAGGGCGAACGGGATGTAGACCAGGGCTGCCACCAGGACCGCCGACGACACGACGAACACCCGCCGGAAGTCCGAGAACGGCTTCTGGATGCCGTTGAAGAGGGACCAGTCCCGCAGGGCCTCGGTCGCGGTGCGCAGGCGCTCGAGACGCTCGACGTCGGCCGCCACGCGGGTCGGCTGGTCCCAGGCGTGCGCCTGCTGGGTCATCGCCTCGACGTAGGACTCCTTGGTGAAGAACTCCGGAGTCGTCACCCCGGCGCCGACCGCGGTCGCGAGGTCGCTCGCCCCCCGTCGGCTGGCGGCCTGGGTGGCGATGTCCGTCGGTTCGACGCTCAGGACCCGCGCCCCGGAGGCCAGGACCGCCGCCACGGCGCCCAGCAGTGCGACCCCGGCCAGGAGCACCCCCCAGTTGTCCGCCCCCCACGCTGCCGCCGACGGGGCGGCCTGCGCGCTGCGGACCAGGCGAGGTCCGACGAGCGTCGCGGCGGTCAACGCGGCGGTGATCGGCGCGAAGGTGACCAACCACTTGGTCGTGTCCCGGTACGCGTCGACGGCGGTGCTGTACACGGACATGGGCCCTCCCGCTCAGGCTCGCGGACGACTCCTTGCAGGTTACCTAGGCCGGCAGGTAACTTCTACCTATGAGTCTAGGTAGAAGGAGGTGCTCCTGGTGAGCAGCTCGCCGGACTACGGCCCCGTCCCGGTGTCTCGCCTCAAGGACGACGTGCAGGACTGGTTCCAGGCCCTGGAGGACGGCCGCAGGGTCCTGGTCTCGCGCCACGGACAGGTGGTGGCCGCCATAGACCCCCCCTCGATGCCTCGTCACACCCACCAGCTGGCGTCGTTCGCGCTGCGAGAGCCCTCCGTCAAGGAGCTGTCTGCGACGGACATCGGTCAGCGCTCACCGTCGGAGGCGGTCCACCGCGCCGAACGAGGTGAGTCGATCCTCGTGACCCGGGGCAACAAGGTGTTCGGGGTGCTGGGCGCCCCGGTGGTCGAGGAGACCCTCGAGTCCGTGGACGCGCAGGAGGAGGGGCTGGCTGCGTTCGAGGCCGAGAACCCGGACGCCACACCGGAGCAGTTCGCCGCGGCCTCGACGCAGGTCGCGACCGTCGAGCCGTGGTCGACGACCGCGTTGTCCTACCGGGTCGACCTGCCCCAGCGGGACCGGGTGGCGGTGGCAGAGGTGATGGTCGACGCGTTCCGGGTGAAGGGCCTCGCCTACGAGGCCCGTCGGGACATGCCCGCGGCAGAGGAGGCCTTCCTGTCCGCGATCGAGTACCGGTCCTACCCGGACGTGCGGGTCCGCAGCAAGGTCGCCCGGACCATGGTGGACCTGGCCAAGATCTACACGTTCGAGGGTCGGACGCCGGAAGCCCTGGACCTGTCCAACGACGCGGTCGAGATCCTCGAGCCGTACCTGGGGGCCCAGCACGTCGTGGCCGACCTGCCGGTCAGCAGCTACCTGACCGAGGTGCCCACCGCCGAGGTGCCCGCCCCCGAGAGGGACGCCGCCGAGGTGATTGCCGCCGAGCGGGACGCCGGGCTCTGATGGGGCGAGGGATCCGGACGAAGGACGGCGACGACCCGTTGGTCGCGTGGCAGGGGCGGTTGCTGTGGTTCGGCGACGACGACCTCACCGCGGCCCTGAGGTCGTTGCTGGGTGGTCGACCGGTCGTGTCCCAGGACCGTGTGCTCGAGATCAGCGTGATGCCGCTGGCGACACCGGGCGCGTCCCGGGTGTCGGTCCTGCGGCCGGGCGCCCCGTACGTGGCCGACCTGGTGGTGAGCGCCTGGGACGGCGGCGCCAGCCCGGACCCCAGGACGGCTCTGCCTGCTCCGGACCAGTGGCGTCACCCGGACGGCGCGGGGCAGGTCCGGTGGGAGCTGTTCAACTGCGTCCTGCACACCCTCAGGTCCCGTGAGGACGGCTCCGGGCGTGCTCGAGGACTACGGCGGCCGGCAGGGCGCGGTTGACGAGGGCCCCGGCCAGCTCGGTGAGCTTGATGCTGTGGTCACGGGCGTAGTGCCGGAGCGCGGCGAACGCGTCGGGCATCTCCAGGTTGCCGCTGTAGGACAGGACGCCCTTGGCCTGCTCGAGGACGACTCGGCTGTCGAGCGCCTTCTGGAGCTGCTCGTTGACGAGGTTCTTGTCGGAGGCGGCGCGGTCCTGGATGAGGGCGACCGTCGCGACGTCGGCGAGGGCCTGGGCGAGCCTTAGGTCGGCCTCGTTGAGGGCGCCCGGGGTGGCGCCGAACAGGTTGAGGGCGCCGATGATGGCGTCGCGCAGGCGCATGGGGACGGCGTGGACGCTGGCGACGCCGGCCTTCGCGGCGACCGCGGCGAACTCGGGCCACCGGGAGGCCGCGGCGGCCAGGTCGGGGACGTTGACCGGGCGGCCGTCGAGGTAGCAGGTGTGGCAGGGGCCTTGGGCGCGTTGGGCCTGGAAGGCCTCGAGGTCGGCGACGCGCTCGGAGGAGGCGGCCACCACGTGCAGGGAGCCGCGGGTGTCGGCGAGCAGGAGCCCGACGGCGCTGACGTCGAGCAGTCGGGCGCAGTCGGCGGCCAGCTGGGTGAGCAGCTCGCTGACGTCGTTGCCCCGGGCCAGGCTGCCGGATATCTCGACGAACGCGGCGACGATGTCGTCCTCACGCTGGCTCATGTCGTGCCCTCGTCGCCGCCGGTCACGTGCCAGTCGTCGCGGTCCAGCACGAGGCGCCGGTTGAGGATCTGGTAGGCCACGACGCTGGCGGTGAGGCCGCGGGAGATCGCATGGGCGCGGAGCCTCACGAGGGCGTCGGCCGGGCTGACGTCCAGGGCCGCGATGATCATGCCGGTGGCCTGGTACACCTCGACCCGTTCCAGCGACTCGAGCTGCTCCCAGCTGCCCCGGCCCTCCGCGGCCGACTGCCAGTCGGTGTCGGCCGTCATCAGGTCCAGCAACGGCAGCGCGGCAAGCTTGGCCGCGTACACCCCTCCGGTCATCGCGGCGTCGTCGAGCGGGCCGCTGCTGCGCCGGTACAGGTCGAGGGCGCCGATGGGGGTGCTGGCTATGGCCACCGGCAGGGCGAAGATGGCCTGGATGCCGTGGCCGAGGATGGCCTGCGTGAGCGCCGGCCAGCGGTCCTCGACGGGGCCGTTCAGGTGGGGGGCGAGGACCGGTCGGCACTGCGTGACCGCATCGAGGCAGGGACCCTGGCCGTAGGTGAACTGCAGCTCGTCCAGCGTCCTGCTCAGCGGTCCGCTGGAACCGAAGGTCCCCTGCATGGTGCCGTCTCCCATGTAGGAGATCGAGGCCCCGTCGACGTCCAGGAGCTGCACGCAGGCCGCGCACAGGCGGTCGGCCGCCTCCAGCGGCGTGTGCGCGCCGGTCATGGCGTCGCCGAGGGCATCCCGGAGCTCCTGGTCGTCCATGCCACCTCCGCGTGCCCGTCGACGGTTCCCCCAGGTTAGCCCCGGTGGCGCTCCGTCATGGCATGCCCACGTGACCGGTCCCTCGCGTCGACCAGGCACGCCCCGCGCTACTGCGCGGCCTCGACGGCGGCCCGCAGCCCGGCGGCCGACCGGTCGTCCACCGCCGTGCCCTGGACCAGCACCGTCGGGGTGCCGACGACGCCGTCCTGCGACGCGGTGTCGGTGGTGCTGGCGACCCAGTCGACGAAGCGTCCGGCCTCGATCAGGTCCCGGACGTCCTCCGCCGCCCCCGCCTGGACCGCGAGGTCCGCCAGCTCGGTGTCCGTCGGGCCGGGTGCGCCCTCCGCGGGCTGGACCGCGTAGAGCAGGTCGTGGAAGGCGACGTAGGACTCCGGTGACACGTCGACCACGGCGGCCGCAGCGGCGGCGGCCCGGGTCGGGTAACCGTCGGGGGAGAGCCGGTCGAGGATCGAGACGGGCCGGTAGTCGACCTGCGCCGTGCCGTCGGCCACCCAGCGGGCGATCTGCTCGCCGTTCTCCGCCTCGAAGTCCCGGCAGGCCGGGCAGAGGAAGTCCCCGTACACCGTCACGGTGACCGGGGCGTCGCCCACGACCACGCCGCCGTCCGTCAGGTGGGCCGGCGGGGCGGACTGCGCCTGCTCTGCGGCGCGGCCCATGTTGACGACGACCACGACCCCGGTGACGAGCAGCAGCAGCACGGCCACCAGGGCACCCCGGAACAGCTGCCGTCGTCGTCGTTCCGTGCGCTGCTGGGCCGCCGCGCTGCGGGCGAACCGCTCACGGGCGGTGCCGGGCAGGGGGAGGGTGCTGCGGTTCATCGCTCATCCAGACGGTTGTCGAGGGACAGGGGGGTGCGCGGACGCAGGGACAGCAGCACGGCCGCGAGCAGCAGGCCGACGTCCCGGGCGAGCGGGACGGCGTAGGAGGCTGTGCCCGGGGCCACGTCCCCGCCGCCGCCGAAGCAGCCGCAGTCGATGGACAGCCCCCGGGCCCAGGCCGAGGCGATCCCGGCCACGAACGCCAGCACGAGCAGCCCGGCGCCCACGGCCGCCAACCGGGTGGACAGCCCGAGCAGGAGAAGGATCCCGAGCCCCACCTCCAGGGCCGGCAGGCCGTAGCCGACGACGACGGAGAGGTCGTCCGGCAGCAGCCGGTAGGCGCGGACGGCACGGACGCTGCCGTCGGGGTCGAGGAGCTTGATGGTGCCCGAGACGAGCAGCACGCCGGCGAGCGACAACCGGGCGAGCAGCGCCAGGACGGTCACGGCCCGTCCTCGCCAGGTGGTGCCGACGCTCGTGCCGGTCGGCGGGTGCTGGGGAACCGCAGGTGCGCGTGTCTGCATCTGGACCTGTCTGTGCGGCTCGGTCGCGGTCGCGCGGCTGCGCCACCTCCGTCATCCTCGGCGGGCTCCGGCAGGGCCGTGGAGGACCTAGGTCCTGCAGGGTCGGGGCGCAACCGTGACCTCGCCGCGCCGGGGGCGGGTCGTGCGCAACCGGGACCTTCGTCCCTGCAGGCGCCCCCACCCAGCACCTAGCGTGCCGATCTGCGACGTCGCAGCCGCGCCCGCGCATCGCCCCCGGACGAAGTCGGAGTGACAACCCATGGTGTCGGATGACAGACAGATGAAGATCGTGGTCGGCGTGGACGGCTCGCCCGCGGCCGAGGCCGCGGTGCGGTGGGCCGCGGCCGAGGCGACGGAGCAGCGGCGACCGCTCCACCTGGTGCACGCCTTCAGCTGGCCCCTGACCAGACCGAGGGTGTCGCTCGACTCCCCGGACGAGGGGCTCGTCGGGAGCGGGTTGCGGACGGACGCCGAACAGGTCCTGGCCGAGGCCGAGGCCCAGGCGCACTCGGCGTCACCGGGGCTCGAGGTCACGACCGAGCTGGTGGTCGCCGGTCCGGCGGCCGCGGTGCTCGCCGGGGCCGAGGGCGCGCACGTGCTCGTGCTGGGCAGTCGTGGGCTGGGCGGGTTCCGTGGCCTGCTCGTGGGGTCCGTGAGCGCCGAGGTCGCCACCCACGCGCCCTGCCCGGTCGTGGTCGTCCGCGCCCCGGCCGACGGGCCCGATCAGCCCTCGGGCCCGACCGGCCGGGTCGTGGTCGGTGTGGACGGCTCGGACGTCTCGGCGCTCGCGGTCGGCTTCGCGTTCGAGAGAGCAGCACGGCGAGGGCTCGGTCTCACCGCGGTGCGGGCGTGGGAGCTGCCGGCGGCGACCAACCCGTGGGGGGTCACGGTCGCGGACAGGATGCAGGAGGACGAACGGCAGGCGCTCGCCGCCTCGCTGGAGCCGTGGCAGAGCCGCTTCCCCGACGTGGACGTCGACCCGCGGCTGGTGAACGGCCACGCCGGGCAGGCGCTGGTGGCTGCCTCGGACGGTGCAGAGCTGGTCGTGGTGGGCTCCCGCGGTCGCGGTGGTTTCGCCGGCGTCCTGCTGGGCTCGGTCAGCCAGGCCGTGCTGCACCACGCCTGCGGCCCGGTCGCGGTGGTTCGTCCGCACGGCTGACGGGCGGGCGGGGCCGGGGCCCCGCGGTGGCCTCCGTCAGCGGGTCATCCGCAGCAGCTCGGCCCGGACCTCGGCCTCGGTCGGGGTCCGGGACCAGACGGCCAGGGCATGCAGGGCGAGGCCGACGCCCCAGAAGGCCAGGGGGACGAACGGCCACGACACGCCACCGCCGCCGAGGCCCCAGAGCGCCACGACGACGAGGACCACGAGCAGGAACGACAGCACCTGCACCCGCAGACCGGCCCGGTGCTGCGACCGTTCCGCGGCCGCCCGGCGGAGCACCTCCTCGGTGCGGCCGGTCGGCCCTCCGTGGTCGATCGGGGGGGCTGCTGTCGGGCGGACCATGAGGGTGGTGCGGTGCGCGGGCATGGGGCTCCTGGGTCGGTGGCGGCTCGGCGGCCAACGGTGCTGGCAGACGCCGTGCTGACAGCATCCCGTGCCGGCGGGGGCCGGGACCGGGGCTTAGGTCCTGCCTCGGGGACGTGCCGGCGTGGCTGCGGTGCGCGGCGGCCACGGCATCGACGCGCGACCGGGTCCTGGATCTCGGCCTCGGTGACGCCGGAGAACAGGGTGCCTGGCCCGGTATCGTGCGGGGTCGACGCCATCGGCCGCACCGGCGCGCAGCGTCGTCCCCCGATCAGCCAGCACCGGAGGGGCCTGCATGGTGACGGATGAGAGCCGCGACGACCACCACGTCGCCGGGCTCCTGGGTGGCCGCGGCGAGGCCTCGGCCCACGACACCGGCTCGCACCGGGGTGAGGACCGGTTGGCGCAGCAGCTGACCCGGGTCGCCCGCGAGCTGGGTCAGTCCGGGAGCCCCGCGGCCACCCTGGAGGGCATCGTGCAGGCCGCCGTCCAGCTCATCCCCGGGGTGGACGAGGGCTCGATCAGCCTCGTGCTCGGGCGACGCAAGGTCTGGTCCGAGGCCGCGACCGGTCGTCTGCCCCGGGCGGTCGACGCCCTGCAGGAGGAGACGGGCCAGGGCCCCTGCGTCGACGCCGCCTACCGGCACGAGACGGTCCGGGTGCCGGACATGGCGGCGGAGCGCCGCTGGCCCGCGTTCGCCGCGAGGGCGGCTGAGGCCGGGGCCAGGGGGATGCTGTCGTTCCAGCTGTTCGTGGCCGGCGACGACCTCGGCGCGCTCAACCTGTACTCCTACGAGACGGGTGCGTTCACCGACGAGTCCGAGCACGTCGGTCTCATGTTCGTCTCCCACGCCGCCATCGCGTACGCCGCGATCCGGCGGCAGGCCCAGCTCACGGAGGCCGTGGCGACACGTCTGGTCATCGGGCAGGCCCAGGGCATGCTCATGGAGCGCCACCGGCTCGACGAAGGGCGCGCGTTCGCCGTGCTGATCCGCGCCAGCAGGAACTCCAACCTCAAGCTCCGCGACGTCGCCCGTCACATGGTGGAGACCCGAGAGCTGCCCGAAGCAGCGAGACCGGCCGTGCCGGGATGAGGCGCGCGCGGGGCCCGGACGGACCCTGACCTGCAGGCCAGTCGGCCCGGTGCCCCCGGCTGGACTCGAACCAGCAACCTACGGATTAGAAGGCCGTTGCTCTATCCATTGAGCTACGGGGGCGGGAGATCCGGACTTCCATCCGGACTACCTCCGGAGAACCGGTTGCTCGTGCGGCTACTCCGGGCACCACGGTAGCCGTTCGGGCCCTGCGAGGGTGGTGGGTCGCGGGGGGCTGCACGGGGCCCGTCGCGGACGAGCCCCAGGTGGAGATGTCTCCTGGTGTGGCCGCCGCGCAGTGGTCTGCCCCTCCGCCGCAGCGCTGCCACACATGCCGCTGGGCGGGCCGAGGTGGCCCGCCCAGCGGTGATGGTGCCGGTGGCTCAGCCCAGGTGTCGGGCGTCGAGCTGAGCGGTGCCGCGGATGGTGCCGCAGGGGTCGCAGGTGACGTGGGCTGCGATGACGTCGCCCTGAGTGGGGAGCGTCCGGGCCGCGACGACGGCGTCGCGGGCGAGCAGGCCGCACCCGCAGGGCGGGTCATGGTTCGGAAGGGCGATCGACGGATCCGTGCTGCGTCACCCTCACCGCCTCCCCGGCGGCGTCGTGGGGTCCGACCTCGCAAAGGTCTCCGGTCGACCTCGCAGTCGCCGGCCCAGGCGAACGGGTGAACGCTGTTTCGGATGGGGGAGAGTCCTCAGGTCGCAGCAGAACTCGACGATGAGGACCTGTTGGCAATGATGCCGACGGAGCAAGCCGACAAGGGCAAACCCGACCGCAAGGCGGGGACGCAAAGCCACGGGACCCACAGGGTCAGCCGGGCTACCAACGAAAGGTCTAGCTCATGAGCAGATCCCGTACGCGCACTTGCGTGGCCGTCCTGGCCGCGGCCGCACTGGTCACCACCGGCGCCGCACCCGCGCTCGCCGACACGGTCCAAGACCCGTCCGACGTGACGGTCACCGCAGGGACCCTGGAGTTCAGCACCGACCCGACGGTCGGGGACTTCGCCCCCGTCACGCTGAACAGCGAGAGCCAGGACGTGGACGCAGCCGTGGGCACGTTCTCGGTCAGCGACAACACCGGGTCCGGAGCGGGGTGGACCGTGACCGTTCAGGCCTCTCAGATGGCGGAGCACAACGGCACGGACTACGTGGGCAGTGGTCGGACCCTCCCGACCAGCTCCATCGAGCTGTCGGCCCCCACGGTGGGCGCGGCAGCAGGAACGACCTCCGCGGTGCCGGCGATCGCACCCGGCCCGTACACCGTCGACGCCGGGGCAGCGGTGACGATCGCCACTGCCGCACCGGGCGCAGGCATGGGCACCTACGACTTCGGCGCCACGACCGCCACCTTGACGGTTCCGTCGGACGCCTACGCCGCGACCTACCGGAGTGACGTGACGGTGACGCTGGCCACCACGCCCTGACCCCACTGTCGACGACCTTCTGACCACGGGAGGTCGAGCCCCTGAGGGCGGGGACACCAGCCGACGTTCTTCAACGGTGTGGGTCCCCGCCCTCCCTCGGCACCACAGAAAGGTCAACATGGAGGTCTCGGCATCCGTCCGCGGCGGCCGCGTCGTGGCCGCGATGACCGGCCTGCTCGCCGCGGCGCTGCTCGTCGTCCCCGCGGCGTCGGCGTCCACAGCGGCCGGTGAGGACACGGCCTTCGTGCTGCTGCCGTCGAAGGGTTCGAGCCTCGCCGAGTCCGGCGGGTACTTCGTCCTGGCCGCGGACGAGGGCCAGACCGTCACCCAGTCGGTCGATCTGCGCAACGACCAGGACGTCCCGCTGAAGCTCGAGCTCACGGCCCTGGACGCCGGGACCGCCGAGGTGGGCGGTGTGTCGTTCCCGGCGCCGGGTGAGGCAGTGAGTGCTACGGGCACGTGGATCACGATCGAGCAGCCATCGGTCACCCTCGCCCCGGGTGAGGCCACCACGGTGGACTTCCGCGTCGTGGTCCCCGACCAGGTCGAGGCAGGAACGCACCTGGCGGGACTGTCGGTCAGCCCGCCGCCGGCACCCCAGCTCGCAGTGACCGCGGGAGAGGACCAGGCCGGCGCCGAGCTGGCCGTGCGAACCCGGCGCGTCATCGCGGTGCAGGTGGACGTGGGCTCGGCCCCCGCCGAGCTCCTCATCACCGGTACCGACCCGCTGGCGCGACCGGACGGTCTGCACGTGGGGATCGGGGTGGAGAACACCGGCGGCACCCTGCTGACAGAGACCAATGGGACCCTCTCGATCCCCGGCCTGGACGTGGAGCACGACTTCGCTGTCGGCACGTTCGTACCCGGCACCGCCATCGCCTACCCCATCCCCGTGGAGGGGACCGTGGCGATCGGCGAGTACCCCGTGAACGTGCACATCGACTACGCCGACGGTCAGGTCGTGACGTTCGACGGGCTCTTCACGGTGGCGCCTGAGGTGGCCGCGGCGCTCGCCGAGGCAGCGGGTGAGACTCCCGGAGGGATGGACCTCGCCGCCAGCGGACTGGTGGGGATCGTCATCGCCGTCGTGATGGGTGCTGCCCTGGCCGTCCTCCTCCTCCTGCTCGTGGCTGTGCTCATCCGCCGTCGGACCCCCAGGGGTCGCCGCAGCGCAGTGTCCCCGAGCGCTTCCGGCCGCCGAAGCGGGCGCTCGCCGGCTCCGTTGGCGCGCTGAAGCCCGATCCGGCACCGGGCCCGCTGCGCAGCAGCAGCAGCACGGCCTCCCGGTGATCCCGGACGTGCACCCTCGCGACCCCGCCAAGGTGCTCCTGCGCAGGCGTTCGCTGATCAGGTACAGGCCTGCCGACAAGCTGGCCGGCCCATGGGTCCGCTCAGGCCGTCGCTCCAGCCTCACCTGAGGCTCTCCTGTGCATCAGGGTGACTCAGGACTCGACGGCCACTGTGGACGCCCTGGGGCTCCAGAAGGGCTCACCCGTGGTCGAGTAGACCTGCAGGAGGTCAACGATGCCTGCACTGACAAGGACGGTCGCCGCGACGGCGGGGGGGACGCGCTTCGACGCACGTCCGGGCACCCTCGACCCTGGACGTGCGCCACGGTGGTGGACCAGCGACGCCCCGTCGACGTCTGGAGGGGTGTGAAAATGCGCGACCCGTCCACGCCGCACTGCGACCCCGGTGGTGGGGCGTCGGCCCCTACCTCCGCGTGGTTGCGGGAGCACTTCCGGGCCGCATTCGAGCGCTCGCCGGTGCCGCAGGCCACTGTCGACCGGCTGGGCCGGCTGAACCTGGTGAACGACGCACTGTGGCACCTGCTGGGCCGCAGCCGGCAGGAGCTCGTCGGCCTACAGTCCGAGGCGCTCGGCCATGGTGACGACAGCGGCGAGGGTGCTGTCGTGCTCGCGAGCCTGCTCCGGGGACAGACCGAGACCGGCCGGTGCGAGCGCGTCCTGCGCCACCGCGACGGGAGTGCTGTGCCCGTCGGCATCGACGTGAGCGTCTTGCACGATGAGAGCGGTGCCGTCGACGGGGCCGTCGCGCAGTTCCAGGACCTGCGGGCTGTGCGGGCCGCCGAACGCGCCCGCCTCCGCCAGGACGAGATGACAGACGCGTTCGCCCGGCTGGCGAGCGACCTCGCCATCGTCAGCGACGCCGACGGCATGCTGCTGTACGTGTCACCGGCCGTGACCCGCCTCTTCGGGTACGACAGCCAGGACCTCGTCGCCGGATGCGGCTGGGACGTCGTCCACCCCGACGACCTCGCGGCCGCCCAGGACACCTACCACTCGGTGGTCAGCACGGGCGTGTCCGCGACCATGCTCCTGCGGGTCGGGACTCGCGACGGAGAGTGGCGGTGGGTCGAGGAGACCTGTCACAACGTGCTCGACAGCGGCATCGGCGGCATCGTCTGCAACCTCACGGTCGTGACGGAACGCATCCTGGCCGAGCAGGCCCTACGGCGCAGCGAGCACCGCTACCGGACCCTGGCCGAGACCGCCGAGGAAGGCATCTGGGCGGTGGACGCCCAAGGCCGGACGGGATTCGCGAACGCCCGCGTCGCCGACATCCTGGGCGTCAGCATCGAGGAGATCTACGAGCGGAACGCCCTGGACCTGCTGCAGCCCCAGGACTCCGGTCAGATGGCCCTGCGTCTGGCGACGCGTCACGAGCGCGGCAGCGAGCGGTACGAGGTCGCCTACCGCCACCCGGACGGGCGGACACGACAGCTATGGATCTCCGCGGCGCCGTGGACCGACGAAGCCGTAGGCAGGGGGTCCCTCGCCCTGGTCTCGGACATCACCGACGCCCGACGAGCGGAGGCGCAGATCGCGGCGGCCACGCTCCAGGACCACCTGACCGGACTGGCCAACCGTGCGTTGCTGCTCGACCGGCTCGAGCAGGCCACCCGTCGCACGGAGCTGAGCCCGGTCGTCCTGTCCGTCGACCTGGACCACTTCAAGCTCATCAACGACTCACGAGGTCACGCGGTGGGTGACGCCGTCCTGGTCGCGGTCGCCGACCGGCTGCGCGGTGTCATCGGCCCGCACGACACCCTCGCCCGCCCTGGCGGCGATGAGTTCGTCATCGTCATGGAGCATGGGGACGAGGCCGACGGCAAGCGCCTCGCCAAAGACGTGCTCGACGTCCTAGGCCTGCCTGTCGAGATCGCCGAGGGCATGACGGTCGACGTCGCGGCCTCGGTCGGAGTGGCCGTCAGCCCTGGAGCCGGCGCCGACGACCTGCTGCGCTTCGCCGAGATCGCCATGTACGCAGCCAAGACCGCCGGGCGCGGCCGCGCCCGGGTGTTCGACCATGCCCTCGCCGACGACGCCGGGCACCGGTTCGCCCTCGCCGGCGACCTTCGCGCGGCCCTGGCCGCCGAGGTCCTGGAACCGCACTTCCAATCCGTCGTAGAGCTGGCGACTGGTCGCGTCCTCGGCGTGGAGGCACTGGCCCGTTGGACGGACCCACGGCGCGGTCCCGTCCGCCCGGACCAGTTCGTGCCCGTGGCGGAGGCGTCCGGCCTGAGCGGGGAGCTCGACCGGTACATGCTCGCGCGCGCCCTCACCCAGGTCGGCCGACTCCGCTGCGCGGGGCTGTTCCCCCCTGACGCCTTCGTCGCGGTCAACCTGTCCGCAGGCAACCTGCAGAACAGCCAGTTCGAGACGTTCGCCCAGCAGTGGGCGGACAGAGCCGGCGTCCCGCCCCGCTGCGTCACGCTCGAGATCACCGAGACGGCGATCATGGACGAGCCGGAGCACGCCATCGCGGTGCTGCGTCGCCTGCGTGAGGCCGGGTTCGGTATCGCCATCGACGACTTCGGCACCGGCTACAGCAGCCTCGCCTACCTGCGGGACCTGCCCGTCTCCGCGCTCAAGATCGACCGAAGCTTCATCTCGGACCTCACGACCCACCCGGACGCACCGGCCATCGCCGCGTCCATCATCGAGCTGGGGAAGGCCGTCGGCGTCAGCGTCGTCGCCGAGGGCGTGGAGACCGTCGCGCAGGCCTCCCTGCTCCGCCGCCTGGGCTGCGCCACCGCCCAGGGGTGGTTGTGGAGCAAGGCGCTGCCGATCGAGGAGCTCGCGGCCTCCGGGATCCTCATCCGACCCTTCGACGTCCGTATCCCCGACGACGACCTGCGCGGTGACCGCCCAACGACGGCACCCGCCGCGGCGATCGCGCAGTCGACGGCCTCGGCCCGCTCGGGCCGGATGACGGAGCAGAGTCACTCATGACCGCCGGGACGAGAGGGATCGGACCTGTGGGCGGGCCGGGAGATCCTGGCGTGCCGGCAGGACGGTCGCCCGGTGCTCTGCCGCCCTCGCTGGTGGCTGCCCGTCGGGACCGCTCGCGCCAGTCGTCGTACCTGCTCCGCCCCGGCCGGGCCTACCCGCCGACACCGCCGGCGGCCGACCCGGACGCGGTCGCTCACCAGCTGCAGGCGACCCGCGCGCTGCTGCGCGCCCGCACCCGGAGCGAGGTCGTGGACATCCTCGCCACCTTCGTCCACGACCTCGGCGGTGCGGTCCTCCCGGCCCGGCTCGGCGGCCCCGGGATCCTGCCCGTCGACATCTCCCTCGGCCTGTCCGAACCGATGCTGGTCCGCATCGACGACATCAGCATCAGCGCCATGCGGCTGGAGAATCTGCTCGTGGTCCTGCTCGCGGACGCACGTCACGCAGTCGCTCGTCTCCGGCCCGACGCAGCCCCCGAGCCCCGAGCACGCCCGACGGCGGACCCCTTGAGCCAGTACTTCGCAACAGTCCGGGCCGCCGACGCCGACGCCGCCTGCGCGCTCGTCACGGACCTGCTGGGGCAGGGCCACGACGTGGAGAGCGTGATACGCGAGGTGCTCGCCCCGACCCAGGTCGAGGTCGGCCGGCTCTGGCAGCGGGGCTACTGGTCCGTGGCCGACGAGCACGCGGCGACCGCGGTCACCGACCGCGCCCTCTCCGTCCTGACGTCGACGATCGAGCGGCGTGGGTGCGCAGCCCTCGCGACGGACCGTACGCGGGCGCCGCGCGAGCGGCACGTCCTCATGGCCTGCGCGGAGGGCGAGTGGCACAGCCTCCCCGCTCGTCTCGCCGGCGCTGTGGCGAGCTCCCGGGGTGTCCGTGTCACCGTCCTCGGTGGGTCCGTGCCGGCAGAGCACCTGGGCCGGCGCCTGGCTGCAGGCGACATCGACCTGCTTGCGCTCTCCTGCACCCTGACGACGAACCTGCTCGGAGCCCTGCGCTGTGTGGAGGCGGCCCACGCCGCGGGCGTGCCGGTCGTGGCCGGCGGTCATGCGTTCGGTGGCACCCCGGACCGTGCCCTCGCCATCGGGGCGGACGGCTGGTCCGACGACCCGGCCAGCCTGGCCAACGCCGCCCCGGACCTGCGGGGCCGGCCCGCCCCGGTGCCCCGGGAGGTGCTGCTGCTGGACGCCGCCGACGCCGGACTCGTGGTGCAGGCCGTGGCGCTGCTGGACGCCGCCGCCCCGCAGCCCGGCACCGGGGACGACGCGGGCTCGTCACGGACCGGGACCCTCACGAACCTCCTGCGGCACACGGCTGCCGCTGTGCTGACCGACGACGTCGGCGTGCTGTCGGCGATCCTGCAGTGGCACGGCGAGCGGGACACGCGCGTGCTGCCCCGCCACCTGATCGAGTCCGTCGTCCTCACCCTCGCCGAGGCAATCTCTGAGATCGCCCCAGCGGGGGCGGCGGCCCTAGGCGCAGCCGCGAGCGACATGCCGACGCCCTGACACGAATGTGCGTCCTTGCCGCCCCCGTCACGGGCAGACCGCACGTTGAGCGCTGCATGCGTCCCGTGCTGGGATGGGCGGGCGGTCCCTCGGGTCCTTCGCCTCGCTCGGCCGGGGCTGGGCGTAGCCGTGCTGAGGTGGGGCGTGGCACCCGCGACCGTCCGTATCGACGAGGCAGCTGCCGCCGGGCGCCCTTCTCCCGAGTTGTCCGGCCACCTCTGACAGGTGAACGGACCCTGTCGTCGTGGCTGTCGCGCCACGACACCGTCCGGGGTGCGGGTGTCAGCGGACCTCTCAGCCCACGAGCCCGTGACCGCGTTCCTGATCCGGATGAATAGCGGTCCGCCGAAGCGCGTACCGCGTCCCAGATTCGCTCAGCCCTCTCCTGCGGCCGCAGCGCGTCTGACCTGTTCGGATGAAGCTCCGGATCCCCCACGGGGGCGGGAGTGGGGACGTGGACTTCGGCGGGGCGGGCGGCCACCCACGACCGAGCCGGTCGCCGCCCTGGCCAGAACGGTAGTGGTTACCCCGACCGGGTGTCCCGTGCCGCGGCGGGGCGACGACGCCGGACGGCCCCGCCCGACCGCCGGTGAGGCGGACGAGCGGGGCCGTCGGTCGTGCCTGCTGCGGTGCGTCGGTCAGGCGTCAGCCACCTGACGGCGACGGCCGGCGAGCATCGCGCCGACGCCCATCAGGAGCAGCAGCACGCCGCCCAGGGCGACGGTGCCGGCCTCGGCGCCCGTACGGGCCAGGGCGGCCGGAGCCGCCGTGGTGTACGTGGCTGCGGGGGCGGTCACGACCGTGCGGACCGGGGCGTTGACGACGAGGGGGTCGTCGTCGGGGACCGGCTCGTCCGCGGGGGGAGCGGGCTCGCCCTGGACGACGAGGTCGATGTCGAACGGCGCGCCGTCGGCGCCCTGCTCGTTGACCGCGAGGAGTCGGAAGGCGTACTCACCGGGCGGGAGGTCGTCGATGACGATCTCCCGGGTGTCGGCGTCGAACTCCTCGTAGCCGCCGAAGTCGGGACCACTGAGGCCGAGCACGTAGCCGACGATCTCCGAGGTGCCCGAGTCCTCGGGCGCGCCGAACCGGACCGTTACCTGTCCGTCGCCGGTCTGGGTGACCGAGACGTTCGTGGGCACCGACGGGGCACGCCACTCGTTGGTCTGCTCGTCGTCCGACCCGGGCTCCCCGACACCGTCCTCGGTGATCGCGGCGACGGAGAAGGTGTACTCCGTACCTGGGCGGAGCCCGGTGAACTCGTGGCTGCGGACGCTGGCCCCGACGTCCTGGGTCAGCACGTCCGGGGCATCAGCAGCGAGGACGCCGTCGAGGCGCCCGAACAGGGGCCTCGGCGAGGCGGTCACCCGGTAGCCGATGATGGGGGAGTCGCCCTCGGTGGAGGGGGCGGTCCAGAAGACCAGGACCGAGGTGGGGCCGGTCTGCTCGGCCTCGACCTCGATCGGCTCCGAGGGAAGGGCAGGCAGGTCGAAGTCGTACCTGGCGGCCGCGCTGTGACCGAACTCGTTGTTGGCGACCACCGTCACCGTGTGCGCCCCGAGGGCCACGCCGGTGAGCGTGACCTCGCGCTGGGTGACCCGCTGCGGCGTGCCGCCGTCCAGCGTGACGTCGTAGCTGTCGAGCTGGGGGTGGCCCAGGTTCGACGGAGCTGCCCACCGGATGGTCACCCTGCTGCTCCCCAGGCGCTCCGAGGTCACCTGGAGCGGTACGGAAGGGCTGGCGCCGACGTACACCTGAGTGGACGCCGGGGCGCTGTCGCCGTACTCGCTGATGGCGCGGACGCTCACGGTGTGCAACCCGGGGGCGACGCCCGTCAGCGTGGTCGACAGGTCGCCGACGGTCACAGGCACTGCTGCGGCCTCGTCGTCGTCCAACCAGACGGAGTAGCCGTCGAGACCGGGGTGACCGGCGTGCTCCGGGACTGACCAGGAGACGCTGACGCCGTCCTCACCGTCCTGGGTCGCGGTGACCGCGACCGGGGAGGTCGGTGCGGCGGTCACGCTGAAGGCGTCGGAAACCGCACCGCTGATGCCGTGGTCGCTGACCGCCTGGACCCGCACGGAGTGGAGCCCGGGCGCGAGGTCGGGGAACGAGGCGCTGCTGGTCGGGGCCTGGACCTCCTGCGGGGCGCCATCGTCCACGAAGACCAGGTAGCCCGTGACGCTGCTGGTCCCCGGGTCGCTCGGGGCGGACCAGGTGATGACGGCGGCCCGGTCGTCGACGACCACGTCCAGGTCGGTGGGCGGCTGCGGTGCCACGTGCTCCTCGCCCTCGATGGTGACGGTGGTCTGCTCACCGGGGTAGCAGTTGGTGGACAGGTTCACCATGTACTCACCCGCGGGCATGTCTTCGAAGGGGTGCGTGGTGGTCCCGCGTGGCAGCTCGACGTTGAAGCTCGGAGGCCCCTCGGTCTCCGTAGGTCCCTCGATGTACAGAGGTTCTTCGTTGCCCGGAAGACCTCCGATGTACAGCCACATCTGGTAGGTGTCGCGGCACGGGTAGTTGAGGGTGGCCCAGTGGTCGATGGTCCAGGTGACAACGACGTCACCGTCGGCGCTCGCGGTGGCGAGCAGGTTGAGCGGGCCCGCCGCCGCTTCGACGTCCTCCTGGGCCGTCACCGACCCGTCGGGCTCCGACCCCCCTCCACCGGCCTCGTCGGCGGCGTCCACGCCACCCGTCTCGGTGGGAACGGGCGCGTCCGGACTGGTCGCCGGTGTGTCGAGGCTCGGCTCGGCGGCGACGTCCGGCTCCTCGACCACCGCCACCTCGGGGTCCACGGCCGGGTCGGTCTCGGTGGGCGCCTCGACGGGCTCCTCGGGCTCCTCGATGACGGGCACAGGGCCGGGGTCGACGTCCTCGGTGGCGTCGGCCGCCTCAGTCACCTCCGGCGCGGCGGCGACCGCCTCGGGGTCGACCGTCCCGGCCAGCGCGCTGGGGATCCCCGAGGCGCCGACGACGACGACCGCAGCCAGCGCGGCGATCGTCCTCACCCGTCGGGACGACCGGCCCGGCTTCGTAGTTCTAGCGACCATTGATGCGTGTCTCCTGAGTCCGGGGCCCGGCACGGGACCAGGGCCGGGGGGCTCATCGACATCCGCCCGGAGCACCTGAGCGGTCCGTGACGGGCCCCACCCGCTCGGAGCAAGGGGTGGCGCTGCTCCTGGCGGTGTTACGTCATCGGTCGCGGCCCGAAACAGCGGTGACACCTGACGCGGGTTGTATCGGGCACCCCACCCCTGATCACCCGGAGGAACCCGTGGCACCCACCCCACCCACCGATGCCGAGCTCGACACGATGATCATCGCCCGCCTGGCGTCGATGGGCCTGGACATCACCCAGCTCCCGCCGGGCTCCACGGCGGACCCGGTGACCGGCAGCCCCGGTCAGCTGTCCGTCCTGGCCAGCCTGCGCTCGTTCGTGCGCGGCACCGTCACCACCCTCAGCGCCTACACCGTGCCCGGCCCCGGGGGCAGCCTCGACCCGCGGCTGTCCCAGCAGGGACCCGCGCCGCTGCTGTACCCGTCCGTCACGACCGCCTGGACCGACCGGTGAGCGCCCCCACCGTCGGGACCGGCGGCGGCCTGGACACCGACCAGCCGACCGACCGTCACGTCGACCGTCGCTCCTTCCTGACCCGGATGAGCGTCCTGGCCGCGGTCGGGGCCTCCGCCGTCTCGCTGCCGGCCGTCGCCCACGCCGCGCCGACGGCCGTGCCCAGCGCGGTCGCCGCGAGCATCCGTCCCGAGGCGCTGGCCGACATCACCGAGCTCACCCTGGCCGAGGCCGCGACCCTCATCAGCCGGGGACGGCTGACCTCGGAACGGCTCGTCGAGGCCTACCTGGACCGGATCGGCGCCTTCGACGACACCTACCAGGCGTGGAACACCGTGGTCGCCGACGCCGCGCTCGCCCGCGCCCGCTCGCTGACGGACCCGCCGCGGCGCTCGCTGCTGTACGGCGTGCCCCTGGCCGTCAAGGACAACTACTTCACCGCGGGGATCGAGACCACGGCCAGCTCGTTCGCCTTCGAGGGGTTCGTGCCGGACTTCGACGCCACGTCGGTCGCCAAGCTGCTCGACGCCGGGGCGGTCGTGCTGGGCAAGACGCAGATGGGGCCGCTGGCGACGAGCCGGGCGACCACGCCCGCGGGTGTCGTCACCACCGTCAACGCGTGGACGCCGAACAACCCCGCGACCAACCCCGGCGGCTCCTCCACCGGCTCCGCGACCGCGGTCGCCGCCCGGATGGCCGCCTCCAGCATCGGCACCCAGACCGGGGGCTCGATCACCGGCCCGTCCAACGCCCAGAACCTGACCGGTCTGAAGCCGACCATGGGCCGGGTGTCGCTGTACGGCATCGTGCCGCTCACCTACACCCGCGACCACCCCGGTCCGCTGGCCCGCGACGCGATGGACGCCGCGATCATGCTGCAGACGATGGCGGGGGAGGACCCGGCCGACCCGCGGACCCAGGGCCTGCCGCCGGTGGCGGACCTGGTCCGGGCCGCGACACCGGTCAACCGTGGTCGGCGCGTGCGCTGGAGCACCCGGGTCGGGGTCATCCCCGGCTTCACCTCGGGCACCAGCGAGACCGCGCAGGCGCGCACGGCGTTCCTGGACGCGCTGGCCGACGTGTCGGGGATCGACGTCGTGGACGTGACCCTGCCGGAGGAGTGGGACCTGCTCACGGGCGGGGCGTTCAACAACGTCCGCCTGCCGGAGCGGACCGAGCCGTTCCTGCAGATCATGCGCCAGGACCTGCGCCTGCTGGGCGTCTCGGTGACGAGCTGGCTGCAGGGCGCGCTGCTGGGCGGTGTCGAGTTCATCACCGGTCAGCGGGCCAAGAACCTGCT
Source organism: Aquipuribacter aurantiacus (assembly GCF_051216895.1). Classification (NCBI taxonomy): domain Bacteria; kingdom Bacillati; phylum Actinomycetota; class Actinomycetes; order Micrococcales; family Intrasporangiaceae; genus Aquipuribacter; species Aquipuribacter aurantiacus. The sequence continues at coordinate 291,246 of NZ_JBPKAO010000004.1, forward strand.
GCTGGAGCGGGTGCTCGACGACCTCTTCGCGCAGTGCGACGTCGTCGTGCAGACCAGCCCCGTGCCGTTCGACATCCTCGGCCTGCCCGAGCTGGCCCTGCCGATCGGCTTCAGCGGCGGCGGTGTTCCGATCGGCACCATCCTCGGCGGCCTGCCGTTCGCGGAGGACCGGTTGCTGGCCGTCGCCGCCGCCTACCAGGCCCAGACCGACTGGCACCTGCGGCGTCCGGAGGACCCGGACGCCGACGGCCCGGCGCCCACCCCGCTGGGGACCCCGCGCCGCCCGTACACGCAGCGACCCGCAGGGGTGCGGACGGCCGCGCGGCCCCGTCCGGAGCGCGGCCGGCTGAGCGCGGACGAGGTGGCCACCCGGACGCAGTGACGGAGGGCCACGACCAGGGTGCCGTGACGCCGGTCCGCCCCGCACGACGGGGCGACCGGGGTCACGGCGCCCGTGACCGGACCTGCCCGGTCCCGTGCACAGCGGGGCGGGCCCCACAAACTCTCCGTGATCTCCAGCGAGTCCATTCGCCCTGGGAACGCGCTGCGGGCAAGGTGTGAGGGTGACCACCGGTGACGGCTCCTCGCTTGTCGGCGCCCTGGGGGCGCTGCGTGCCGAGCTCGACACCGTCGACCTCGCCTACGAGACCCCGGGCGTCGCTGCTGCGCGCGCCCAGGTGGTCGGTGTCTGCCGCCAGGTCGACGACTACCTGCTGCCCCGCCTGGAGCGCCTGGACGCCCCCCTGCTGGTCGTGGTCGGCGGGTCCACCGGCGCCGGCAAGTCGACGCTGGTCAACAGCCTGCTCCGCCGCGAGGTCTCCCGCTCCGGCGTGCTCCGACCCACCACCCGGGCCCCTGTGCTCGTCCACCACCCCGACGACGCGCACTGGTTCACCGACCAGCGGGTCCTCCCGGGCCTGGCCCGCGTCCACGGCCCCGAGGAGGACCTGCCGCCGGACCGGCCCATCACCACGGTCCGCCTGGTCGCCGACGAGGGCCTGCCCACCGGTCTGGCCGTCCTGGACGCGCCCGACGTGGACTCCGTCGTCGACTCCAACCGTGAGCTCGCCGCCCAGCTGCTCGCGGCCGCCGACCTCTGGCTGTTCGTGACGACCGCGGCCCGCTACGCCGACGCGGTGCCGTGGGGCCTGCTGCACGAGGCCGCCGCCCGCGCGGCCGCCCTGGCCATCGTCCTCAACCGGGTGCCGGAGAAGGCGCTGACCGAGGTCCGCGACGACCTGGCCGGGATGCTGGCGGCCAACGGTCTGGGCGCCTCGCCGATCTTCTCCGTCGTCGACTCCGAGGTGGAGGCGGGCCTGCTGCCCCGACGTGCCGTCAAGAGCCTGCACGCCTGGCTCACCGGTCTCGCGTCGGACTCCGCCGCCCGCGGCGTCGTCATCCGCCGGACCGTGACGGGCGCGCTCAACACCCTGGACGAGCGCGTCCGGGGGATCGCCGACGCCGCCGACCAGCAGAACGCCGCCGCGACCGAGCTGCGGGCCGTCGCCCGCGACCGCTACCAGCTGGCCCGACGCAACCTGGACACCTCGCTGTCCGACGGGTCGGTGCTGCGCGGCGAGGTCCTGACCCGCTGGCAGGAGGCGCTCGGCACCGGTGAGCTGTGGCGCGGGTTCGAGGCCGGCGTGTCCCGGGTCCGCGACCGCCTGGTCGGCCTGGTGCGGGGCAAGCGCGCCCCGGTCGAGAAGCTCGGCGAGGCCCTGCAGTCCTCCACCCACGCGCTGCTGCTGTCGGAGATCACGGCCGCGGCCGGGGACGTGGCCAAGGAGTGGCGCGGGCGTCCCGCCGGTGCGGCGCTGCTGCTGCGCGACCCGTCGCTGGCGCGGCCGGCCGACGGCACCGACGAGAAGATCCAGCGCCTGGTCCGGGACTGGCAGGGCTCGGTCATCGAGCTGGTCAACGACCTCGGCGAGGGCAAGAAGACGCAGGCCCGGGCCGTCAGCCTGGGCGTAAACGGCGTCGGGTTCGTGCTCATGCTCGCCGTGTTCAGCCAGACCGCCGGCCTGACCGGCGGCGAGGTCGCCACCGCGGGCGGCACCGCCGGCCTCAGCCAGCGGCTGCTCGCGGCCATCCTCGGTGACGAGGCCGGCCGCACCCGGGCCGCGCAGGCCCGGGCCGTCAGCCTGGGCATAAACGGCGTCGGGTTCGTGCTCATGCTCGCCGCGTTCAGCCAGACCGCCGGCCTGACCGGCGGCGAGGTCGCCATCGCGGGCGGCACCGCCGTCCTCAGCCAGCGGCTGCTCGAGGCCATCCTCGGTGACGAGGCCGTCCGCACCCTGGCCGCGCAGGCCCGGGCCGACCTGCTCGACCGCGTCAACGCCCTGCTGGAGTCCGAGCGACGACGGTGGGTGGAGGCCGCGCCCGTGGCCGACGCCGGCGCCCGCATCCGGGTCGCGCTGGAACAGCTGGAGGAGGCCCGGTGAACGGGGCCACCCCGACCGACGACGACACGACCACCCGCCGCGGTCGGCTGCGTCGGGGGGACCGCAAGCAGCGCACCCCCGAGGTCGACCCGGCCGTCGAGGTGCCCGACCTGATCTCGCGCATCGACGACGCCCTCACCGTCGCCGGCGACCGGTTCGACCCCGATCTGGTGGAGGCCGCCCGGGCCGAGATCGCGCGGACCGGGGTGCGCGCCGGTCTGGGCACCCAGCACACCGTCGTGGCGCTCGCCGGGGCGACGGGCTCGGGCAAGTCGAGCCTGTTCAACTCGGTCGCCGGGTTCCAGATCAGCACGGTGGGGGTCCGCCGACCCACGACCTCGCACCCGGTCGCGTGCGTCTGGGGCGAGGGGGCCGACCCGCTGCTGGACTGGCTGGAGGTCCCGTCACGGCACCGCACGGTCCACGACAGCGAGCTGGGTCGTGGCGGCGGGTCGGCGCTGGAGGGCCTGGTCCTGCTCGACATGCCGGACCACGACTCCCGCGAGACCGCCCACCGGATGGACGTCGACCGGCTGGTGGACCGGATCGACCTGATCGTCTGGGTCGTCGACCCGCAGAAGTACGCCGACGAGACCCTGCACGCGGACTACCTGCGGCGGCTGCGCGGCCACGACGACGTCCTGCTCGTCGTCCTCAACCAGGCCGACCGGCTCACACCCGAGGACCGCGACGCCGTCCTGGCCGACCTGCAGCGCCTGGTCCGTGAGGACGGGTTGCCGCGCGCGACGGTCATGGCCACCTCGACCGTCACCGGTGAGGGCGTCGAGGACCTGCGCGGCCTGTTCGCCGACGCCGTCGCCTCCCGCGCGATGGCCCTCGGTCGGGCCCGCGCCGCCCTCCGGGAGACCGCGGCGGGGCTGCGTCGCGGCGTCGCCGACGACGAGCCCGGCATCGACGAGGTCGGCGGCGACGACCGGTTGACCGACGCCCTGGCCGGTGCGGCGTCCGTCCCGGCCGTGGTCTCGGCCGTCGAGTCCTCCTACCGCCGCGATGCCAGCGCGTACATCGGCTGGCCGTTGACGCGCTGGGTGTCCCGGTTGCGACGCGACCCGCTCAAGCGCCTCCGGCTGGAGGACCCACGGCTGAGCGGCGACCTGACCGGACTGGCCCGGTCGTCGGTGCCCGAGCCCACGAGGGCGCAGCTGGCCCGCGTCGACCTGGCCGAGCGCCAGCTGCTGGGCACTGCGACCGAGGGTCTGCCCGAGCGGTGGGCCGAGTCGGTCCGGCAGGCACCGGTGCGCACCGACGACCTGCGCGACGCCCTGGACCAGGCGGTGCTGTCGACCGACCTCACGTTCAAGCGCCCCGCGTGGTGGGTGCTGGTCGGGTTCCTGCACGTCGTGCTGGCGGCCGCCGCCCTGGTGGGCCTGCTCGGCCTGCTGGCCCTGTTCGTCCTGGACTTCCTGCAGGTGCCCTACCCGGACCTGCCCACCGTCCCCGGCCTGCCGGCCTGGCTGCCGCTGCCCCTGCCGACGGCTCTGACGGTGATCGGCCTGCTGGGCGGGGCCCTGCTCACGCTGCTCGCCGGCACGTTCGTGCCCGGACGGGCCAGGGCGCGCGCCGAGACGGCCCAGCTGAGGCTCGAGGTCGCCGTCGGCAAGGTCGCCCGCGAGCGGGTGCTCGTCCCGGTCGCGGACGTGCTCGCCGACCACCGACGCTGCCGGGACCTGCTCACCCCCTGACCCGGACCCGGTCCCGCGGCGTCCCCACCCCGGCCCGCGTCCGGTGTCCACAGCCCCGCGAGGGCCTGCCCGTCCACAGGGGCCCCGGCCGGGGACCCGTCGTCAGGGTCGTCCCGGCCATCGTCGTGGTGTCGCCGGCGCAGCGCCGGCACACCGACGAAGGGGAGCCAGATGCTGAACGAGACCAAGGTGGCGCTGCGGGGCAACGTGGCCACGGAGCCCGCGCTGCGGGTGACCAGGAACGGCACCACGGTGTGCAGCTTCCGGGTCGCGGTCACCTCCCGCCGCTACTCCCAGACCGACAACAAGGTCGTCGACGCCGAGACCAGCTGGTACACCGTCACCTGCTGGCGCGGGCTGGCCGAGAACGTGGTCAGCAGCGTGAGCAAGGGGCAGGGCGTCCTGGTGCAGGGTCGGCTGCGGGTCAGGGACTTCGTCCACGACGACCAGCCGCGCACCAGTGCCGACGTCACCGCGGAGGTCGTCGGCCACGACCTGACCTGGGGGACCACGTCGTTCACGGCCAACCGCCGCTCCCGGGCCGAGGAGGCCCGCGACGACGTCGACCGCACGGACGCCGACGCGCTCGCCCGTGAGGTCAGCGTCGAGCCGGTCGACGACACGGCCGCCGGGTCGTTCGTGGACACCGGCACCGGCGAGCTGGTCGAAGAGGAGGACGACGAGGGGGTCGGCACCGACAGCCTGCGGGCCTCTGCCGCGCGGCAGGCCGAGCCGGCGTTCTGACCGGGCCGGGCGGCCCCGCCCGGGAGGCGTGACCGGGCTGCGGGCGGTGGCAGCCCGGTCCACCCCCTAGCCTGGGGACCGTGGCGGAATTCATCTACACCATGTACAAGGCCCGCAAGGCCCACGGCGAGAAGCTGATCCTGGACGACGTCACGATGTCGTTCTACCCCGGCGCGAAGATCGGCGTGGTCGGGCCCAACGGGGCCGGCAAGTCGACGATCCTCAAGATCATGGCCGGCCTGGACACGCCGTCCAACGGGGAGGCCCGGCTGTCGCCCGGCTACAGCGTCGGCATCCTGCTGCAGGAGCCGCCGCTGAACGAGGAGAAGACGGTCCTCGGCAACGTCGAGGAGGGCCTGGGCGAGATCAAGGCCAAGCTCGACCGGTTCAACGAGATCAGCGCCCTGATGGGCGAGCCCGACGCCGACTTCGACGCCCTTATGGCCGAGATGGGTGAGCTGCAGGAGGCCCTGGACCACGCTGACGCGTGGGACCTGGACAGCCAGCTCGAGCAGGCGATGGACGCCCTGCAGTGCCCGCCGCCGGACGCCGACGTGACGATCCTGTCCGGGGGTGAGCGGCGCCGGGTCGCGCTGTGCAAGCTGCTGCTGTCCAAGCCGGACCTGCTGCTGCTCGACGAGCCCACCAACCACCTGGACGCCGAGAGCGTGAACTGGCTCGAGCAGCACCTGGCCGCCTACGCCGGTGCCGTCCTCGCCGTCACGCACGACCGGTACTTCCTCGACAACGTCGCCCAGTGGATCGCCGAGGTCGACCGCGGCCGGCTATACCCCTACGAGGGCAACTACTCCACCTACCTGGAGAAGAAGCAGGAGCGGCTGAAGGTCCAGGGCAAGAAGGACCAGAAGCTCGCCAAGCGGCTCAAGGACGAGCTCGAGTGGGTCCGCATGAACGCCAGCGGTCGCCAGACCAAGTCCAAGTCGCGGCTGGCCCGCTACGAGGAGATGGCGCTGGAGGCCGAGCGCACCCGCAAGCTCGACTTCGAGGAGATCCAGATCCCGCCGGGCCCGCGCCTGGGCAGCGTGGTCATCGAGGTCGACGACCTGCACAAGGGCTTCGACGAGCGCGGCGAGCTCATCTCCGGGCTGTCGTTCACGCTGCCCCGCAACGGCATCGTCGGCGTCATCGGCCCGAACGGCGTCGGCAAGACCACGCTGTTCAAGACCATCGTGGGTCTCGAGGACGCCGACGCCGGCACCGTCAAGGTCGGTGACACCGTCAAGATCAGCTACGTCGACCAGTCCCGCGGTGGCATCGACCCCAAGAAGACGCTGTGGGAGGTCGTCTCCGACGGGCTGGACTACATCCAGGTCGGCAACGTGGAGGTGCCGTCCCGGGCCTACGTGTCGGCGTTCGGCTTCAAGGGGCCCGACCAGCAGAAGCCCGCGGGCGTGCTGTCCGGTGGTGAGCGCAACCGCCTCAACCTGGCGCTGACGCTCAAGGAGGGCGGCAACCTGCTGCTGCTCGACGAGCCGACGAACGACCTGGACGTCGAGACCCTCGGCTCGCTGGAGAACGCGCTGCTGGAGTTCCCCGGCTGCGCCGTGGTCATCAGCCACGACCGCTGGTTCCTCGACCGGGTCTGCACCCACATCCTCGCCTACGAGGGTGACGAGAAGGAGCCGGCCAAGTGGTACTGGTTCGAGGGCAACTTCGCCTCCTACGAGGCCAACAAGGTCGACCGGCTCGGCATCGACGCGGCCCGGCCGCACCGGGTCACCCACCGCAAGCTCACGCGCGACTGACGCGGGAGACCTGAGCACGCACGAGGGGCGGCAGGCCCGGGCCTGCCGCCCCTCGCTGCGTCCGCCCCCGGACGTGCTCGCCCCCTGATCGCCGCGCCCGCTCCCGCTCCACTCCCACCCCGCTCCCACCCCCGCCCCACTCCCGCCCCCGCCGGCTCCTCGCCGTTCTCGTTTGTGGGACCGGATCGGGCCGTCCTGGCCCTCGCGACCCCGCGGTGGTCCCACAACCGGCCGTGGGTGCCCGTGGGGTGGCCGTAAGTGCCCGTGGGTGCCCGTGGGGTGCCAGTGGGGTGGCCGTGATGCGGCTGTGGCGGCGCGTGCGGCGCGCCTGAGCGGCGGGCGCTCCGACGGTCGGGACCATGTCGGCATGGCTGTGCTGGTCCGACTCCGCGAGACGTTCTGGCTGGTCCCGGGGCTGCTGTGCCTGCTCGCGGCCGCGACCGCCCAGGGCCTGATCGCGCTGGACGAGTCGTTGGACTCCGACTCCTGGGAGGGCGCCGGGACGATCGTGTACCTGGTCGGCGCGGACGGCAGCCGCGACCTGCTGTCGGCCATCGCCGGCTCCATGCTCGCCGTGGCCTCGACCACCTTCTCGATCACCATCGCGGTCCTGGCCCTCACGTCGTCCAGCTACGGCCCGCGCCTGGTCCGCAACTTCATGGCCGACCGCGGCAACCAGCTGGTGCTCGGCACGTACGTCGCGACCTACCTCTACGCCCTGCTCGTGCTGCGGTCCATCCGGACCCTGGACGGCGGCGACGAGGAACCCTTCGTCCCCCAGCTGGCCGTCAACGGGGCCGTGCTGCTGGCGGTGATCAGCATCGGGGTCCTCGTCTGGTTCATCCACCACATCAGCGAGTCCATCCAGGTGTGGACGCTCGCCAAGCGGGTCCACGGTGAGTTGCGGACGGTCGTCGAGGACCTGTACCCCGAGCAGCTGGGCGACGGTCCCCTGCCGCCGGAGACGCCCGGACTCGTGGCCACCGCCCTGGCCACGACGCCCGTCACGACCGTCCGCGCCGGCCGTGGCGGTTACGTCCTGCGGGTGAGCACCGACGACCTGCTGGAGCGGGCGACCGATGACGACGTCGTCATCGAGCTGGTGGTCCGTCCCGGCTCCTACGTCACCGAGCAGGGGGTGCTGGCACGGGTCCACGGGAGGGTCGCCGACGAGGAGGCCGTGACCGCCGCCGTCCGCCGGTACCTTCCCCTGGCCGCGGCCCGGAGCCCGTTCCAGGACGTCGAGTTCGCCACCCAGCAGCTGGTCGAGCTGGCGGTGCGGGCGCTGTCGCCGGGCACCAACGACCCGTACACGGCCGTCAACGCCCTCGACGACCTCTCGGACGGCCTCGCCGCGATGGCCCGCCGTCGGATGCCGTCACCGGCCCGGCTCGACGAGGACGGCGCCGTCCGGGTGGTCGCGCCGGCCGTGGTGCTGACCGACCTGGTCGAGATGCTCGTCGACGCCATGCGCGCCTATGCCCTCGACCACCCGGACGTCGTCATGCGCACGGTCGACGTCCTCGGCCGTGTCGGGGCGGGCGCCGACGCGTCGACCCGCGCCCACCTGGTCGAGCAGCTCGAGCTCCTCGTCGCCCACTTCGAGCGAGGGGACCCGCACCCCCACGACCTCGCACGGGTCAGGGCGCGGGCCACCGGCACGCTGCTTGACCTGCGCGGACCGGTCGCGGTCTGAGCCGGCGGGGCGGGCTGGGCTGACCCGAGCCGGCCGCCCCGAGCCGCCCCGATCCGCCCCGAACCGAGGCCGAGCCGCCCCGAACCGAGGCCGAGCCGAGCCGACCTGGCCCGACCCGGCGCCGGCAGCGTCAGGCGACCCCGCGCGGACGCAGCTGGACGCTGATCCGGGGCCCCACGGCGCGGGCCGTCTTGGGGATGCTGTGGTCCCAGGTCCGCTGGCACGACCCACCCATCACCAGCAGGTCGCCGTGGCCGAGCACGTGACGGACGGTGTCGCCGCCGCCGACGGGCCGCAGCAGCAGGGCCCGCGGGGCCCCGAACGACACGATCGCCACCATGACGTCCTCGGAGCGGCTGCGCCCGATCCGGTCGCCGTGCCAGGCGACCCCGTCGCGACCGTCGCGGTAGAAGCACATCCCCGCCGACACGAACCGCTCGCGCTCACCGGCCTCGTAGTAGGCGTTCAAGGCGTCGCGCGCCTGCTCGAGCAGGTGGTCCGGCCAGGTGTCCTGCTCGCCGTACCAGGACAGCAGCCGTGGGACGTCGACCACCCGGTCGTACATCTGCCGCTTCTCGGCCACCCACGGCACCCGCTCGACCAGGCGCGAGAACACCTCGGCGGAGTCGCTCACCCAGCCCGGCCGCACGTCCACCCAGGCGCCCCCGGACAGCACGGTCCGCTGCACGGTGCCGCCGAGCACGCCCAGCGACGGCCCCGCGTGCTCGGCCGTGGCGTCGACCTCGTCGAACAACGACGGCTGCAGGGCGATCTCCATGACGACACCGTACGCCTCGTTCGAACAGGTGTACTAGTCCTGCGGGTGTGTCGGGGCGTCCCCGGGGTCAGCCGCGGGAAGCGATCCTGACCATGCCCTCCTGGGCGACGGTGGCCAGCAGCCGGCCCGACCGGTCGAACATCGACCCCTGCACGAGCCCGCGCGCGTTCGACGCCGACGGGCTGTGGTGGGTGTAGAGCAGCCAGTCGTCGGCCCGGGCCGGCCGGTGGAACCACATGGCGTGGTCGAGGCTCGCGATCTTCAGCCGGGGGTCGGACCACGCGACGCCGTGACGGCGCAGCACGGCCTCCAGCAACGAGTAGTCGCTGGCGAAGGCCAGCACGGCCGCGTGGAGCAACGGCTCCTCGGGCAGCCCGGCCGTGGTCCGCAGCCAGACGGCGCTGTCGGGGGAGCGGTCCTCGGCCGGTCGCAGGAAGATCGGCGCGTCGACGTTGCGGATGTCCATCGGCCGCTCGTGCGACCAGTAGGCCGCCGCCGGGTGGTCGATGCCCGCCAGCACCTGCGCCGTGGTCGGCACGTCCTCCGGGGCCGGTGCGTCGGGCATGGGGTCGGAGTGCTCGACGCCGGTGTCGGGCAGCTGGAACGAGGCGATCATCGACAGGATGGGTCGACCGTGCTGCAGGGCGTGGGTCCGGCGGGCGCTGAACGACCGGCCGTCGCGCAGCCGCTCGACCGAGAACTCGATCGGCACCTCGGGGTCCCCCGGGCGCAGGAAGTACGCGTGCAGGCTGTGGGGGGCCCGGTCGGCCTCGACGGTGCGACCGGCGGCCATCAGGGACTGGCCCAGCACCTGACCGCCGAACACCCGGCCGAACGGCTGGAGCACGTTCTGACCGACGAACCGGTCCGGGTCGTCGGTGGCCTGCAGGCGCAGGTCGCTGACGAGGCTGTCGCGGAGGGACTCGGGGGAGGGGCGCTCGGTCACGCCCGCGAACCTACCGGGCGCCCGTCCCCCGACCGCCTCAGGTGCGGGGGTCTGCCACCACGTGCATGGCCGCCTCCTCGGCGCTGGCCGCGCCGCCGTCGATCCCCACGTCCTCGGCCACCAGGTCGGCGTCGGTGTCCTGGCGCACGCCCTCGTCCGGCTCCACCAGGCGGCCGGCGCGCAGGTCGCCGACCTCGGTGTCGTCCTCGTCGGTCACGACCAGGTCCTCCGCGGACACGTCCTCGCCCATCGCGTCGGTGAGCGGCTGGTCGCTCGGCAGCACCTCGTCGCCGGGGCGCTCCCCGTCGACGTCCGGCAGCTCGGCGGCCACCCGCTCCTCCAGGCTGCTGCCGTCGTGCTGCTCCTGCGCGGTGGTGCCGTGCTGGCCCACAGCCAGCGGTCGGTCGTTGGGGACGTAGCTGCGCTGGGCCACGTCCTCCTCGCCGTCCTCGCCGAGGGCCAGGTCCTGGTCGTAGGACACCTCGTCGGGGTCCAGGGACGCGACGGCGTCGGAGTCGATCTGGTCCATCTGCTCGGGCTGCTCGCTCATGAGGACGGGGTACCCCCTTCGTGGGTCCACCATGCGTCGGTGGTCGTCCTGGGGCAGAGACCCTGACAGGATCGGCGGATGCCAGCCGTCTCCGTCCCCGTCGCCATGCGGTGGTCCGACATGGACGCCTACGGCCACGTCAACAACACCGAGTTCTTCCGCTACACCGAGCAGGCCCGGATCGAGGCGTTGGCGCTGGTCAAGGCCCGTCCGGACACCGGGACCCTGGTGGTCCGCCACGAGGTCGAGTACCTGGTGCCGCTGCAGTACCGCTCCGACGGCGTGCACGTGGACGTGTGGGTCACGCGGATCGGCGGGGCGGGCTTCGACCTGGGGTACGAGGTGGCCACGAGGTCCGGGGACGAGCGGACGGTCCATGCGCGCTCGGCCTCGACCATGGTCATGTACTCCTTCTCGGCCGCGGCGCCGCGACGGATCACCGGCGAGGAGCGCGAGTTCCTGCAGACCCTCACCGGTCCCGACGTGCAGTTCCGGCGCGGCAGCCGCTGAGGAGGACGCCCCCCGGACCGCAGCGGGTCCGAGGGGCGTCGGGGGCGTCGCCGGCCGACGACGCCCCGGTCAGCTCGTGCGCAGCCAGACGGTGGTGTCGGTGGGCACCCGGCCGTCGCCGTCCAACGGCCCCGACGCGAGCAGGAGCTCGGCGCCGGCCGGCACGGCCAGCGGCTCGCCGTCGAAGTTGACCAGCACCAGGACGTCGCCGCGACGCAGGCCGAGGCTCTGCTCACCGCAGCGGTCCTCGACCCAGTCCAGGCTGTCCCCGAGGCCCAGCCCGTGCTCGCGGCGCAGCCGCAGCGCCGCCTTGTACAGCTCCAGCGTGGAGCCCTCGACGCCTTCCTGCCGGTCGCGGGCCAGCTCACCGTAGACGGCGGGCTGCGGCAGCCAGGTGCCGGCCGTGGCGCCGAAGCCGAACGACGGGGCGTCGGCCTCCCACGGGATCGGGACACGACAGCCGTCCCGGCCGGTGTCCTCGCCGTTCGTGCGGTGCCAGGACGGGTCCTGCCGCACGTCACCCGGCAGCGTGGTGTGCTCGGGCAGGCCGAGCTCCTCGCCCTGGTAGAGGTACGCGGAGCCGGGCAGCGCGAGCATGAACGCGGTGGCGGCCCGGGCGCGGCGCAGGCCCAGGACGGGGTCCGGCTGCGGGTCGTCCGGCCCGATGCCGCCGAGGCCCCGCGACGCGGGCGGGAACCCGAAGCGGCTGGCGTGCCGGACGATGTCGTGGTTGCTCAGCACCCACGTCGCGGGGGCCCCCACCGCGGTGGACCCCTCGACCGACGTCGTCACCACGCCGCGCTGGTCCGCGGCCCGCCACGGCGCGACGCAGTGGTCGAAGTTGAACGCCTGGTGCAGCTCGTCGGGACGGGTGTAGCGGGCCAGGCGCTCGTAGGGCGTCACCCACGCCTCGGCGACGAGCATCCGGTCACCGTCGTAGGAGTCGACGATCTTCCGCCACTCGCGGTAGATCTCGTGGACGCCCTCCTGGTCCCACATCGGGGGCCGACGGTCCTCGGTGATCTCGGCGGTGCCGCCCATCGGGCTGTCGTCGTCCTCCCAGTCCGGGAGGTCCGCCTCCTTGATCATGGAGTGCGCGACGTCGATGCGGAACCCGTCGGCCCCGCGGTCCAGCCAGAACCGAAGCGTCTCGGCGAACTCCTCGTGGACGTCGGGGCTGTCCCAGTTGACGTCGGGCTGGGTGGAGTCGAACAGGTGCAGGTACCACTGGCCCGGGGTGCCGTCGGGCTCGGTGACCCGGGTCCAGGCCGACCCGCCGAACACCGAGCGCCAGTTGTTCGGCGGCTGCGACCCGTCCTCGCCGGCGCCGTCGCGGAACATGTACCGGTTGCGCTCGACGCTGCCGGGAGGGGCCTGCAGCGCGGCCTTGAACCAGCGGTGCTCGCTGCTGGTGTGGTTGGGCACGATGTCGACCACCACGCGCAGCCCGAGACCGTGCGCCGTGCCGATCAGGTCGTCCGCGTCGTCCAGGGTGCCGAAGATCGGCTCGACGTCCCGGTAGTCCGACACGTCGTAGCCGGCGTCGTTCTGCGGGGAGGGGTAGAAGGGGGACAGCCACACCGCGTCGACACCCAGCTCGGCGAGCGCGGGCAGCCGGGAGGTGATGCCCGGCAGGTCACCGATCCCGTCGCCGTTCGCGTCCGCGAAGGACCGCGGGTAGACCTGGTAAACAACAGCGTCGCGCCACCACTCAGTCACGGGCGACGAGGGTGGCACAACGGTGCAAGCGCTGTCATCACGGCTGGTGGAGGGCCTGCCGGCGGCAGGTGGAGGCTCAGGCCGGGTCGTCGAACGTGTTGAGCATCGAGTGGGCGGCCCGCTCGAGGTAGTCCCACAGCACCGCCTCGTGCATCGGCGCGAGGTCGAGGGAGTCCACGGCGACCCGCATGTGCCGCAGCCAGCGGTCCCGTGCGTCGGGCGTCACCCGGAACGGTGCGTGCCGCAGCCGCAGCCGCGGGTGACCGCGCTCCTGGGAGTACGTCGTCGGCCCGCCCCAGTACTGCTCGAGGAACATCCGCAGCCGGTCCTCGGCCGGGCCGAGGTCCTCCTCGGGGTACATCGGCCGGAGCACCTCGTCACCGGCGACCCCGACGTAGAACTCGTGGACCAGTCGGCGGAACGTGTCCGCGCCGCCCACGCTGTCGTAGAAGCTCTCCTGGCGGCGCAGGTCGTCGGGGGCGGTCATCGCGGGTCTCCTGCCGGGCCGTCGGTCGGGCGGGTGGTCCGCCGGTCCCTTGCGGCGTCCTGCACCGCGGCGTCCTCGACCGCGGCGTCCTCCGCGAGCCGCCCGCCGAAGGACCACCGTGACCTGGCGCGGGGGGGAGCCTCGGCCGACGGCCGTCCGGCGGCCGCCTTGCGCTCCATCAGGGCGCGGGTCACGGCGTCGCGCTGGCGGCGCAGGACGATGAAGGACAGCAGCATCGCCAGGACCAGGGCGATCACCAGCGAGAGGATCCCGCTGACGCCGAGGACGCGCAGGATCAGCAGCGCCGCCAGGAACAACCCGAGGCGCAGGGCCGAGTAGACGGCGACCGGTCGCATGCCCCCAGGGTAGGTGCGCCGGCAGAGGCGCCGGTGCAGGCCCACCCGTACCCTGGGGGGATGCTCCGCCTGCTCGTGGTCCTCGTCGTCGTCGGTCTGCACGTCTATGCGCTCATCGACTGCATCCGGACCTCGCCGACCCAGGTGAGGGGGCTGCCGTTCGCAGCGTGGGTCCTGGTGGTGCTGCTGGTCCCCGTCATCGGCCCGTTGCTGTGGCTGTGGAGCGGTCGGCCCGAGGCGTTCGACCCGGTGGGCCGGCGCCGCTGAGGCGATCCCGGCCCGGTGCTCCGGGCCGTCGCCCGCCGCGACGCGTCAGCCCAGCGCCAGGCCGACGCCCAGCAGCACGCCGAACACCAGGCTGTACCGCCCGGTGGCACCCAGGGCCGGCACCAGCCCGCGCCCGGTGGCCCCGCTGTTGACCACCCGCAGCGGTGTGACGGCGAGCGGCACGGCGAACAGGGCGAGCTGCGACCAGGGCGAGGCCAGGACGGCCACCAGCGTGCACACGACCGGCGTCAGCAGCAGCAGCACGAACAGCCGTCGGGTCCACCGGTCGCCGAGGCGCACCGCCAGGGTCCGCTTGCCGGCCACCGTGTCGGTGGGGATGTCGCGCAGGTTGTTGACCACCAGCAGCGCGCAGGCCAACGACCCGACCCCCACGGCGCCGGCCCAGGCCCCCACGTCGACGGTGCCGGCCTGGGTGTAGGTGGTGCCGAGCACCGCGACCAGCCCGAAGAACACGAAGACCACGACCTCGCCCAGGCCGGCGTAGCCGTACGGCCGTGGCCCGCCGGTGTAGAACCAGGCCGCCAGGATCGCGACCGCGCCGACCAGCAGCAGCCACCACTGCCCGCTGCGGGCGACCAGCGCGAGGCCGGCCACGGCGGCCACGGCGAACGACACCCCGGTGGCGGTCAGCACGGCGCGTGGTGCGGCCAGGCGCTGGCCGACGAGGCGGACCGGGCCCACCCGGTCCTCGTCCGTGCCGCGCACCCCGTCGGAGTAGTCGTTGGCGTAGTTGACCGCCACCTGCAGCGCGAGCGCGACGACCAGGGCCAGCGCGGCGGCCGGCACGTCCATCGCGTCCAGCCCGGCGGCGGCCCCGGTGCCGGCCGCCACGGGTGCCACGGCAGCCGGGAGCGTCCGGGGTCGCGCACCGACGACCCACTGGGTGACGGTCGTCACGGGCGGCGGTCGTCCTGACCGGCCGGGCCCTCGTGGCCCTCGTGCCCCTCGTTCGTGTCGTGCCCGTCGGTCGGCCCGTCGGCGTCGGGCCGCGAGGCCGGGGGAGCGGGAGGCGCCGGTGCCGCGGGAGGCGGGTCGACGGGCTCGACCGGGGCCACGGGGGAGGGGCGGTCGATCGTCCGCAGGAAGTCCGCGTCGTCGTCCGGGCCGAGCACCCGAGGCTTGGGACGGGCGATCCGGTCGGCGCCGGGGACCTTGGTGCCGCGGGGGCGGCCGGCCAGGAACCACGCGGCCCCACCGGCGACCGGGAACAGCAGCACGACGAACACCCACGGCAGCCGGGGCAGGCCGCGGATTCCGGACTCCTCCGACCGCAGCACGTCGATCAGGCAGTAGACCGTGAAGGCGAGGACCAGCGCCGGGATGATCAGGTTTCTCACGCGGTGGGCTCCTCGGGTCGGTGGGTGCTCGGCCCCACATCGTCCCCCAGTCCGGGCCGTGCTGCGTCCCGGGGGCCCTGCAGCACCACCCGGACGGCGGCGGCGCGGTCCGGTTTGCCCACCCCCGTGAGCGGCAGGGCCTGGACCCGCAGGACCGTCCTGGGGACCGCGGCGCGGCCCAGGGCGGCGCGCACGGCGGCGCGCAGGGCCTCCGGCGAGGGGCCGGTCGAGCCCGGCTGCGGCTGCACCAGGACCGCGACCGTCCGGCCCCACTCGGGGTCCGGGACGCCGACGGCGAGGCAGTCGGCCACCCCGGGCAGGCCCAGGACGCACCGGGCCACGGCGTCCAGGGCGACGTTGACCCCGCCGCTGACCACGACGTCGTCCATCCGCCCGTGCAGCACCAGCCGGCCGTCCACGAGCTCGCCCCGGTCGGCCGTCCGGAACGACCGCCGCCCCCGATCCCGACCGGCGAAACCCTCGCCGTCGGGGTCCTCGCCGGTGAGGCAGGCGGCCTCTGAGCCGTCGACCCGGGACCCGGCGACCGCCGGCCCGCGGCGGTACCCCCGGGCCACCACCGACCCGCTGAGCACCACCCGCCCGGGGCCGTCGCCGGTCGGGGCCACGACGCTCACCTCGACCCCGGGCAGCGCGACGCCGTCGTAGACGCAGCCCCCGCAGGTCTCCGTCATTCCGTAGGTGGCGACCACCCGGACCCCGGCGTCGTCGGCCCGCCGGCGCAGCGCTGGGTCGAGGGCCGCGCCGCCGACCAGGACCGCGTCGAACCCCCGCAGCGCCGCCGCCGCGCCCGTCGACGGCTCCGCGTCCAGCAGGCGTCGCAGCTGGGTCGGGACCAGCGAGGTGTACCTGCGCCCGGGGCGGGCCCCGGGCACCGACATGGTGGACGCGGCGGCCACGAAGCCCGCGGCGTCGAACCCGGCCGTCAGGTCCATCACCTCCGGTCGGGTGCCCGCGACCAGCGACCGCACGACCACCTGCACCCCGGCGACGGTGTGGGCGGGCAGGGCCAGCAGCCAGCGGCCGGCCCCGCCCAGGTGGTCGTGGGCCGCCGCGGCGGAGGCGAGCAGCGCGGAGGCGGGCAGCAGCACGTGCTTGGCGGTGCCGGAGGAGCCGGTGGTGGAGACGACGGCGGCGACGGGGTCGGTGCTGTCGTCCTCGGTCGTGGCGAGAGGGGCGACGGCCGTCGGGGCCGGCGTGGTGCCGGCGGCGTGCGGGTGCACCGCCGGACCGGCCCCGGACATCGCCGCACGGAGCGGGTCGAGCAGGACCAGGCCGTCCGCCCCGGTCACGGGCACGGCCTGCACCGCCCGGGGCGGCACGCCGTCCGTGCTCACACGCCGTCCGGGGTCACGATCGGGGCCGGGTCAGACCCGGGCCTTCGACAGCGGGCAGGAGGCGCAGGCGCTGGTCCCGGCGTGGTCGCAGGTGCTGCCGCAGGTCGTGTGGTCGTGACCACCGGCCGCGGTGCCGGCGGTCCCGCCGGGCACCGGGGTGGCCGGGTCGCCGGGGACCGTGGTGAACGTCGCGGTGCCGGTGGCGTCGTGGTCGTGGCCCCCGCAGCCGCAGCCGGCGGTGTGCCCGGCGCCGGGCACCGTGCGGACCAGGCCGAGGGTGGCGACGACGACGTGGATCGCCACGGCGGCCAGGACGCTGCCCACCAGCACGACGACGAGGCCGAGGGCGAAGCCCAGCACGGTCGCCAGCACGAGGCCGAACGTCCGGCTCCCGGGGCCGGCGCGCCAGGCCTGCAGCAGCCCGGTGGCGACCGCGGCCACGAGCACGGCGGCCGTCACCGGCCAGCCCGCGGCGTCGAGCAGGCCCAGCAGCAGGCCGCGCAGGAGGACCTCGGTCGCCACGGCCGTGGCGACCACGGCGAGCAGGGCCCGCCGGTCGCGCGGGAGCCGGTTGCGCCGGGCGGCCCAGCCCACGCACCCGCCCGCGACCAGCAGCAGCGCACCCGTCACGACGGCGCCCAGCGACGGGGTGGCCACCGCGACCGGGGACCACCACAGGGGGACCTGCACCAGGGCGGCCAACGCGACCGCCAGGCCGACCAGGCCGAGGTGGGCGACGACGCTCAGCCGGTGGGCGCCGGCCACGGCGGCGTTGCGGGCGACCAGCGGTCGCCGGTCCCGCCGCAGCCGTGCGGCCATCGAGGACTCCCACGCCGTCCACCCGGCAACAGCGGCGAGCGCGACAACGGCCGCGAGCAGGATGTCCACCCCTACAGCCTAAGAACGTTCAGTCGGCCCCACGAACCGGGGAGGCCCCTTCCGGGTAACGGTTCGTCAACCCTTCGGTAACGGTCTGTCCGAGCCAGCCCGCGAGCCAGTCGGGGTACACCCGGTCGGGGGTCGTGACGAGCTCCGCGGCGCTCCACCAGCGCCAGCGCAGGACCGACCTGACCTCCAGGTCGGTGTGCGCGACCGGCGCCACGAGCACCTCCGGGTCGGGCAGGACCACGGCGAAGTAGAGCTCGTGCTGGCGGTACAGCAACCCGTCGAACGCGAACTCGCTGCGGCGCTCGGCCACCGGGCCGGTGAGCGACTGGTCCCGCAGCCCGGTCTCCTCCCACAGCTCCCGGTGGGCGGCCTCCTCGGCCGACTCCTCGCCCTCGATCCCGCCCCCGGGCGTGAACCACCATGAGCCGCCCTCGCGGTGGGCGGGGTCCAGCCCCTCGAACAGCAGCACCCGTCCCCGGCCGTCGACCACGAGGACCCGGGCCGCCTCGCGGTCGAGGACCTGCATCGGCACCCGCGGTTCGTCCACGAGTCAGTAGTACCAGGGGAACGCGGACCAGTCCGGTGCGCGCTTGTCGAGGAACGCGTCGCGGCCCTCGACGGCCTCGTCGGTCATGTACGCCAGCCGGGTCGCCTCGCCCGCGAACACCTGCTGGCCCATCAGGCCGTCGTCGGTGAGGTTGAACGCGAACTTCAGCATCCGCTGCGCGGTGGGGGACTTGCCGTTGACCTCGGCCGCGACCTGCAGGGCCTCGCGCTCGAGGTCGACGTGCCGGGCGACGACGTTGACCGCGCCCATCCGCTGCATGTGGTCGGCGTCGTACGTGCGGCCGAGGAAGAAGATCTCGCGGGCGTTCTTCTGCCCGACCATCTTGGCCAGGTAGGCCGAGCCGTAGCCGGCGTCGAAGCTGCCGACGTCGGCGTCGGTCTGCTTGAACCGGGCGTGCTCGCGGCTGGCCACGGTGAGGTCGCACACCACGTGCAGGGAGTGCCCGCCGCCGGCGGCCCAGCCACCCACCACGGCCACGACGACCTTGGGCATGGTGCGGATCAGCCGCTGCACCTCCAGCACGTGCAACCGGCCCCCCTCGGCCGCCGTGCGCCGGGCGTCCACGGTCTCCGCGGTGTCACCGTCGGCGTACTGGTACCCGGTGCGACCGCGGATCCGCTGGTCGCCGCCGGAGCAGAAGGCCCAGCCGCCGTCCTTGGGGCTGGGGCCGTTGCCGGTCAGCAGGACGCAGCCCACGTCGGCGCTGCGGCGGGCGTGGTCCAGGGCGGCGTAGAGCTCGTCGACGGTGTGGGGGCGGAACGCGTTGCGGACCTCGGGCCGGTCGAAGGCGATCCGCACCGTGCCGCGGGCCGGACCGGGCAGCACGCAGCGGTGGTAGGTGATGTCGGTGAGGGCATCGCGGCCGAGCTCCGTCGGGTCGACCTCGCGCCACACCTGGGGGTCGAACGTGTCGGAGACGTGAGGCAACGAGGGCACGGCGTGAGCCTACGGCCGCGTCGGACCCGGGGACCCGCTCCCCTCACACTGGGGTGGTGACGCTGCCGGACCCCACGACGCCGGACCTGCCGGACCCCGACCGGGTGCACGTCGTCTCCCTCCCGCTGAGGACCCGCTTCCGGGGCGTCGGCGTGCGGGAGGTCCTGCTGGTCGACGGGCCCGCGGGCTGGGGCGAGTTCGCCCCCTTCGTCGAGTACGACGACCACGAGTCCGCCCGCTGGCTGGCCGCGTGCCTGGAGGCTGCGCACCACGGCTGGCCGGCGCCGCTGCGCGCCACGGTCGAGGTCAACGCCACCGTCCCGGCCGTCGCGGCCGCCGACGTCGCCGCTGTGCTGGCCCGCTTCCCCGGCTGCACCACGGCCAAGGTCAAGGTGGCCGAGCGGGGGCAGACCCTGGCCGACGACCTCGACCGGGTGGCGGCGGTGCGCGCCGTGCTGGGGGCCGACGCCGCGATCCGGGTCGACGCCAACGGTGCCTGGGACCTGGACCAGGCGGTCGACGCGCTGACCGCGCTCGCCGCGTACCGGCTCGACTACGCCGAGCAGCCCGTCGCCGAGGTCGCCGACCTGGCCCGGCTGCGGGTCCGCCTGGCCGCGGCGGGCCTCGACGTGCCGGTGGCGGCGGACGAGTCGGTCCGACGCGCCGAGGACCCGTTCGCAGTCGCGCTGGCCGGGGCCGCCGACGTCGTGGTGGTCAAGGTCGCCCCCCTGGGGGGTGTGCGACGTCTGCTCGAGGTGGCCGAGGTGCTGCAGGCCCGGCACGGCGTCGGCCTCACCGTGTCCTCGGCGCTGGACAGCTCGGTCGGCCTCGCCGCGGGGGTGGCCGCCGCCGCAGCGCTCCCGGGGGCGCCCAGGGCGGCGGGCCTGGGCACCGCGGCGCTGCTCGCCGCCGACGTCACCACCGCGCCCCTGCTGCCCGTCGACGGGCAGGTCCGGGTCGGACCGGTCGTCCCCGACCCCGACCTGCTCGCCCGTCACGCGGTCCCGCCCCCGCGGCAGCAGTGGTGGCGCGAGCGGCTCACCCGTTGCCACGCCGTGCTGCGGGGTGCCGGCGACGATGCCCGGGTGGGGGAGCGGGCATGATCGGCGGGTGAGCGACAACCCCTCGACGCGTGCGGCCCGGGCCATCGTCCAGGGACTCGTCGACGGCGGGGTCGAGCACGTGGTGCTGTGCCCCGGGTCCCGCTCGGCCCCGCTGGCCTACGCGCTGCACGCCGCGGAGTCCGCCGGCCTGCTGAGCGTCCACGTCCGTGTCGACGAGCGCTCGGCCGCGTTCACGGCCCTCGGCATCGGCAAGGGCACGGGGCCGGCGGCCGTGGTCACCACGTCGGGCACCGCGGTGGCCAACCTCCTCCCGGCCGTCTGGGAGGCCCGGCACGGACTGGTGCCGCTGGTGGTGCTGACCGCGGACCGGCCGGAGGCGCTGCGCGGCACCTGGGCCAACCAGACCACGCCGCTGCAGGCGGGGGCGTTCACCGACGCCGCCCTGCTGTCGCTGGACCTGCAGGCCTCCGACGAGGCCGTCGACTGGGCCGCCGTGGTGGCCCGTCTGGTCGACCGGGCCTCCGGCCACGACGAGCAGGGCCGCTACGACTGGGCGTCCGGCCCCGTCCACCTGGACGTGGGCTTCGACGACCCGCTGGTGCCCGACGACCTCACGTGGACCCCGGCCGGACCGCAGCCCGACGAGCCGGGCACCCCGGACCCCGAGCTCGACGAGGTGATGGCCGAGGCCGAGGCCATCCTCGTGGAGGCCGTGGACGGCGCGGGTGAGGACGCAGCCACCCCGGACCCGGACGTCCCCGACGACGCGGACGACGACGCCGACGAGCTCGACACCAGCTACCTGCCGGAGCGCCCGGGCGGACAGCTGCTGATGTGGTCGCGGCGCCGCACCGTCGTCGTCGCCGGCGACGGCGAGGGGTACGAGGCGCGCTTGCTGGCCGACCCCAGCGCGTTCCCGCTGCTGGCCGAACCGGGCTCCGACGCCGGTCCCAGCACCGCCGCCGTCTCCGCCTACCGCCACCTGCTCGACCTGCCCGGCCTCGGCGCCGACGTGGAGCGGGTGGTGGTCTACGGCCGGCCGACCCTCACCCGGCCGGTGACCCGGCTGCTCGCCCGCCCCGACGTGGAGGTGGTCCACGTGCCGCTGACCGGACAGGGTGGCCCCGGCCGGGAGCACCGCCGGGTGGCCGCCGTGATGGCCCGCATGGCGCTGGCCGCGGACCTGGAGTGGCTCGAGCGCTGGGTGCTGGCGGGGCGGCGGGCGAGGCAGGCCGTCGACGTCGTCCTCGACACCTGGGGCGGGCTGAGCGGGTTGCACGTGGCGCGCTCCGTGGCCCGCGCGCAGGAGGGGCTCCCGGTGGACGGCCCGAACCTGTTCGTGGGCGCCAGCAGCGTGGTGCGCGACCTGGACCTGGTGATGGACCACTCGGTCGAGCAGCCGCTGGTCCACGCCTCCCGCGGGCTGTCCGGCATCGACGGGTCGCTGTCGACCGCGTCGGGCATCGCGCTGGGCCGGGCGACGCCGGTGCGCGCCCTGGTGGGCGACCTGACGTTCCTGCACGACGCCAACGGCCTGCTGGTGGGCCCGACCGAGGAGCGGCCCCCGGTCCAGGTGGTCGTCGCGAACGACGGCGGTGGCGGCATCTTCGGCCTGCTCGAGCACGGCGAGGACCGGTTCGCGGAGGTCCACGAGCGCTTCTTCGCGACCCCGCAGGACGTCGACGTGGCCGCCCTGTGCCGCGCCCACCACGTCCCGCACCGCCTCGTCAGCACCGAGACCGAGCTGGACGAGGTGCTCCAGGACTGGGACGGCAGCAGCCAGGTGCTCGAGGTCGCCGTCGACCGCAGCCGCACGCGGGTCCTGTCCCGGGCCGTCGCCGACGCCGCCCGGGCCGCCGCCCTCGACTGAACGGCCCGTCCCGTCGGGACCGGACCGCCCCGTCGGCAGGGTCGCGTGGGACGCCGGGGGTCAGCGGGCGACGGGCAGGTGGTCGCGGTTGGCGTTGGGGGAGGTGTGCAGCACCGGACCGGTGGTGCCGCGCACGATCAGCTCGGGGGCGAACAGGTACTCCGTCGTCGGGTGCTGGCCGGTGCGCAGCTGCTCGACCAGGGCGGTGATGGCCACCGACGCCATGTCGCCCACCGGCTGACGCAGGGACGTGAGCGGCGGGTCCATGAACGCGTTGACGGGGGAGTCGTCGAAGCCGATCACCGACACGTCGTGGGGGATCGACAGCCCCATGCTGCGGGCGGCGCGGATGACCCCGAGCGCCATCGGGTCCGACGCGCAGACGATTCCCGTGCACCCGGCCTCGATCAGCCGTCGTCCGGTCGCCTGGCCACCCTCGATGGTGAACAGGGAGTGCTCGACGAGGCCCACGACCGGGTCGCCGGTACGGGCCCGCGCGGCCACCAGGCGCTCCAGCGCCGCGGCCTTGCGCACGACCGGGGTGTAGCGCTCGGGACCGACCGCCAGGCCGATCGTGCGGTGGCCCAGGGTCAGCAGGTGCTGCACGGCCATCTCGACGGCGGTCTGGTCGTCGGTCGCGATGAAGGTGGCGTCCAGGTCGGGCACGAAGCCGTTGACCAGCACCAGCGGCACCCCGAGGCGACGGAGCCGGTGGTAGCGGTCCGGCGGTGCCGTGGTGTCGGCGTGCATCCCGGACACCACGACCAGCCCCGCCATCGACCGGCCCAGCATGAGCTCGACCCACTCGTCCTCGCTGACCCCGGGCGTGAACTGCGACCCGACGAGCGGGGTGTACCCCTGCTGCACCAGCAGCGTCTGCATCCGCTGGACGAAGGCCGGGAACACGGGGTTGTCCAGCTCGGGGACGATCAGCCCGACGACGTCGGTGTCGATGCCCGTGCTCCGCTTGCTGGCCACGTACCCGGCCGCCTCGGCGGCGGCCAGGACGCGTTGCCGCACGGCCTCGCTCACGCCGTTCTTGCCGCGCAGCGCGCGGCTGACGGTGGCGGGGCTCACCCCGACCTCGGCCGCGATGACGTCGAGGGTGGTCATCCCGCGAATCTGGCACCAAACGCAACGCCAGCGCAAGGACAATGACCCGCGGCGGGTCGAGGAGGTCAAGATCGGGTAACGCAATCGAGGATGTGCGCGCAAGACCCTTCTGTCTTGCGTAGGTGGTTGCTACGTTGCGCCAAGCCGCTCGACGGACGAGCGGGCCGATCAAAGGAGATCCCCGATGCGACGACGCATCCCGGTCGTGGCGGCCCTCGCCGGCCTCACGCTGCTGGCCACCGCCTGCGGCAGTGGTGACACCGACCCCGTGGACGACCCCAGCGCGGCCCCGGCGGCCGAGCCCAGCGACGAGGCGGCGGCCGAGTCGTCGCCCGAGGGCAGCGAGGCGCCGATCGAGCGCGCCGACGCCGACCTCGTCATCTGGACCGACGACACCCGCGCCCCGATCGTGCAGGAGATCGGCGACGCCTTCGGCGAGGAGAACGACCTCACCGTCGCCGTGCAGCAGCTCGACTTCGGCATCATCCGCGAGAGCCTCATCACGCGCGGCCCCGTCGGCGAGGGCCCGGACATCATCGTCGGCGCCCACGACTGGCTCGGCCAGCTGGTCACCAACGGCGCGGTCTCCCCGCTGGAGCTCGGCGACTCCGCCGGCAACTTCTCCGAGGTCGCCGTCGAGGCGATGAGCTACGAGGGCCTCACCTACGGCCTGCCGTACGCGGTGGAGAACATCGCGCTGTTCCGCAACACCGCCCTTGCGCCGGAGGCCCCCGCCGACTTCCAGTCGATGCTGGAGGAGGGCCAGGCGCTGGTCGACGCGGGCGAGGCGGACCTGCCGGTGGCGCTGCAGGTCGGCGACGCGGGCGACGTGTTCCACTTCTACCCGATCCAGACCTCGTTCGGCTCGAGCATCTTCGGCACCAACGCCGACGGCAGCTACAACGCCGACGACCTGCAGATCGACAACGCGGGCGGCCTGGAGATGGCGGCCAAGCTGGGCGAGTGGAGCGAGGCCGGCTACCTCAACGCCGACGTCACCTTCGACATCGCCAGCGAGGCCTTCGCCAGCGGCCGCGCGCCGTACGCCATCACCGGCCCCTGGAACGTCGCGGCCTTCCAGGAGGGTGGCGTCGAGTTCGTCGTCGAGCCCATCCCGGCCGCCAGCAGCGAGCCCTCGCAGCCGTTCGTGGGCGTCCAGGGCTTCATGGTCTCCGCCTACGCCGAGAACCCGCTCGTCGCCAACGACTTCGTCCTCAACCACCTCGGCACCGAGGACGTCGCCCGGTCGCTGTACGAGAACGGCCAGCGCCCGCCGGCGTACACCTCCGTGTTCGACGAGGTGGCCTCCGACCCGATCATCGCCGGGTTCGGCGAGTACGGCGCCGAGGGTCAGCCCCTGCCCAACATCCCCGCCATGGACAGCGTCTGGGGCGACTTCGGCAACGCGCAGCGGGACATCCTGCTCGGCGCGGGCGACCCGGCCACCCTCGTCACCGACGCCGCCACCCGGATCCGCGAGAACATCGCCGGCTCCTAGGCACCTCCTGCACCTCCTGCACCACCTGAGCCGCCCCGGGGTCGCGGTCCCGTACCGCGACCCCGGGGTCACCACGCCAGGCCCCCACGCCCGGCACCCACGCACCCCCTCGACGAAGCGGAGGCCGTGTTGTCCGGCACCCTGACGCCCGCCCGCCCGGCGGGCGACCCGCCCTCGGCCCCGCCGCCCGGTGAGCCCCCCGTCCCGAGCCGCCGCCCCGGCGGTCGACCGCCGGGCTTCCTCACCGGCCTGCTGCTCAAGTCCGTCCTGATGGCCGTCGTCAACGCGCTGGGCGTGTTCGCGGTCTTCGTCGCGGTCGGAGCGCAGAACTGGGGCTTCGTCGCGTTCCTCACCCTCGCCCTCGTCGTGGCGGACTACGTCTACTTCAGCAGGCGGAACGTCCCGGCCAAGTACCTGTACCCGGGCCTGCTGTTCCTGCTCGTGTTCCAGGTCTTCGTCGTGCTCTACACCGGGTTCATCGCGTTCACCAACTACGGCGACGCCCACACCATCAACCAGACGACCGCCCGCGAGCAGATCCTCGCGGTCTCCGAGCAGCGGGTGCCGGACAGCCCCGCCTACGCCGTGACCGTCCTGGTCCGCGAGGGCGGCGCGGCCCCGGCCCCCGGGGTCGGCGCGGACGTCGACGACCCCGCCGCCGAGCCGGGCGTGGGTGCGCAGCCCGACGCGGGCGACGACCCGGCCCTGGACGCGGGCGCCGACGACGAGGAGCTGGCGTTCCTGCTCACCGACCCCGACGGCGTCGTCGGCCTCGGCACCGCGGCGGGCCTGCAGGAGGTCGCCGAGGACGACCTGACCCTGGACGACGACGGCCGGGCCACCGCGCTGGCCGGCTGGCAGAGCCTGGCCCTGTCCGACCTGGCCGACCGGCAGCAGGCCGTGGTCGGCTTCCGGGTCCCGCTCGACGCGGACGACCCGGACCAGGGCAGCCTGCGCACCCAGGACGGTCGGGTCGCCTACGTCAACCTGCCGCTGCTCAGCTGGGACGAGGCCACCGACACCCTCACCGACTCCCGGGACGGCACCACCTACTCCGCCGACCAGACGCGCGGCTTCTACGTCGACGGGGACGGGCAGGCGCTCACCCCCGGCTGGCGGGTGGGGGTGGGCACCGCCAACTTCGAGCGGATGTTCACCGACGACCGGCTGCGCGGGCCGTTCCTGCAGGTCCTGGCGTGGACGTTCGCGTTCGCGGCGCTGTCGGTGGTCCTCACGTTCCTGCTCGGGGTGGCCCTGGCCATGGCCCTGGACAACCCGCGGATGAGGGGCCGGAAGGTGTACCGGTCGTTGCTGCTGCTGCCCTACGCCGCGCCGAGCTTCATGTCGATGCTGCTGTGGGCGGGCTTCCTCAACCCGAGCTTCGGGTTCGTCAACCAGGTCCTGCTGGGCGGGGCGGAGATCCAGTGGCTCAACGACCCCTGGCTGGCCAAGGCCAGCATCCTGCTCGTCAACCTGTGGCTGGGCTTCCCGTACATGTTCCTCGTCTGCACGGGGGCGCTGCAGAGCATCCCGAACGACGTCAAGGAGGCGGCCCGGGTCGACGGGGCCAGCGCGCTGCGGGTGTTCCGCTCCATCATCCTGCCGCTGCTCATGGTGAGCGTCGCGCCGCTGCTCATCGCCAGCTTCGCCTTCAACTTCAACAACTTCACGCTCATCTACTTCGTGACCGGGGGCGGCCCGAACATCCCGACCGCGCCCATCACGATCGGCAGCACCGACCTGCTCATCCACGTCGTGTACACGCTGGGCTTCGAGAGCGGCGGCGGCCAGCAGTGGGGCTTCGCCTGCGCGATCAGCGTGTTCATCTTCGCCATCGTCGCGACGATCTCGGCGCTCGGCTTCCGTCAGACCCGCTCGCTCGAAGAGATCAACTGAGGGGCTGGACATGACCAAGTGGTTCGCCGACACCGGCTGGCGTCACCTCGTGGGCCTCGCGGCCCTCGTGTTCGCGCTGTTCCCCATCGTCTTCGTCGTCAGCGCGTCGCTGAACCCCGCGGGCACGCTCACGGCCAGCAACGCGCTGTTCAGCGACATCAGCCTCGAGAACTACCGCGACCTGTTCCGCTCACCGGTGTACCCGTACGCCAACTGGTACGTGAACACGCTGTTCGTCGCCACGGTGACGGCGGTGGCGCAGGTGTTCGTCGCCAGCCTGTCCGCGTACGCGTTCAGCCGGTTCCGCTTCGCCGGTCGGCGCGTGGGGCTGCTGGGCCTGCTGCTCATCCAGATGTTCCCGCAGATCCTCGCCGCCATCGCGATCTTCCTGCTCGTGTTCGAGATCGGCCAGCTGTTCCCCGGCATCGGCCTCGGCACGACGGTCGGGCTCATCCTCGTCTACATGGGCGGCGCCCTCGGGGTGAGCACGTTCCTCATCAAGGGGTTCTTCGACACCATCCCCAAGGAGCTCGACGAGGCCATGAAGGTGGACGGGGCGGGTCACGCCCGGGTGTTCTTCACCATGGTGCTGCCGCTGTCCGCCCCGGTCCTGGCCGTGGTCGTGCTGCTCGCGTTCATCACCACGCTCAACGAGTTCCTCGTCGCCAGCATCCTGCTCACGGCCCCGGAGTCGCAGACCCTCGCCGTCGGGCTCTACCAGCTGGTCAGCAGCCAGCTGAACGCCAACTGGGGCTTCTTCGCGGCCGGGGCGCTGCTCGGCACCATCCCGCCCGTGCTGCTGTTCCAGTGGCTGCAGAAGTACATCGTCTCCGGGCTGACGGCGGGCTCGGTCAAGTAGGGCGACCCCGCACCGGTCAGGACCCGGGGCGGCGCCCCCGTCCGCGGCCCCCAGGACCGGGTCGGGCCGATTAAGCGGGGACGACGACCCCCGGCTGCCGCGCGGCGCCCAGGGCGTGCGCGAGCTCGGTCTCCAGCCCCAGGTGGGCCACCGGGTCGGCCACCGCCGCGACCTCGCGCTCGAGCTCGCGCACCAGCGGGATGACCCGCTCGCCGAAGGCCTGCACCTCCTCCCGGACGTGCAGGAACCCCAGCAGCAGCAGGTCGACGCCGATGAGCCGGTAGGCCAGCACCCGCCGGGCGACCTGCTCCGGGGTGCCGATCAGCCCGGTCCGGAACCCGTCGTTGTACTGCACCAGGTCCGTGAGGTCGCTGTCGGCCCACATGCCCCTGCCGTCGCGCGTGCTGCTCCCGGCCTGCTGCACGGCGTCGCGGAACCCCTCGACCTTGGCCACGTCGGCGTGGGCGACGATGTCCTCGACGACCTGCCGGGCCTCGGCCTCGGTGTCGCGGACCACCGCGAAGCCGTTCAGGCCGAACCGCACCCGTCGGTCGGCGGCCGCGGCGTACCCACCCACCTCCGAGACCTGCTCGGCGACCGCGTCGAACCCGGCCCCGTTCATGAGGTACCAGTCGCTGGCCCGCCCGGCCATGTGCCGGGCGTCGGTCGAGTTGCCGCCCTGGAAGATCTCCGGCAGCACGTCCGGTCGTGGTCGGAACGTCAGGTCCCGGGTCCGGAAGTAGTCCCCGCGGTAGGTGAAGTCGTCCGTGGTCCACGCCCCGCGCAGCACGTCGATGAACTCCTCCGACTGCCGGTAGCGCTCGCCGTGCTCCAGCCAGGTCGCGCCCAGGCTGAGGGCCTCACCCTTGAACCAGCCCGACACGACGTTGAGCGCGAGGCGTCCGCCCGTCAGCTCCTGGGCCGTGGCGGCCCACTTGGCCAGGACGGTCGGCGGCCAGAAGTACGGGTGGACGGCCGCGATGACCGTCAGCCGCTCGGTGGCCAGCAGCAGCGCCAGCGAGAACGAGGTCGACTCGTGCTGGGAGTCCGCCCCGTAGGAGGCGCCGTAGCGGACCTGGGTGAGGGCGTAGTCGAAACCCGCGGCCTCGGCCGCCCGGGCGGTGTCGACGTTGTAGGCGGGGGAGTGCTCGGTGCGCTGCGGCAGCGTCGACACCACGAGCCCGCCGGACACGTTGGGCACCCAGTAGGCGAAGCGCAGCGGCTCGGAGGGGGCGTCGGGACGCGAAGACGGTGTGCTCATGCGACGGCTCCGGTCAGCTGTGCGGCGGGCGCCGCGGTACGGGTGTAGCGGCCGTCGTGGTGGACCAGCGGCCCGGACCGGTGGGCCGGCCGGACGCCGTACCCGCCCCGGGCGAGGTGGGGGTCGGCGGGTCCGGGGAGGTCGAGGTCGTCGCGGACGTCGTGGACCTCCCCGAGGACGACGAGGGAGTCCCCGGCGTCGACGAGTCGCAGCACGGCCCCCGACACCCGGGTCACCGTCCCGTGGACGTGGGGCAGGCCGTCGTCGGCCCAGGACCAGGTGGTCTCCTCGGTGAAGCGCCGGGAGGCGTCGGCGGCGAACCGGCGTGCGACGTCCTCCTGGTCCGCTGACAGCAGGTGGGCGGCGTAGCGGCCCGAGCGCAGCAGCGTGCCCAGGCTGGAGGAGGTGCGGGACACGTTGAACGACAGCAACGGCGGCGAGATCGACACCGAGGCGACGGACACGGCGGTGAACCCGACGGGTGAGCCCTCGTGCGCGGACGTCACGACCCAGACGCTGGAGGCGTCGAGCCGGAACGCGCGCCGAAGGTCCACCGCGGGTCCACCCCAGGCGGGGGTGGTGGTCACGGTGAGCTCCTTGGTCCCGGGCGCCGTGGCGGCCCGGGCTCGTGCGGTCAGGTGGTCCGGTGCAGGTCCGAGCGAGGTGGTCGGCTCAGGACGGACAGACCGCGGAGCAGGTGTGCAGCAGGTCGACGGCACGTCGACGCACGAGAGGGGTGCTGAACATCGGTTGCTCCTCCATCGGTCCTGGCGGAAGCACCCGCACCCGTTGCCGGGGGTTGCTGCGACGTCTACGAGCCAGGTCTCTCGGTCGCTCTGGATGGTTGCAGGACGAAGGTGGCAGACCGGGCGGGTCCTGTCCAGGTCCCGGTCGATCCGTCTCGGCGTCTGGGACGGCGGTCGTGCCGGTCGGGTCAGCCGTCCCCGCGCAGGGTCAGCACGACCTCGTCGAGGAAGTCGTCGACCTCGTCCTGGTCGTAGCCGGTGCGGAACTTGGTCGGGGCGAACCGGACGGCCACCACCTCCTCCGCGGTGAGGGTCGTGGGTCGGCCCACGTGGACCTGCTGCAGCGCGTCGGCGACCCGGTCGAGGAACGCGTCCACCTCGTCGGCGGCGTAGCCCTCACGCCACTTGGTCGTCGTGAACGTCCGGCTGCGGACGGCGTCCACGGTCAGGGTCATGGCCCCGATCCTCTCGCGCCACGGCCGGGTGGGGCGGCGGGACGGGCCCGACGGTGCCCGGTCCCATCCGTTCGGCTCAGCCGGCCAGGGCGTCGCGCATCGGCACGAACTTGGCGGTCGACTCCGCGAGCTCGGCGGCCGGGTCCGACCCCTCGACGATGCCGCAGCCCGCGAACAGGCGGATCTCGTGGCCGTCCGGGTCGAGCTGGCCGCACCGCAGCGCGATGCCCCACTCGCCGTCGCCCGCCGCGTCCAGCCAGCCCACCGGCCCGGCGTAGCGACCGCGGTCCATGCCCTCCAGCTCGGCGATGAGGGCGGCCGCGGCCGTCGTCGGCGTCCCGCAGACCGCGGCCGAGGGGTGCAGGGCGGCCGCCAGGTGCAGGCTCGACACGTCGTCGCGCAGGACGCCGGTGACGTCGGTGGCCAGGTGCATGACGTTGGCCAGGTGCAGCACGAACGGCGACTCCGGGACGTTGGTGCCGGCGCAGAAGGGGGTGATGGCCTCGACCACGCTGCGGACGGCGTACTCGTGCTCGCCCAGGTCCTTGCTCGACCGGGCCAGCGACGCCGCCAGGGCCAGGTCGTGGGCGTCGTCACCGGTGCGGCGGATGGTCCCGGCCAGCACGCGCGAGGCGACCAGCCGCATCTGCGTGCGGACGAGCATCTCCGGGGTGGCGCCCACCAGTCCGTCGACGCTGAACGTCCAGGTGGAGGGGTAGGCGTCCGCCAGGCGCCGCAGCAGCGCGCGCGGGTCCAGGGGGGACCCGGTGCGGGCCAGCAGGTCCCGGGCCAGGACGACCTTGGCCACCTCGCCGGCCTCGATGCGGCGGACGGCGGCCTCCACCAGTGCCTCCCAGGCGGCGCTGCTCACCGCGCCGTCGGCGAACGCGACCGGGCCCGGTCGTGGTGGGGCGGGCGCCACGGGCGGCGGCCCGTCGACCGGTCCCGGGATCACGCCGTCGGTGTTGCCGTCGGTGAGGGTGGTCCTCGTCAGCCACCAGCGCCCGTCCCGGTGCCCGACGACCGTCGCCGGGACGACGAGCTGGCTGGTGCTGGGCGAGCCGTCGGCGAACGCGAACGACCCGAAGGCCACCGGACCGGTGCCCCGCAGGCCCACGTCGTCGCGGACCACGGCGCCGGCCAGCAGCCGCTGCCACCGCCGCTCGGCGGCGGCGAACCGGTCGGGGCCGGTCGTGCTCACCCGGGCGGTCTCGCCCCAGCCCACGAGACCCTCGCCGCGCCGCACCCAGGACAACGGGGCCTGCCCGGGGGGCAGCAGCTCCAGCAACGGGCCGGGGTCGTCGATCTCGACGGTGCGTGACACGAGCCGGGCGCCAGGACGGGCGGCCGGCTCGGCGTGGTCTGCCATGGTGCTCGACATCGTGATCACAGGGTAGGTCGCCACCGGTCGTGCCCGCGCCCCGGGCGTCGTGGGACGATCTGCAGGTGCCCGACACCCCGGTCCGCGCCCAGCTGGACAAGCGTCCCGACGAGGTCTCGTCGATGTTCGACGGGGTCGCCGAGCGGTACGACCTGACGAACACCGTGCTGTCGCTCGGCTCCGACCGCCGCTGGCGTCGCATGGTGATGCGCGACCTGGACGCCCGCCACGGCGAGCGGGTCCTCGACCTGGCCGCCGGCACCGGGACGTCGACCGAGCCGTTCGCCGACGCGGGGGTGCGGGCGGTGGCCTGCGACTTCTCCCTCGGCATGCTCCAGGTCGGCCGGCGTCGTCGACCGGACATGTCGTTCCTGGCCGGTGACGCAACCCGGCTGCCGTTCGCCGACGCCTCGTTCGACGCCGCGACCATCTCCTTCGGCCTGCGCAACGTGGTCGACCCCGACGCCGGGCTGGCCGAGATGCTGCGGGTCGTGCGTCCCGGTGGCCGCCTCGTCGTCTGCGAGTTCAGCCACCCCACCTGGAAGCCGTTCCGGGCCGTCTACGACCGCTACCTGCTGCGGGTGCTGCCCGCGGTGTCGCGCGTGGCCTCGTCCAACCCGGAGGCCTACGACTACCTGGCCGAGTCGATCCAGGCCTGGCCCGACCAGCAGGCGCTCGCCGAACGGATCCGGGCGGCCGGCTGGAGCCAGGTCACCTGGCGCGACGCCAGCGCCGGCATCGTCGCCCTGCACCGCGCCGTCCGCCCCTGACCCGGCGGGCCCGCACCGGTCCGGCCGTCCTGACCGACGGGTGGCACACGGACTGGTCGTGATCCGGCCGCTCCACCCCCCCGATCACATCACCTGCGTGTGCCACCCCCGCCCGGCCCGCCCGGCCCGCCCGGCCCGCCCGGCCCGCCGGCCCGGGCCACCCGTCCGGCGGGGCGGCCGGCCCCGTCGTACCCTTGTGAACACGTGCACAAGTCCGGTGCGCATGTCCCTGGAGGTCCACGCGTGAGCACCCTGACCGAACAGCCCGTCACCGCGGTCGACGACGTCCCCGCGGAGGCCGACGTCGTCGTGGTCGGCGCGGGCCCCGCCGGCGCGACGGCCGCGGCCTACCTCGCCCGGACCGGCCTGCACGTGGTGCTGCTGGAGAAGACGGCCTTCCCGCGCGAGAAGGTCTGCGGCGACGGGCTGACCCCGCGCGGGGTCAAGGAGCTCGTCGCCCTCGGCGTGCAGCACCGCGAGGAGGACGGCTGGATCCGCAACAAGGGCCTCCGCATCATCGGTGGCGGCCAGCGGCTGCAGCTGGACTGGCCCGAGCTCACCGGGGTGCCCAGCTACGGCCTGGTCCGCCCCCGCGCCGACCTCGACGAGGTGCTGGCCCGGACCGCGCAGCGGGAGGGCGCGCAGCTGTTCGAGCAGACCTCGGTCACCGGCCCGGTCCTGGACGCCACCGGCCGCATCACGGCCGTCACCTGGGCCCGCCACGACGAGCGGGGCCGCAAGACCGGCCTGACCGGCACCGTCAGGGCCAGGCTGGTCGTCGCCGCCGACGGCAACTCCAGCCGGCTCAGCCTGGCCATGGGCCTGATCAAGCGCGACGACCGTCCGCTCGGGGTCGCGGTGCGGACGTACTACACGTCCCCGCGCACCCACGACGACTACCTGGAGTCCTGGCTCGAGCTGTGGGACGGCCCGCCCGGGCAGTCCACGCTGCTGCCGGGCTACGGCTGGGTGTTCGGCGTCGGGGACGGCACGAGCAACGTCGGGCTCGGCATCCTCAGCAGCTCCAGCGCCTTCGGCAAGGTCGACTACAAGGAGCTGCTGCAGCGCTGGGTCGCGACGATGCCGGCCGACTGGGGCTTCACCCCCGACAACCAGACGATGGCCATCAAGGGCGCGGCCCTGCCGATGGGCTTCAACCGCACGCCGCACTACACCAAGGGCCTTCTGCTGGTCGGCGACGCGGGCGGCATGGTCAACCCGTTCAACGGCGAGGGCATCGCCTACGCCATGGCCAGCTCCCGGATCGCGGCCGGGGTGATCGCCCAGGCGATGGCCATGCCGGAGCACGCCCGCGAGCGCGCTCTGCAGGCCTACCCCAAGGCCGTCGAGGCCGAGATGGGCGCCTACTACGCGCTGGGCCGGGTCTTCGTGAAGATCATCGGCAACCCCTGGGTGATGGCCACGGCGACCCGCTACGGGCTCCCGCGCCCGCTGCTCATGCAGTTCGTCCTCAAGCTGCTCGCCAACCTCTACGAGGACACGGGTGGCGACCCGGTGGACAAGGTCATCCAGCAGATGGAGCGGTTGTCCCCGGTGGCGTCGCGCCTCGCATGAGCCCCCGCCCCCGCACCGCCGGTCACGGATGCATTTCGTCAGCGACCGGTGACGTAAACGTGCTGGTGGGGGGCGAGCCCCAGGTCTCGGAGCGGCACGAGGCGACCCCTAGGATGTCGCCGACCGTGCATGCGCGAGACGGCCGCGTCCCAGGCGCGACCCGACGAGGAGACCTCACGTGAGCCCCTATCTGCCGCTGGTGATCATGCTGGCGATCGGCGTCGGCTTCGCCGCCTTCTCCATCGTCGCGACGTCGCTCACCGGTCCCTCGCGCTACAACCGGGCCAAGCTCGAGGCCTACGAGTGCGGCATCCAGCCCACCCCGCAGGCCGCAGGCGGGGGCCGGGTGCCGATCAAGTTCTACCTGATCGCCATGCTGTTCATCGTCTTCGACATCGAGACGGTCTTCCTGATCCCGTGGGCGATCGCCTTCAACCAGCTGGGGCTGTTCGCCCTGGTCCAGGTCCTGCTGTTCGTCGGGGCCATCCTCGTCGCGTACGCCTACGTCTGGCGTCGTGGCGGGCTCGACTGGGACTGACGGACCAGCACGCGCACCAGTCCTGAGCACCAGCACGTACCGGCACCGCACGCACCACCGACAGGAGCAACAGCATGGGTATCGAGGAGAAGCTCCCCGCCGGGATCCTCCTGGGACAGGTGGAACAGCTCGTCGGCCTGGTCCGCAAGGCGTCGGTCTGGCCGGCCACCTTCGGCCTGGCCTGCTGCGCCATCGAGATGATGGCCGTGGGCGGGCCCAAGTACGACATCGCCCGCTTCGGCATGGAGCGGTTCTCCGCCAGCCCGCGTCAGGCCGACCTGATGATCGTCGCGGGCCGGGTGAGCCAGAAGATGGCCCCGGTCGTGCGGCAGGTCTACGACCAGATGCCCAACCCCAAGTGGGTGATCGCGATGGGCGTCTGCGCGAGCTCCGGCGGCATGTTCAACAACTACGCGATCGTCCAGGGCGTCGACCACATCGTCCCCGTCGACGTGTACCTGCCCGGCTGCCCGCCGCGCCCGGAGATGCTGCTGGACGCGATCCTCAAGCTCCACGAGCAGATCAAGGGCGAGAAGCTCGGCCCCCACAAGAGGGCCGCCGAGGTGGAGGCCGAGGAGAAGGCCCTCGCCGCCACCCCCACCATCCAGATGAAGGGCCTGCTGCGGTGAGCGACGCCACGGAGCCCGCGGGCGGCAAGGACCCCAAGGACAAGGCCCCCGTCGACGAGCCGGCGCCCTCGGGCGACCGCGACCCCGGTACCTCCGCGCCCGGTGTGGCCGGCACGGAGGACAAGGGCCTCGACCCCACGACCAAGGTGTCGACCGACCCGGTCGTCGAGGACACCACCGAGGCCGAGGACACCCCCGGCACCGACGCCTCGTCCACCCGGGCGACGACCGCGGGCCTCGAGCCCAGCGGCACGCCCTCGGCCGCGACCCCCGTCACCACCCGGACCGGCTTCTTCGGCGTCTCCGGCCCCGGTGACACGTCCGGCTACTCCGGCCTGGTGCGGACCTCCACGGTGTCGGTGCCCACCGCGCGCCCCTACGGCTCGTACTTCGACGAGGTCGCCGACCTGCTGGGCGAGAGCCTCGACGAGGTCGGCCTCGGGTTCTCCAGCGCGTCCGGTGCGATCGAGAAGGTCGTCGTCGAGCACGGCGAGATGACGCTGCACGTGCGGCGCGAGCACCTGCTCGAGGTCTGCCGCCGGCTGCGCGACGAGCCCGACCTGCGCTTCGAGCTCAGCCTGGGCGTGTCCGGCGTGCACTACCCGGAGGACACCGGTCGCGAGCTGCACGCGGTCTACCACCTCAAGTCGCTGACCCACGTGCGCCGGGTCCGCCTCGAGGTGTCGGTGCCCGACTCCGACCCGCACATCCCCTCGACCACGAGCATCTACCCGACCCACGACTGGCACGAGCGCGAGACCTGGGACTTCTTCGGGATCCAGTTCGACGGCCATCCCGCGCTCACCCGGATCCACATGCCCGACGACTGGCCGGGCCACCCGCAGCGCAAGGACTACCCCCTCGGCGGCATCCCGGTCGAGTACAAGGGCGCCACCGTCCCGGCGCCCGACGAGCGGAGGCAGTACACGTGAGCAGCGACACGAGCAGCCCGACCAGCACGAGCGCGGGCAGCACCCGGGCTCCCGACGCCTACGGCGCCACCGACCACGACGTCCTCGAGGGCTCCGTCGTCACCGTCGGCGGCGGCGACTGGGACGACGTGGTCGACACCGCCCGCATGGGCGAGGAGCGCATCGTCGTCAACATGGGCCCGCAGCACCCGTCGACCCACGGCGTGCTCCGGCTCATCCTCGAGGTCGAGGGCGAGACGGTCACCGAGGCCCGCGCGGGCATCGGCTACCTGCACACCGGGATCGAGAAGAACATGGAGGTGCGGTCCTGGACCCAGGGCGTCACCTTCTGCACGCGGATGGACTACCTGTCCCCGATCTTCAACGAGACCGCGTACTGCCTGGGCATCGAGAAGATGCTCGGCATCACCGAGCAGGTCCCCGAGCGCGCCAGCGTGCTCCGCGTCCTGACGATGGAGCTCAACCGGATCGGCAGCCACGCCGTGGCGCTGGCCACCGGCGGCATGGAGCTCGGCTCCACGACGATGATGACCGACGGCTTCCGGGAGCGCGACAAGGCCCTGGAGATCCTCGAGGAGATCACCGGCCTGCGGATGAACCACGCGTTCGTCCGCCCGGGCGGCGTCGCGCAGGACATCCCGCCCGGTGCGCTGGACTCCATCCGCGAGTTCATCCCCAGCATCCGGCGCGGCATCCGCGACCTGGAGAACCTGAGCGCCCAGAACCCCACGCTCAAGCAGCGCCTCGTGGGCACCGGTTACCTGAACCTGGCCGGCTGCCTCGCGCTGGGCATCACGGGGCCGGTGCTCCGCTCGACGGGCCTGCCGAACGACCTCCGCAAGGACGAGCCGTACTGCGGCTACGAGGACTACGACTTCGAGGTCATCACCCGCACCGACATGGACAACTACTCCCGGCTGCGGATCCGCATCGACGAGATGTACGAGTCGGTCCGGATCATCGAGCAGTGCATGGAGAAGCTGCAGGTGCTGGGCAACGGGGCGGTCATGGTCGACGACCCCAAGATCAAGTGGCCGTCGCAGCTGGCGCTGGGCGGGGACGGGCTCGGCAACTCCCTCGACCACATCCGCACGATCATGGGCACCTCGATGGAGGCCCTGATCCACCACTTCAAGCTCGTCACCGAGGGCTTCCGGGTCCCGGCCGGGCAGGTCTACACCGCCGTGGAGTCCCCGCGCGGCGAGCTGGGGGCCCACCTGGTCTCCGACGGCGGCACCAAGCCGTACCGGGCGCACTTCCGCGACCCGTCGTTCACCAACCTGCAGGGCGTGTCCGTGATGTGCGAAGGCGCCCAGGTCGCCGACGTCGTCGCCTCGGTCGCGGCCCTCGACCCCGTCATGGGAGGCGTCGACCGCTGATGGCCTACAGCCCCGAGACCCTGGACCAGCTGCGCACCGACGCGGCCCAGATCGTCGCCCGCTACCCGCAGGAGCGGTCCGCGCTGCTGCCCCTGCTGCACCTGGTGCAGTCGGTGGACGGCTTCGTCAGCCCCGACGGCATCGCGTTCTGCGCGCAGACGCTGGGCCTGTCCAACGCCGAGGTGTCGGCGGTGGCGACGTTCTACACGCAGTACAAGCGCCACCCCAACGGCCGGTACACCGTGGGCGTCTGCACCAACACGCTCTGCGCGGTGATGGGCGGCGACGAGATCTACGCCGCCGTCAGCGACCACCTGGGCGTGGGCCACGACGAGACCACCGAGGACGGCGCGGTCACGCTGGAGCGCGTCGAGTGCAACGCGGCCTGCGACTACGCCCCCGTGGTGATGGTCAACTGGGAGTTCTTCGACAACCAGACCCCGCGATCGGCCTGCGGCCTGGTCGACCGGCTCCGGGCCGGGGAGAAGGTGCGCCCCACGCGCGGCGCGGACGAGGTCGTCGAGTTCCAGCCGATGTCCCGCGTCCTGGCCGGGTTCTCCGACGGTCGCGCCGACGAGGGCCCCGGCGCCGGCGACGCCTCGCTGGTCGGGCTCAAGCTGGCCCGCGAGAAGGGCTGGCGCCCCCCGCCGGTCGAGTTCACCAACCCGTCCGGCGACCGCGACAGCAGGAGCGAGTGATGGTCGACACCCTGACCCCCGTCCTCTCGGCGTTCTGGGACGCCCGGCAGAGCTGGACCCTGAAGACCTACGAGGCGCACGACGGGTACAAGGCGCTGCGCAAGGCGCTGATCACCCCGCGCAGCGAGATCGTCGACGCCGTCAAGGCGTCCGGCCTTCGCGGCCGCGGCGGCGCCGGGTTCCCCACCGGCCTCAAGTGGAGCTTCCTGCCCCCCGACGACGGACTGCCCCGCTACCTGGTGGTCAACGCCGACGAGTCCGAGCCGGGGACCTGCAAGGACACCCCGCTCATGATGGCCAACCCCCACGTGCTCATCGAGGGCGTCATCATCTCCAGCTTCGCGATCGGTGCGAAGAAGGCCTTCATCTACCTGCGCGGCGAGGAGCTCCACGTCTACCGCCGCCTGCTCAAGGCCGTCGAGGACGCCACAGCCGCCGGGTACATCGGCAGCGACGTCCTCGGCTCGGGCTTCGACCTGGACGTGGTCGTCCACGCCGGGGCCGGGGCCTACATCTGCGGGGAGGAGACGGCGCTGCTGGACTCCCTCGAGGGTCGCCGCGGCCAGCCGCGCCTCAAGCCGCCGTTCCCCGCCGTCGCCGGGCTCTACGCCCGTCCGACGGTGGTCAACAACGTCGAGTCCATCGCCAGCGTCCCCTCGATCGTCCTCAACGGCGCCGACTGGTTCGCGGGCATGGGCACCGAGAAGTCGGCCGGCTACGGCCTGTTCTCCGTCTCCGGCCACGTCAAGCGGCCCGGGCAGTACGAGGCCCCGCTCGGCATCACCATGCGCACCCTGATCGACCTCGCGGGCGGCATGCGCGACCCCGAGCACCCCCTCAAGTTCTGGACCCCGGGCGGGTCGTCGACGCCGCTGTTCACCGACGAGCACCTCGACGTCCCGCTCGACTTCGAGTCGACGATGGCCGCCGGCTCGATGCTCGGCACCCGGGCGCTGCAGGTGTTCGACGACACCACGTCGGTGGTGCGCGCCGTGCTGCGCTGGACCGAGTTCTACGCCCACGAGTCCTGCGGCAAGTGCACCCCCTGCCGCGAGGGCACGTACTGGATGGTGCAGATCCTGCGCCGCATCGAGGCCGGCAAGGGCACCACCGAGGACATCGACACCCTCCTGGACACCTGCGACAACATCCTCGGGCGCTCCTTCTGCGCCCTCGGCGACGGGGCGACCAGCCCGATCACGAGCGCGGTGAAGTACTTCCGCTCGGAGTTCGAGGCCGGCGCCACCACCCCGGCCTGGGAGCTGTTCCCGTACCGCGCGGCGACGGTCTTCACCGACGACCAGCGAGTCCACACGAGCGAACCGGCAGGTATGGCATGAGTCTGTCCACCGGCCACGAGAAGACCGGCAACCCGGTCGAGGCCGCCGACCCGGGAGACCAGGTCACCCTCACGATCGACGGCATCGAGGTCGAGGCCCCCAAGGGCAGCCTGCTGATCCGGGTGGCCGAGGAGCTCGGCATCGCCATCCCGCGCTTCTGCGACCACCCGCTGCTCGAGCCGGCCGGTGCGTGCCGGCAGTGCCTGGTCGAGGTGTCGATGCCCGACCGCGAGGGCAACGTCCGCAAGATGCCCAAGCCGCAGGCCAGCTGCACGATGACGGTCGCGCCGGGCATGGTCGTGCAGACCCAGAACACCTCGCCCGTGGCCGACAAGGCGCAGCACGGGATCATGGAGCTGCTGCTGGTCAACCACCCGCTGGACTGCCCGATCTGCGACAAGGGCGGCGAGTGCCCGCTGCAGAACCAGGCGATGAGCAACGGTCGGGGCGAGTCCCGGTTCGTCGACGTCAAGCGCACCTTCCCCAAGCCGATCAAGATCTCCACCCAGGTCCTGCTCGACCGCGAGCGCTGCATCCTGTGCCAGCGCTGCACCCGGTTCAGCAAGGAGATCGCGGGTGACACGTTCATCGACCTGCAGAAGCGCGGCGCCAAGCAGCAGATCGGCACCTTCGACACCGCGGTGCTCGACTTCGCCGGGGCGCCGCTGACCGAGGGCGCGGCCGAGCTCGACGAGGCCGGTGCGCCGTTCGCGTCGTACTTCTCGGGCAACACCATCCAGATCTGCCCCGTCGGGGCCCTGACCGGTGCGGCGTACCGCTTCCGTGCCCGGCCCTTCGACCTGGTCTCCTCGGAGACCGTCTGCGAGCACTGCAGCTCCGGCTGCGCCGTGCGCGCCGACCACCGCCGTGGCGTCGTGCTGCGCCGCCTCGCCGGCGAGGACCCCGTGGTCAACGAGGAGTGGAACTGCGACAAGGGCCGCTGGGCGTTCACCTACCCGACGCTGCCGGACCGCCTGCAGGTCCCGATGGTCCGCGACGAGGTCAGCGGCGAGCTGGTCGAGACCTCGTGGCCGGACGCCCTCGACGTCGCCGCCCGCGGCCTCGCCGCGGCCCGTGACTCCGCCGGCGTCGGCACCCTCGTCGGTGGCCGCGTGACCGTCGAGGACGCCTACGCCTACGCCAAGTTCTCCCGCGTCGTGCTGGGCAGCAACGACGTCGACATGCGTGCCCGCCCCGGCTCCGCCGAGGAGGAGCAGTTCCTCGCCGCCCACGTCGGCGGCAGCGGGATCGGCGTCACCTACGCCGACCTCGAGCAGGCCCGGGCCGTCGTGCTGGTCGGCTTCGAGGCCGAGGAGGAGTCGCCGATCCTGTTCCTGCGCCTGCGCAAGGCGGTGCGTCGCGGCAGCCTGACCGTGACCTCCGTCGCGCCGCTGGCCAGCCGCGGGCTGGCCAAGCTGGACGGCCTGCTGGTCCCGACCGCCCCCGGCGACGAGGCGCAGGTGCTGTCCGCCGCCGCCCGCGCCACGGCCGCCGACCCGGTGGCCACCGCGTGCCGCACCGAGGGCGCCGTCCTGCTGGTGGGGGAGCGCCTGGCCACCGTGCCGGGCGCGCTGTCGGCCGCCGCCGCCCTGGCCGAGGCCACCGGGGCCCGGCTGGCCTGGGTGCCGCGTCGGGCGGGGGAGCGCGGGGCCGTCGAGGCCGGTGCGCTGCCCAACGTCCTGCCCGGTGGCCGCCCGCTGGCCAGCAAGGCCGCCGTCGTCGACGTGGCCGCCGCGTGGGGGGTGACGCGCCTTCCCGGCACCGAGGGCCGCGACACCGTCGCGATCCTGGCCCACGCCGCCGAGAAGGGCGCCGGCCTGCTGGTGGCCGGTGTCGACGTGGACGACCTGCCGGACCCGGCCGCCGCCCGGGCGGCCCTGGCGGCCGCGTCCTTCGTGGTCAGCCTCGAGGTGCGTCGCAGCACGGTGTCCGAGCATGCCGACGTGGTGCTGCCGGTGGCCCCCGTGGCCGAGAAGACCGGCTCGTTCATGGACTGGGAGGGACGGCTCCGGCCCTTCGAGTCGGTGCTGAGCACCGACGCCCTCAGCGACCACGGCGTGCTGGACGAGCTGGCCCGCCTGATGGGTGTGGAGCTCGGCGCGGCCAAGGCCCTGCAGCTGCGCGACGAGCTGTCGCAGATCGGCTCCTGGGACGAGGCCCGGCCGGCCGCGCCGACCGTGGCCCCGGGCACCGCGCTGCAGCCCGGCGTCGGGCAGGCCGTGCTGGCCACCTGGCACCTGCTGCTGGACGCGGGGAGCGGTCAGGACGGCGAGGCCTACCTGGCCGGCACCGCCCACCGGGCGCACGCCCGGGTGTCGCCCGCGACGGCCGGCTCGCTGGGTCTCGCGGGATCGGCCTCGGTGCAGGTCGTCGGCCGTGCCGGCGCCGTCGTGGTGCCGCTGGTGCTGGACGCGTCGGTCGTCGACGGCGTGGTCTGGCTGCCGACCCGTTCGCGCGGGTCGGAGCTGGCTCGGCAGTTGGGAGCCGGGGCCGGTGACCTGGTAGGAATTGGTCCCGCACCCGACCAGCTCGTGACAGGAGACCAGGCGTGAGCCACGTCGCTGGGCCGCTCTCGGCCCTGCCCTCGCTCGGCGGTCTCGAGGGACCGGCGTCGGACTTCAGCAACGACACCTGGCTCGTGGCCCTCATCAAGGCCGTCGCCGTGTTCGCGTTCCTGGTCGTCAACGTCCTGGTCGCGATCTGGGCGGAGCGGCGGGTCCTGGGACGGATGCAGCAGCGTCCCGGCCCCAACCGCCACGGCCCGTTCGGCCTGCTGCAGAGCCTCGCCGACGGCGTCAAGCTCGCCCTCAAGGAGGACATCGTCCCCGAGGGCGCGGACAAGCTGATCTACGTCCTGGCCCCCGCGATCTCCGTGGCGCCGGCGTTCGTGGCCTTCGCGGTCATCCCGCTCGGTCCCGAGGTGACGGTCTTCGGCCGCACCACCCCGCTGCAGGTCACCGACGTGCCCGTGTCCGTCCTCTTCGTCCTGGCCGCGGCCAGCGTCGGGGTCTACGGCCTGATCCTCGCGGGCTGGTCGTCCGGCTCGACCTACCCGCTGCTGGGCGGGCTCCGCTCGACCGCGCAGGTCATCAGCTACGAGCTGATCATGGGTCTGGCCCTGGTCGGCGTGTTCATCTACACCGGCTCGATGTCCACCTCGCGCATCGTCGAGGCCCAGGCCGACCTGTGGCTGTTCATCCCGCTGCTGCCCAGCTTCCTGCTGTTCTTCGTGGCCATGGTCGGCGAGACCAACCGCGCCCCGTTCGACCTGCCCGAGGGCGAGGGCGAGCTGGTCGGCGGGTTCCACACCGAGTACTCCTCCCTGAAGTTCGCGCTGTTCTTCCTGGCCGAGTACGTCGCCATGTTCACGGTGTCCGCCCTGGCCGTCACCCTGTTCCTGGGCGGCTGGATGGCCCCGTGGCCGCTCGCCCCGTTCAGCGTGTTCGGCTTCGAGCTGCCCTACCTGGGCAACGGCTGGTTCGGCGCCGAGGTCTGGTTCAACACCGGGTTCTGGCCCGTGCTGTGGTTCACGATCAAGATGTGGGGCATCGTCTTCATCTTCTTCTGGCTCCGCGGCGCCCTGCCCCGGCTGCGCTACGACCAGTTCATGAACCTGGGCTGGAAGGTCCTCATCGAGGCCGCCTTCGCGTGGGTCATCTTCCTCGGTGTCGTCCGCGGCCTGATCCAGTACGAGGTCCTCACCGAGCAGCAGATGTACATCGTCGTCGCCGCCATCGGTCTGCCGCTGGTCGTCATCGTCTGGTACGTCAGCGGCAAGGTCATCAGCGACGACGAGGAGGCCCCCGGCGAGGTCGACCCGTTCGCCGACGGGTTCCCCGTGCCGCCGCTGCCCGGCGAGACCATCACCCGCTCCCGCGGCACGCTCGGCGGCACGGCCACCCCGGCCCGTCGCGAGCCCGTCGCCGTCGCGGCGGCCCCCGCGGAGCCCGCGGGCTCCGGGTCGGCCCCCGCCACCACCCCCGATGAGGAGGCTCCGCGTGGCTGACGCCCCGGACCGCACTGACGAGCACGGCTGGCTGTCCGAGCTGCTGGCCCCGGTCGCCGGCTTCGGCGTCACGTTCTCGACGATGTTCACCAAGGTGCTGAGCGAGGAGTACCCCGAGGGCCCCAAGGGCAAGGGCCCGCGCCCGACGCAGCCGCGCTACCACGGCCGCCACCAGCTCAACCGCTGGGCGGACGGGCTCGAGAAGTGCATCGGCTGCGAGCTGTGCGCGTGGGCCTGCCCGGCCGACGCCATCTACGTCGAGGGCGCGCAGAACACCGACGAGGCGCGCTACAGCCCGGGTGAGCGCTACGGCCGCGTCTACCAGATCAACTACCTGCGCTGCATCTTCTGCGGGCTGTGCATCGAGGCCTGCCCGACGCGGGCGCTCACCATGACCAACGAGTACGAGCTCGCCGACCACACCCGCGAGGCCACCATCTTCACCAAGGAGCAGCTGCTCGCCCCGCTGCTGGAGGGCAACCTGCCCGCGCCGCACCCGATGGTCGAGGGCACCACCGAGAAGGACTACTACCGCAACGAGGTCACCGGCCCCACCGAGGCCCAGCGGGCGTGGGTCTCCGACC
The DNA here is from genome assembly GCF_051216895.1 of Aquipuribacter aurantiacus. Lineage (NCBI taxonomy): Bacteria > Bacillati > Actinomycetota > Actinomycetes > Micrococcales > Intrasporangiaceae > Aquipuribacter > Aquipuribacter aurantiacus. Next base: position 334,908 of record NZ_JBPKAO010000004.1, read on the forward strand.
GCGAGAAGGCCCAGGCCGCCGCGCAGCAGGCCGAGCCGCAGCAGGCCGGAGCGTGAACGCCGCGCTGCTCCCGCTCGCCGGGGCCGCCGACGTGGTCGAGCCCGGCACCAGCACGGGCGACGCGGTCGTGTTCTGGGTCCTCGCCCCGCTCATGGTGCTCGCCGCCTGCGGCCTGCTCTTCGCCCGCAAGGCGGTCTACGCCGCGCTGTCGATGGCCGTGGTCATGGTCAGCCTCGGCGGGGTCTACGTCGCGCTCGAGGCGCCGTTCCTGGGCATGGTCCAGGTGTTCGTCTACACCGGCGCGGTGATGATGCTGTTCCTGTTCGTCCTCATGCTCGTCGGGGTCGACTCCTCCGACTCCCTCGTGGAGACGATCCGCGGGCAGCGTCTGGCCGGGGCGCTGGCCGCCGCCGGGTTCCTGGTCTTCGTGCTGGTCGCGCTCGGCCGGACGGCCTGGCCCGTCCCGGTCGGTCTGACCGCCGTCAACGACGCCGGCAACATCACCGGCATCGCCGCGCGCATCTTCAGCCGCTACGTCTTCGCCTTCGAGATGACGGCGGCCCTGCTGGTCGTCGCCGCCATCGGCGCCATGGTGCTGGCGCACCGCGAGCGCACCGGCGAGCGGGCCACGCAGCGCACCATCTCCGAGAACCGGCTCCGGCGCGGCCAGCGGATGACGCCGCTGCCGCCCCCCGGCGTGTTCGCGCGCCACAACGCGGTCGACACCCCGGCGCTGCTGCCCGACGGCACCCCCAGCGAGCTGTCGGTGTCCCGCGTGCTGCAGGCCCGCGGCCAGACGCTCACCACGGGCACCCTGGTCGAGCACGTCCCCGCGATCCAGCAGGACATGGACCCGGACGGGCGAGGCAGCCGCACGCACGCCGCCCGCCTGGACGGCGCACCCGACGACACCCGGCCGAGCAGGCCCGAGCCGCACGAGCCCGCCGAGCGCACCGACGAGGAGGGCTGAGCCATGGACCTCATGTACTGGGTCTACCTGTCCGTGGTGCTGTTCACCATCGGGGGCGCGACGGTGCTCATCCGTCGCAACGCCATCGTGGTGTTCATGGGCGTCGAGCTCATGCTCAACTCCGCCAACCTGGCCTTCGTCACCTTCGCGCGCATGCACGGCGACCTCGACGGCCAGACCGTGGCCCTGTTCGTCATGCTCGTCGCCGCGGCCGAGGTCGTCATCGGCCTCGCGATCATCATGGCCATCTTCCGAGCCCGCAGGTCCGCGTCGGTCGACGACGCCAACCTGCTGAAGTACTGAGAGGGCCACCAGTGTCCGCCGTCATCCCGATGTCGGGGCTGCAAGCAGTCCCCGCCACCGGCGTCGAGTCCCTCGCGTGGCTGCTCGTCGTCATCCCGCTCGTCAGCGCCGGGGTCCTGCTGCTCTCCGGTCGCGCCGCCGACCGCTGGGGCCACTGGCTGGGCCTCGCCGCCTCGGCCGCCGCGTTCGTCGTCGGCGCGCTGGTCTTCTTCTCCGTGCTGGGTCACGGCGCCGAGGAGCGGGCGCGTTCCGTCGCCGGGTTCTCCTGGGTGCCGGCCGGCACGTTCCAGGTGGACGCCGGGCTGCTCGTCGACCCGCTGAGCCTCAGCTTCGTCCTGCTCATCACGTTCGTCGGCACCCTCATCCACGTCTACTCCGTGGAGTACATGGCCCACGACGTCGACCGGCGCCGGTTCTTCGCCTACCTCAACCTGTTCATCGCCGCGATGCTGCTGCTGGTCCTGGCCGACAGCTACCTGCTGATGTACGTCGGCTGGGAGGGCGTCGGTCTGGCCTCCTACCTGCTGATCGGGTTCTGGAACCACCGCATCGAGTACGCGGTGGCGGCCAAGAAGGCGTTCGTCGTCAACCGGATCGGTGACTTCGGCCTGTCCCTGGCGATCATGGCCATGTTCGTGTCCTTCGGGTCCGTGCAGTTCGACGACGTGCTGACCGGGGCCGCCGGCGCCAGCGAGACCTGGCTGACGATCATCGGCCTGCTCCTGCTGCTCGCCGCCTGCGGCAAGTCGGCGCAGTTCCCGCTGCAGTCCTGGCTGGGCGACGCCATGGCCGGCCCCACGCCGGTGTCCGCGCTGATCCACGCGGCGACCATGGTCACGGCCGGCGTCTACCTCGTCATCCGCTCCGGCCCGATCTTCGAGGGCGCCCCGGCGGCCACCCTCGCGGTCGCCGTCGTGGGTGCGATCACGCTGCTGTACGGCGCGATCGTCGGCTCGGCCAAGGACGACATCAAGAAGGCCCTCGCCGCGTCGACCATGTCGCAGATCGGCTACATGATGCTGGCGGCCGGGCTGGGCCCGATCGGCTACGTCTTCGCGATCTTCCACCTGCTCACCCACGGCTTCTTCAAGGCCGGCATGTTCCTGGGCGCCGGCTCGGTGATGCACGGGATGAACGACGAGACCGACATGCGCCGCTTCGGCGGGCTGCGCGGGGCGATGAAGATCACCTGGATCACGTTCGCCGCGGGCTGGCTGGCCATCATCGGGTTCCCCCCGCTGTCCGGCTTCTGGTCCAAGGACGAGATCATCCACGCCGCCTTCCGGGGCGAGGGCTGGCAGCCCTGGGTCTTCGGCACGGTCACCGTGATCGGGGCCGGCATCACCGCGTTCTACATGACGCGGTTGTACTTCATGACCTTCCACGGAAAGCGCCGCTGGCACGACGGCACCGACGCGCCCGCCCCGCACCCGCACGAGTCGCCCTGGCTGATGACGCTGCCCATGGTCGTCCTCGCGATCGGCTCCGCGTTCCTCGGCGGCGTCCTGTACTGGACCGGCGCCCTGGAGGCGTGGCTCGAGCCCGTGTTCACGACCCCGGCCGACCTCGACCCCGTCGTCGACCTCGACCTGGTGACCGTCGTCGTGCTGGTGCTCATCGCCGTCGGCGTCCTGCTGGCCTACCTGCAGTACCTGCGCCAGGACGTCCCGGTCGTCGCACCCCGCGGCAACGCGCTCACCCGCGCGGCCCGGGCCGACCTGTACCAGGACGACGTCAACGACATCGCCTTCGTCACCACCGGCACCGCGTTCGTGCGCGGCATGGGCGAGCTTGACGACGACCTGGTCTCCCGTGGCGCCGTCGGCGGCCTGACGCGCAGCATCCGCGCTGCCGGCGCCGGACTGTCGCGCCTGCAGACCGGGTTCGTGCGCTCCTACGCCCTGTCCATGTTCGCCGGCGTGGCCCTCGTGGTCGGCGCCCTGCTGATCACGCAGATCTGAGAGGCGAATCGTGTTCCCCTGGCTGACCACAGCCCTCGTCCTCCCCCTGGTGGGGGCCGTCGTCGTCGCAGTGCTGCCCAAGGCACGCCTCGACGCCGCCAAGCTCGTCGCCCTCGGCTTCTCGCTGGCCACGCTGGTCCTGGTGATCGTGCTGGCGCTGCGATTCGACGTCGCCGACGCCGGCACCTACCAGTTCACCGAGCAGGTGTCGTGGATCCCGCAGCTGGGCGTCAGCTACGCGCTGGGCCTGGACGGCATCGCGCTGTCCATGGTCGCGCTCACCGCGGTCCTCGTGCCGGTCTGCCTGCTGGCGTCCTGGCGTGACCTCGGCCCCGCCGCCGGTGGCCGCGTGGACGGGCAGTTCCTCGTGCTCGTGCTCGTGCTGCAGGCGCTCGTCATCGGCGTCTTCACCGCCCGGGACCTGTTCCTGTTCTACGTGTTCTTCGAGGTCATGCTGCTGCCGATGTACCTGCTGATCGGCCGCTACGGAGGGCCCAAGCGCCGCGAGGCGGCCACGACCTTCCTGGTCTACTCCCTCGCGGGCGGTCTGGTCATGCTCGCCGCGGTCATCGGGATCTACGTCACGGGCCCCGGCGGGAGCGACGGCTTCCTGCTCGACAACCTCGTCGCCCTCGACGCCGTGCCCGGCAGCCGCTGGCTGTTCCTCGGCCTGTTCGTGGCCCTGGCCGTCAAGGCGCCGCTGTGGCCGGTGCACACCTGGCTGCCCGACGCGGCCGCCCAGGCCCCGCCCGGTGCGGCCGTGCTGCTGGTCGGCGTGCTGGACAAGGTCGGCACGTTCGGCATGCTGACGATCCTGCTGCCGATGTTCCCCGAGGCGTCCCGCTGGGCCGCGCCGGTGATCATCGTCCTGGCGCTGGTGTCCATCATCTACGGCGGCCTGGTGGCGCTGGCCCAGAAGGACGTCCTGCGCCTCATCGCCTGGACGTCGATCAGCCACTTCGGCTTCATCGTCCTCGGCATCTTCGCCATGACGACCGCGGGCCAGAGCGGTGCCGCGCTCTACCAGGTCAACCACGGCTTCTCCACGGCCGCGCTGTTCCTGGTCGCCGGCATGCTGGCCACCCGTCGTGGGTCGAGCCTGATCGCCGACTTCGGCGGCGGTCAGAAGGTCATGCCGCTGCTGGCCGGCGCGTTCCTCGTCGCCGGTCTGTCCAGCCTCGCGCTTCCGGGCCTGTCGAGCTTCGTCTCGGAGTTCCTGGTCCTGGTCGGCACCTTCGAGCGCTACCCGTGGGCCGCGGTCGTCGCCACCCTCGGCATCATCCTGGCGGCGCTGTACGTGCTGTGGACCTACCAGCGGATGATGACCGGCGAGACGGTGCCCGCCCTGGCCGACCCGCCCGGCGCCAAGCCGCGCAGCCGTGACATGGTCCCGCGGGAGGCGTTCGTCGTGGCCCCGCTGCTGGCCGTCATCATCGGCCTCGGCTTCTACCCCAAGCCCGTGCTCGACATCCTGACCCCCGCGGTCGAGCGGACCATGGAGCAGACCGGCATGACCGACCCCGCCCCGCTGTTCGTCGCCGAAGGGAGTGACGGGTGAGCGCCCTCGCGTCCCTCGTGACCGTTCCGTCGTCACTGCCGTCGGCGCTGACGCTGCCCCTGTCGGGCACGGCCGGCTCCATCGCGCCCCCGGAGATCGACTACCTGGCCACCTCGCCGATGCTGATCGTGGCCGGCGTGGCGGTGGTGTCGGTCGCGCTCGAGGCCGCCCTGCCCCGCGGTGCCCGCCGGGTGCCGCAGGTCGTGCTGTCGGTCCTCGGCCTGCTCGCGGCCCTCGCCGCGCTCGTGGCCACCTGGAGCGCCGACGACGTCATCACCGCCTCGGGCTCCATCGCCGTGGACGGCGTGACCCGGTTCCTGCAGGCCACGATCCTCGTCCTGGCGGTCATCGGCGTCGTGCTGGTGGGTGACGAGGTCGACGGCGAGAGCGGCTTCGCGCCCCAGGCGTCCGCCATCCCGGGCTCACCGGGCGAGGACGCGGCCCGCAAGGCCGGTCTCGAGCAGACCGAGGTCTACCCGCTGCTGCTCGTCGCGGTGCTGGGCATGCTCGCCTTCCCCGCGTCCAACGACCTGCTGACGATGTTCGTCGCGCTCGAGGTGCTGAGCCTGCCGCTGTACCTGCTGTGCGGGTTGGCCCGGCGCCGTCGTCTGCTCAGCCAGGAGGCCGCGCTCAAGTACTTCCTGCTGGGCGCGTTCAGCTCGGCGTTCTTCCTCATGGGCGCGGCGTTCCTGTACGGCTTCGCCGGCTCGATCGCCCTCCCCGACATCGCCGTCGCCGTCCGCTCGACCGTCGGTCAGGACCCGCTGCTGCTGATGGGCTTCGGGCTGCTCGTGGTCGGCCTGCTGTTCAAGGTCGGCTCGGCCCCGTTCCACTCCTGGACCCCGGACGTGTACCAGGGCGCTCCGACCTCCATCACGGCCTTCATGGCCGCGGCGACCAAGGTGGCCGCGTTCGGCGCCCTGCTGCGCGTGCTCTACGTCGCGTTCCCGGACAACCCGTGGGACTGGCAGCCGGTGCTGTGGGCGGTGGCCATCACCACGATGGTGCTCGGCTCGGTGGTCGCGCTGGTCCAGGACGACATCAAGCGGGTGCTGGCGTACTCGTCGGTGGCGCACGCGGGCTTCATCCTCACCGGCGTCCTGGCCCTGGACGTGAGCGGCGTCAGCGGGTCGATGTTCTACCTGCTCGCGTACGGCATCACGACGATCGGGGTGTTCGCCGCGCTCACCCTGGTGCGGGACGCCGGTGGTGAGGCGACGACGATCTCGTCGTGGGCCGGCGTCGGCCGTCGGTCGCCGCTGTTCGCCGCCATGTTCTCGGTGTTCCTGCTGGCCCTGGCCGGCATCCCGCTCACGAGCGGGTTCGTCGGCAAGGTGGCCGTGTTCGGTGCGGCCATCAACGGCGGGGCCGAGGTGCTCGCGATCGTCGGTGTCGTCGCCAGCGCCGTCGCGGTGGTGTTCTACGTGCGCATCATCGTGTCGATGTACTTCGCCGACGCCCCCGACGACAGCGTCCGTGTCGCCACCCCCAGCGCGGCCCTGACCGGCGTCCTCGCCGTCACGGTGGCCGCGACGGTGCTGCTGGGCGTCCTGCCCTCCCCGCTGCTGAGGCTGGCCGAGTCGTCCGCGCTGTTCGCGCTGTGAGCCTCGTGGCGGACATGGGCCGACGATGAGCGGCGGGCCCGACCAGCTGTCCCGGCTGGTGTCGTACGGGATCGACGACGAGGGGCTGCTCGAACGGCTCACCGAGGGGCTGGTCGACGTCGAGGCGGCCGTGGTGGACGCCGTGCGCAGCGCCGACCCGCTGGCCGCGGCGACGGGCAGCCACCTCGTGCGCGCCGGGGGCAAGCGCACCCGACCGCTGCTGTGCCTGCTGGCGTCGCAGCTGGGGACACCGACCCCGGCGGTGACCGACGCCGCGGTCGTCGTGGAGCTGACGCACCTCGCGACGCTCTACCACGACGACGTCATCGACTCCGCGACCCACCGGCGAGGGGTGCCGACGGCGCAGGAGGTGTGGGGCAACACCGTGGCCATCCTCACCGGTGACCTGCTGTTCGCGCGGGCCTCGACCATCGGCTCCGGTCTGGGGCCGGAGGCGGTGAGGATCCAGGCGACCACCTTCGAGCGGCTGGTGCTGGGGGAGATGCGCGAGACCGTCGGCCCGCGCGACGGGCAGGACGCGGTCGAGCACTACCTGGGCGTGCTGAGCGACAAGACCGGGTCGTTGATCGCGACGTCGGCCCGCTTCGGCGGCATGTTCTCCGGGGCCGACGAGGCCACCCTCGACGTCCTGGTGGCGTACGGCGAGAAGGTCGGCGTGGCGTTCCAGCTGGCCGACGACGTGCTGGACCTGGTGGGAGACGTAGGCGACTCGGGCAAGCGGCCGGGGACCGACCTGCGCGAGCACGTCCCGACCATGCCCGTGCTGCTGCTGCGCCGGGACGTGGCGGTCGGCAGCGCCCCTCCGGGGTCGGGGGCCCTCCTGGCCATGCTGGACGGTGACCTGTCCGACGACGCCGACCTGGCCGAGGCCGTCCGGCTGCTCCGGGCGCACCCCGCGACCCAGGAGGCCCAGGCCGTGGCCCGGCGCTGGGCCGACGACGCCGTGGCCGCCCTGGCGCCGCTGCCCGACGCACCCGCCACCCGGGCGCTGGCGGCGGTCGCCCAGGCGCTGGCGGACCGCGCGGCCTGAGCCCGGGCCCGAGCCCGCCGGCGGCGCTGGTGCCGGGCGGTCGGCAGGGGCATGCTTGCGGGCGGAGCACCACACCGTTGGAGGAGGTGGCCCGTGGCGTCAGGAGAGGGTCGTTCCTCGCGCCCGGACCTGCTGGCCGCGGTGCTGGACTCGTTGCCGGCCCACACCGCCGTCGTCGACCCCGGCGGTCGGATCGTGGCGGTCAGCCGCTCGTGGCGTCGCTTCAGCCTGGACAACGGTGGCGAGGAGCCGACCTGCGGGGTGGGGGCGGACTACCTGGCCGTGTGCCGGTCGGCGAGGGGGGCGGAGCGCGAGGAGGCGCTCGACGTCGCCGACGGCATCAGACGGGCGTGCTCGGGCGAGGTGGACCAGTTCACGATGGACTACGAGTGCTCGTCACCGCAGGAGCAGCGCTGGTTCCAGGTCTCGGTGGTGCCGCTGCGCGAGGTGCGCAACGGCGGGCAGCGGCTGGGCGCCGTGGTGAGCCACACCAACATCACCGCTCGCAAGCTCGACGAGCTCGACCTGGTGCACGAGGCGACGCACGACCCGCTCACAGGGCTGTTCAACCGCGCGCTGCTGCTGGCGGAGCTGAGGCGGGAGCTGCACCGGGCCCACGCCGGGGGTACCCGGTTGGCGCTGCTGTACCTGGACCTGGACGGGTTCAAGACCGTCAACGACGCCCTGGGCCACGACGTGGGCGACAAGCTGCTGAGGGCGACGGCGGACCGGCTGCGGTCCGCGCTGCGGCCGGGGCAGCACCTGGCGCGGATGGGCGGGGACGAGTTCGTCGCCCTCCTCCCGGCGACCGGGGTCACCGGGGCCCGCCGGTGCGCCCGCAGGATGGCGCAGGCGGTCCGGCAACCGCTGGAGCTGGACGGGTTCCCGGTCGTGGTCTCCGGCAGCATCGGCATCGCCGTGAGCGACGAGTCGTCGACGGTCGCCGAGGACTTCCTGGCCGGCGCCGACGCGGCCATGTACCGCGCGAAGCGGAGGGGGCGGTCGCGGACCGAGGTGTTCGCCGGGCAGCTGCGGGCGCGCGCGGACCGGCGCGCGCAGGTGGAGGCCCAGCTGGANTGAGCGACGAGTCGTCGACGGTCGCCGAGGACTTCCTGGCCGGCGCCGACGCGGCCATGTACCGCGCGAAGCGGAGGGGGCGGTCGCGGACCGAGGTGTTCGCCGGGCAGCTGCGGGCGCGCGCGGACCGGCGCGCGCAGGTGGAGGCCCAGCTGGAGGCCTCGCTGGACGACGGGTCGCTGCAGCTGTTCCGGCAGCCGGTGGTGTCGCTGGTCGACGGGACGGAGGTGGGCTCGGAGGCGCTCGCACGGTGGTTCCCGGCGGAGGGGGAGATCCGACCGGCGGAGTCGTTCCTGGACCAGGTGACCCACAGCCGGGTACGCCGGGCCGTCACCGACGCGATCCTGCTGTGCGCCGTGACCGCGTTGGCACGTGAGGACCGGGTGGTCGGGGTGAACGTGTCGCTGCCGGACCTGCGCGGTGCGGCGCTGGTGGAGGACGTGGCCGACGTGCTCCGTCGCACCGGCTGCCCGCCGGGTCGGCTGAGCCTGGAGCTGGGGGAGGCGTTGGTGTGCCAGGCCACGCCCCTGGTGCGGCGGACGTTGGCGGGGTTGCACGGCCTGGGGGTGAGGCTGGTGATCGACCACGTCACGGGGCAGGTCCCCGTGTCGACGCTGGCCGCGCTGCCGGTCCAGGGGGTCAAGCTGGACCGGGAGATGCTGGTCACCGGGGAGGACCAGGACGATCGCGGTCCGGACGCGAGGACGGCCGTGCTGCACAGCCTGGTGACGTTGACCGGTGACCTCGGCCTCGAGCTGTCCGCGGTGGGGGTCGAGACCGCGGTGCAGCAGCGGTGGCTCGTGGCCAACGGCGTCACCCGGGGCCAGGGCTGGCGGCTGGGTCCGCCGGCCCCGTGGGTGACCGTCCGGCGCGGCGGGACGCCGGGCGGGCGCCCCGAGGCCACGACCAGGCGATTTGCCGTCGCGCCGATGTCCGACTAACTTCTCCACTCGTTGCCCGAACGACCACACGGTCGGTCGGGGAGCGCGGAACACAGGCCTCCCGGCCAGGTCCTCGGACCACGGCGGTGAGGCACCCACACCCGGTTCGGACCGGCCCGCGAGGGCCTTCGTTCGTGCGGTGCGGGGTGCTCCGGGCAGGACAGGCCAGTTTGACCGGCCCGCCCCGCTGATGTACGGTTACGAAGTTGCCCCGGACCGGCTTGGGAAAGCCGAGAAGGTGCGCATCTGCTCCTTGAGAACTC